>JBLHNH010000001.1:0-60941 GCA_047622645.1 Flavobacterium sp.
AGTTTTTCACACCAAATGGTGATGGTTATAATGACTTTTGGACAATAAATAATTTTAATCCTAATGACTTTGCTAAAGCTTCTATTTTTGATAGATATGGTAAATTATTAAATCAATTTAACCCAAAGAATAGTAGTTGGGATGGAAAACATAATGGTCAAGATGTTTTGTCTACTGACTATTGGTATTTAATTGAATTTACAAATGGTAAAACTATAAAAGGGCATTTTGCTTTGAAGAGGTAATTTTATATAAATAACATTTGAGGAAAATCCCAAAAATTAATTTGTCCAATCCATAACTTTGTTATAACTTTAGGTATCTAATGCAACCCTATGATTGATATTGATATTGAAGCCGAAAACAAAGCCATTGCGAGAGAATACAAAGAGCTTTTACGCATTAGTTATCAAACCCTTACAGCCGAAGATAAGAAGCTAATTCGCAAAGCGTTTGACGTTGCTGTTGATGCACATAAGGACCAAAGACGAAAATCTGGAGAAGCTTATATCTTCCACCCTATCGCTGTGGCTAAAATTGTGGCTTCAGAAATTGGTTTGGGAGCAACTTCTATTGCCGCAGCACTTATGCACGATGTAGTTGAGGATACAGAAATTACAGTCAAGGAAATTGAGAAAATGTTTAATCCAAAAATCGCACAATTAGTCGAAGGATTAACCAAAATTGCTCAAGTAAAAACAGAACAAGGAGGTTCTATGCAAGCGGAAAATTTCCGAAAAATGCTCTTAACCCTTAATGAAGATGTACGAGTAATTTTAATCAAAATTGCCGATAGACTGCACAACATGCAAACCATGGAAAGCATGGTTGATTACAAACAAGCCAAAATTGCTTCTGAAACACTATATATTTACGCTCCTCTTGCCCATCGTTTGGGTCTATATAATATTAAAACGCAATTAGAAGATTTAGGATTAAAATATACCGAACCCGAAGTTTTTAATGACATTGTAAGTAAAATAAAAGAAACCAAAGAAGAACAAGACGAGTATATTAAAGCTATTTCTGATATTTTAAGCGAATCATTAAACAAAGAAGGTATCGAATTTTCTTTAAAAGGAAGACCAAAGTCGATTTATTCTATTCGTAGAAAAATGAAAGCGCAAGGTGTGACATTTGATGAAGTTTACGACAAATTTGCACTGCGAATTATTTATAAATCTGATGCTCAAGAAGAAAAATTTCTAGCTTGGAAAATATATTCAATTGTAACGGATCATTACCGACCAAGCCCAAGTCGTTTACGTGACTGGATTTCATCTCCAAAATCTAGTGGTTATGAAGCCTTACATATTACAGTAATGGGGCCAAAAGGACGTTGGGTAGAAATTCAAGTTCGTAGTGAACGTATGAATGAAATTGCCGAAAAAGGCTATGCAGCTCATCATAAATACAAAGGTATTGCTTCAGAAGAACATGGTTTAGAAATTTGGTTAAACCAACTTAAAGAAGCTATTGAAAATCATTCTTCAAACAATGCAGTTGATTTTGTTGAAGAGTTTAAACTGAACTTGTATGCCAAAGAAATCTATATTTTTACACCAAAAGGTGATATAAAATCCTTGCCAAAAGGAGCAACTTCATTAGATTTTGCTTTTAGCATTCACTCCGAAATTGGTTGTAAAACAAGAGGAACACGTGTAAATGGAAAATTAGTACCCTTAAATCATGTGCTAAACAGTGGTGATCAAGTTGAAATCATAACTTCTGAAAATCAAAAACCAACTTCTCAATGGATAGATTATGTTACAACTTCGAGAGCAAAAAATAAAATTAGAAACGTTTTAAATGAAAGCACCAAAAAAATTGCAGAAGACGGAAAAGAAATTCTAACTCGAAAATTGCGTCATTTAAAAATCACATTAAATGAAACTACGGTTAATGAAATGGTTAACTATTTCAAATTACATACAAGTTTAGATTTATTTTATAAAATAGGTTCAGGTTCAATTGATAACCAAAAACTAAAAGATTTTGCTTCACAGAAAAACAATACACTTGTTAATTTTTTTAAGAAAACAATTACACGAACACCAACTGCTAAACCAGAAAAAATTAAAGAAAATGAGCTAAATAAAAAATATGATATGCTTGTTTTTGGTTTAGAACAAGATAAGTTAGAGTATAAACTTTCTGCATGTTGCAACCCTATTCCTGGAGATGCAGTTTTTGGATTTATAACTATTAATGAAGGTATAAAAGTACATAAAAAAGATTGCCCAAACGCTATAAGCATGCAATCTAATTATGCCTATAGAATTATGCAAGCCAAATGGATAGATTCTAGTCAAGAAGAATTTAGAGCAATGCTTAACATTACTGGAATGGACACTATGGGACTTACAAATGCATTGACAAAAGTAATTTCAAACCAAATGCACGTCAACATTCAAAATATTTCATTAAGCAGTGATGCCGGAATTTTTACTGGTAAAATAACCGTAGTAGTAGCAAATAACACCATTCTAAAAAAACTAATTGAAAACATCAAAAAAGTAGATGGAATTGATAAAATTACTAGGATATATAAGAATTAAAATTGCATTGTTAATAAAATTGGAAAACGTATTTCACACAGAAAACAAAATCAAAAAAATAAAAGTATCTTTGCCATTATCTGATGGTTAACCCTATGGAAAACAACACAAATCAAGAAGTAGTTAAAAACGTATTCACCAAGTATTTAGAAGGAAAAGCACATCGCAAAACTCCTGAACGCTATGCTATACTTCAAGAAATTTACAATTCAAAAGAACATTTTGATATAGAATCACTATACATCAAAATGAAAAACAAAAACTATCGTGTAAGTAGAGCAACGCTTTATAACACTATAGAATTACTGCTAGAATGTGGCTTAGTTCGTCGCCATCAATTTGGACAGAATCAAGCACATTACGAAAAATCATATTTTGACAAACAACACGATCATATCATAATGACTGATTCTGGTGAAGTTATCGAATTTTGTGACCCAAGAATACAGCAGATAAAAGAAACCATGGAAGAAATCTTTGGAATTGATATCCAAACGCATTCTCTTTACTTCTATGCTACTAAAAAAGAGAACTAACTACTATACATAAACAACTTACAACAAATATTACAAAGATGACCGTAGATTTATTACTAGGATTACAATGGGGTGACGAAGGAAAAGGAAAAATTGTTGATGTACTTACCTCAAAATATGATATTATTGCTCGTTTTCAAGGTGGACCAAATGCTGGACATACTCTTGAATTTGACGGAATTAAACACGTATTAAGAACTATTCCTTCTGGAATTTTTCATAAAAATGCTAAAAACATTATCGGAAATGGTGTTGTGATTGATCCTGTTGTTTTTCATAAAGAAATTGAAGGTTTAGCTAAATTTAATTTAGATATTACTTCAAAACTACTAATTTCAAGAAAAGCGCACCTTATTTTACCTACACACAGATTACTTGATGCAGCTTCTGAAGCTTCGAAAGGTAAAGCAAAAATTGGTTCTACTTTAAAAGGTATTGGCCCAACTTACATGGACAAAACAGGAAGAAATGGAATTCGTGTTGGTGATATTGAATTAGAAAATTTTAAATTGCGTTATAGAGCTTTGGCTGACAAACATGAGTCAATGATTGCCTTCTATGATGTGGATTTACAATACGATCTTCAAGAAATGGAAGAAGAATTCTTTGCTTCTATTGAAGAACTTAAAAAATTAACTTTTATTGATTCTGAAGAATATTTAAACAAATCATTAAAAGAAGGAAAAACAATCTTGGCTGAAGGTGCTCAAGGTTCTTTATTAGATGTTGATTTTGGAACTTATCCATTCGTTACATCATCGAACACAACTGCAGCGGGAGCTTGTACTGGACTAGGAATTGCACCAAATAAAGTTAAAGAAGTTTACGGAATTTTCAAAGCCTACACTACTCGTGTTGGAAGCGGCCCATTTCCAACAGAATTATTTGATGAAGTTGGAACGGCAATGGCCAAAATCGGAAATGAATTCGGTTCTGTAACAGGAAGAGCTAGAAGATGCGGTTGGTTAGATTTAGTTGCCCTAAAATATGCTGTTCAAGTAAATGGCGTGACAGAATTATACATGATGAAAGGTGATGTTTTATCAGGTTTTGATACTTTGAAAATATGTACAGCTTACAAGCACAAAGGAAAAGAAATAAGTCATTTACCTTATAATATTGAACCAGAAAACGTAGAACCAGTTTACACAGAAATAAAAGGTTGGCAAGCAGATTTAACAAAAATGACTACTTACGATGAATTACCTAAAGAATTAAAGGAATACATCGAATTTATTGAAAAAGAAGTTGAAGTGCCTATAAAAGTTATTTCCGTTGGACCAGACAGAACACAAACGATTACAAAGTAATTAGATTTTTAAATAAAATTAAACCGTAGTTATCATGTAAATCTGTGATTCTGCGGTTTTTTTTATACTTATACTTATAAAACTTTCTTAATTGAAATCAGCTTTTATACTTTTTAATTAAATTTGACGCAAAATAAATAGCATTGAAAAATTACATATACATATATATACTTTTTATTCTGACAAGCATTTCTCTTTTTGCACAAAATGAAACGAATAATTCAGGTAAAATTGTTATTGAGTACTCTGATTTTATTGATAAAAATCAAAACGAAACTCCTGGAGCAATTGTCTTTACTGGAAATGTCCGAGTACTTCACAATGGTGTAAAAATAAGTTGTAATAAAGCTTATCATTTTACCGAAGAAAATTATGTAAAAGCCTTTGGAAATGTTCAATTAGTTCAGGGTGATACTATTTTTATGAATAGTCGTTATGCTGAGTATAATGGCGACAAAGAATTTGCTTATGCTACTGGCGATGTAAATATGCGTTCTCCAGATTCAAACTTGGTTACAGATACTGTTTACTTTGATAGAAAAGCACAAGAAGCCTTTTATAATAGTTATGGTACAATTACTAATAAAGACAATGTCTTAAAAAGTAAGTCCGGAAGGTATTATTTGAATGAGAAAAAATATTCATTCAAAACTGCTGTTACAGTTGTAAACCCTAGAAGCACAATCAAGACTAATCATTTGGATTATTATGACAATTCTGGACATGCTTATGTCTATGGACCATCAACAATCACAAGTAAAACTGATTATATTTATACCGAAAATGGTTTTTATGACACTTCAAATGACATTGGAAAACTAAAGAAAAACTCTCATATTCTCTACAACAGCAGACGAATTGAAGGTGATGATATTTTCTATGATCGAAAGAAAAACTTTTCCAAATTAATCAACAATGTAAAAATTACTGATACAGTTAATAATTTGGTTGCAAAAGGACACTATGCTGAAGTTTATAGAAATACGCTAACCAAGAATGACTCAATGTTCATTACTAAAAAGGCATTGATTATTACTAAAACCGAGAACGATTCTATGTACATGCACGGAAAACGTATTTTAGTAACTGGTCCACCAGAAAACAGAATTATTAGGGCTTATAATAATGTAAGATTTTTTAATTTAGATATGAGTGGAAAATGTGATTCTCTTCATTCAAGTAATAAAAATGCTTTAACTAAAATGATTGGAAAACCAATTTTATGGAGCAACAAAAGCCAAATGACTGGTGACATAATGCACATTATTGGCAATAACAAAACAGAAAAAGTAGATTCTTTAAAAGTACTAAATAATGCTTTTCTGATTCAAAAAGACACTTTAAGTGAAAATGGCTACAATCAGGTCAAGGGACAAAACTTATATGGAAAATTTAGAGAAAATAAACTTTATGAAGTAGATATCGTCAAAAATTGTGAAGCTATCTCTTATTTATATAACGAAGAGGATGAATTAGTTGGAATAAACAAAAGTGTTTGCAGTAGAATAAATTTAGAATTAGTAGAAAATAAAATCGAAACCATAACTTTCTTCACCAAAACAGATGGTTACATTTATCCAGAAGAAGAATTTCCTGAAAATGCCAGAAGACTTCGAGGTTTTCTCTGGCGTGGTGATGAAGAAATACTATCAAAAGACGATATTTTTCCTCAAGAAGAACTCGATTTGGATGAAAAAATTCAAAAAGAAACTAAAGCTAAAGAATTAATTGAAGACAAACCAATGAAAATCCTCAAAGAAACTTTAGAATTTGACAAGAATAAGCCGAAGAAGAAAAAGTAATCAGACATCAGTTAGCAGAATTTAGATTGCAGAACACCTTTTACCCATAACCTATTACCTTTTACAAAAAAATGTTAACCGATTTTTTCAAATACCAAGCACAAACTACACCTCACCCATTAGCTATGGAAATTTCTCATGCTTTTGGTTCTTATATTTATGATACAAAAGGAACTAAATTTCTAGATTTTGTAGCTGGCGTTTCGGCCAATACACTTGGACATCAAAACAAAAGAGTTAATGATGCTATAAAAAATCAATTGGATAAATATTCACACGTCATGGTTTATGGTGAATATGCACAATCTCCTGCTGTTGAATTGTGTAAACTATTAGCAGAAAATCTTCCTTATCCATTAACTAAAACCTATTTAGTAAACTCTGGAACAGAAGCTATTGAAGGTGCCTTAAAATTGGCTAGAAGAGTTACAGGACGAAGTCAATTAATCTCTTGTCACAACGCTTATCACGGAAATACTATGGGAAGTTTAAGTGTAATGGGTTTTGAAGAACGTAAACAAGTTTTCAGACCTTTAATTCCAGATGTAGATTTTATTACATTTAATAATGAAGCCGATTTAGAAAAGATAACCACAAAAACTGCCGGAATTCTTCTAGAAACCATTCAAGGTGGTGCTGGATTTATTCAACCTCATAATGATTTTCTTAAAAAAGTCCGACAACGTTGTGATGAAGTTGGTGCAATAATGATTTTGGACGAAATACAACCTGGTTTTGGTCGTACAGGAAAATTATTTGGATTTCAAAACTATGATGTTATTCCAGATGTAGTTGTAATGGGAAAAGGAATGGGAAGCGGAATGCCTGTTGGTGCTTTTACTGCTTCTGAAAAAATGATGGATTTATTAAGTCATAACCCAAAATTGGGACACATTACAACGTTTGGTGGTCATCCCATTATTGCTGCAGCTTGTTTAGCAACCTTAAAAGAATTAACCGAAACCGACATAATGCAACAAGCATTAGAAAAAGAACAATTAATCCGAAAATTACTAGTTCACCCTTTAATTAACGAAATTCGTGGAAAAGGCTTAATGTTAGCTGCCATGACAAAAAGTCCTGAAATAACAGACAAAGTTGTACTTCGCTGTCAAGACAAAGGCTTAATTTTATTTTGGTTATTGTTTGAAGGTTGTGCTATACGCATCACTCCACCGCTTACGATTTCAAAAGAGGAAATTGAAGAAGGTTGTGGCATTATTCTTGAAGTTCTTAATGAAATTGACGCTGAATAAAAGACAACTATTGGAAAACCAAAAAAAGAAAAACCTTTACTGCTTAGTTTTTAGCGCCTTAACTATTCAAATTGTTAATTAAATTGTTTAAAACAATAAAAGCTAAAAATTAGATTAGCCTTTAATTTAGTTACTTTTAAAGTAGGATAAATTTTCAAAACCAAAAGCTATGAATTTGAGTCACGAAGAAGAAAACAACCAAGGCTTATCCTTATCTAAATTTGAATCAATGCTTAAAACTAACAAGGTTTTATTTTTTGATTCTGAAGAGTTTGAAGAAATTATTCTTCACTACATGGATACAGGAAGGCTAAATCTTGCCAAAAAAGCACTAAAACTTGCCTTAGAACAGCATCCAAAATCTACTGGATTGAAGTTAGTACAAGTAGAAATACTAATTTTTGATGATAAAATAGAACTAGCAGATAGATTATTGAATGAATTATATGCTATTGAACCTACAAACGAGGAAATTTATATCCAAAAAGCGAATATTTTTTCCAAAAAAGACGAGCACGAAAAAGCTATTGAATCTTTAAAAACTGCTCTAAAATATACTGATGATTTTGCAGATGTATATTCTATGATAGGAATGGAATATCTTTTTATGGATAATTTAGAATTAGCCAAAGAAAACTTCATCAAATGTTTAAATGAAGATACTGAAGATTATTCATCACTTTATAATGTAGTTTATTGCTTTGATTTCTTAGATCAAAACCAAGAAGCTGTTTTATATTTAGATCAATTTATAAACAGAAATCCATACAGCGAAGTAGCTTGGCATCAATTAGGACGTCAATATTATGCTTTAAAAAACTTTGACAAAGCAGTTTGGGCTTTTGAATATGCAACATTAATTGACGATACATTTTTAGGTGCTTATTTAGAAAAAGCAAAAGCTCTTGAAAAATTAAAAAAATATCAAGAAGCTATTGATTGCTACAAAATAACAATGGAATTAGATGATATTACTTCATTTGCACTTCTACGTGTAGCTAAATGTTATGAAAAATTAGGTAACAACAAACAAGCATTAAAATTTTATTCAAAAACCGTACATGAAGATCCTTTACTAGATAAAGCTTGGATTGCTATTACAGACTTTTACATTAGACAATTTGACTATAAAAAAGCTTTGTATTATGTAAATAAAGCCATCGGTATTGAAGGCGATAACAAGTTGTACTGGAAACGATTTGCATCAATAAACAGGGCTTTAAAGTCGTATGAAGAAGCTGAATATGGCTATAGAAGAGCTTTTGAATTAGGTGATACTGATTTAGACACCTATATATTTTGGGCAGATTCTTTACAATATGTTGGTGATTATCAAATTGCCATTGAGTCACTATTACAAGGTGTAGAAAATTATCCAGACAATTATGAGATAGAATACCGTTTAGCTGGTTTATATTACATTCTAAATCAAACTAGAAAAGGTAAATTTCATTTAGTAAATGCTTTGCAAAATAATTACAAAAATCACAGTATTTTAGAAAACAATTTTCCTACAATTTGGAATAAAAAATCAATTCAAAATCAAATTAGTAACTTTAAAAATTAGTTAACAACTTTGATTTTATATTTTATCACTTATTTCATTCTATGAGAAAAATTTTTCCCGATTACTTAATTATCACCCTAAAAGGAATTGCAATGGGCGCAGCAGATGTTGTTCCTGGAGTCTCTGGTGGAACAATTGCATTTATATCAGGTATATATCAAGAGTTAATTGATAGCATAAACGGAATTAATCTATCACTTTTAAAAACACTGAAAAAAGAGGGATTAAAAGCAACTTGGAAGCAAGCCAATGCATCTTTTTTATTTTCTCTAATTATCGGAATCGGTATAAGTGTACTAACTTTTTCTAAAATAATAACACATTTATTAACTTCTGAACCAATCATGGTTTGGTCCTTTTTCTTCGGGTTAATTATTGCTAGTATTTTACTTATTTGGAAACAAATAACCAAATGGGAAATAGTTTCAATTGTTGCTTTAATTCTTGGTGTTATTCTGACATATTACATTACAATTGCAAGACCAGTTAGCAGTCCCGATAGTTATCCATATCTTTTTTTATCAGGATTTATTGCTATAATTGCTATGATTTTACCCGGAATTTCTGGTGCTTTTATATTGTTATTGATGGGTTCTTATGAAACTGTAATTGGAACAATAAATCAATTTAGAGAAGGCATAACTCAAATGAACATGCAATTACTTTCAACTGCAATGATGAAACTTGGAGTATTTGCAATGGGTGCAATCATCGGTTTAAAATCTTTTTCAAAAATACTCCATTGGATGTTTGAACGGCATAAAAACACTACATTAGCTTTACTAATTGGATTTATGATTGGCTCTTTAAACAAAGTATGGCCGTGGAAAGAAGTTTTAGAAACTCGCACAAATAGCCACGGAGAAACAGTTCCTTTTTTAGAAAAAAGTATTTTACCTCAAGATTTTAATGGCGATGCCCAGGTTTTAACCTCAATACTTTTAGCTTTTTTTGGGTTTCTTTTAATTTACGGAATGGAAAAAATTGCTACTCGAATAGCTAAAAATTAATGATTTTAAGATGACAAAGAAAGTAAAAAAACAGAAAAAATATGGTTTGATAGGCAAAGACATAAGTTATTCTTTTTCTAAAAAACACTTTACTGAAAAATTTGCAGCCTATCATTTTGATAACTGTGAATATTTGAATTTTGACATACCTTCTGTCAAAGAATTTCCTGAAATTATTTCAAAAACTAAAGGATTAAGAGGCTTAAATGTGACAATTCCTTACAAAGAAGAGATTATTCCTTATTTAGATTCTTTATCTAAAAATGCTAAAAAAATTGGTTCAGTTAATACAATAGTTATCAATAAAAAAAAAGAACTAGTTGGCTATAACACAGATTTTTATGGTTTTAAAAAATCGTTAAAACCATTATTAAAATCACATCACACAAAAGCGTTGATTTTAGGAACCGGTGGAGCAAGTAAAGGAGTTGCATTTGCTTTAAAAAAATTAAATATTGAATATGATTTTGTTTCAAGAAATCCAGATGAATTTCAAATTTCTTATGATGAAATTGATGCTGCTTTATTTGAAGAATACTCTATCGTCATAAACACAACTCCAGTTGGAACATTTCCTAATATTGAAGATTGTCCAATAATTGACTACAACTTACTAACAGAGAAACACATCGTTTTTGATTTGGTTTATAATCCAGAAGAATCAATGTTCTTAAAAAAGGCAAAAGAACAAGGTGCAATAACAAAAAACGGATATGAAATGTTAGTGTTTCAAGCTGAAAAAGCATGGAAAATTTGGAATAAATAATAATTTTATTTCTATTTAAAAATCAAAAAATAACCCCGAAACTTTTGGCCTTTAATCTTTAATGTTCAATCTTTAGCTTTTTCTTTTGAAAATTCCTTGTGAGTTAGTATCTTCGAAGCATAATAGTAACTTATACATGAATCATGTTAGAAGAAAAGAATGATAACCTGCAAAATGCAGATGGAGAAAACGAACAAGAACTAATACAAGAAACTACTGCAATTCAAGATATTACTGAAGATGAAGTAGTTGAAGTAAAAAAGGAAGTTCAACCTGTTGTGGAAGAAGTAACTGAAGAAGTTGTTACTGAAAAAACTACATCAAATGCTGCAACGGATGAAATTGACAATTCAAATGCAGAAGAAAGTGAAGACGACACTATAAAAGACAGGCATGAAATTCCAGTTTTGGATTATGACGCAATGTCTATGGAAGCACTTACTGAAGAATTAGAAAAATTAGTTTCTAATGAAAAAGTAATGGCAATAAAAGACCATGTAGAAGAAATTAAAAAAGCATTTATGTCTCATTTTCATGATTTATTGGAAGAGAAACGTGAAGAATATAGTGAGCAAAACGAAGGAAATACAGAAGGTTTTGAGTTTCATTCGGCAATAAAAAATAAATTTGATGCCGTTTTTGATGATTATCGTTCAAAAAAATCAAAACATTACAACCAATTACAAAGCAACTTAAAAAATAATTTTGAAGTTAGAAATACTATCATTGAAGACTTAAAAAATCTTATTGAGTCTACTGATGATTCTATTGGTGATATGTTCAAAAAAATGAACGAAATTAGAGAACGCTGGAATAATGCTGGTTCTATTCCTAGAGATAAATACAATATCCTTTGGAATAACTATCATTTTCATGTAGAGCGTTTTTATGATTTAATTCATCTAGATAAAGAAGCTCGTGACCAAGATTTTAAAAACAATTTAGAGCAAAAACAACAACTAATTGTTCGTGCTAATGATTTATTAGCCGAACCAGATGTAATTAAAGCTTTTAGAGAATTGCAGTTATTACATAGAGTTTGGAAAGAAGAAGTTGGTCCAGTCGATAGAGAACATAGGGAAGCTGTTTGGAATGAATTTAGTGAAATTACTAAACAAATGCATGACAAACGTGAAGCATTAAATGCAAATGCTCATGAACGTGAATTGGAGCATTTTGAAGCTAAACAAAAAATAATAGCTAGTATAAATGATTTGAGTACCGAAGAAGTTAACGGTCATAAAGGTTGGCAAAACCAAATGAAAAAAATGGAAGCTTTACGCGAAACTTTTTTCAAAGCCGGAAAAGTACCTGTAGAATTAAACGAAGAAACTTGGGCAAAATTTAAAAATGCTGTTCGTGACTTCAATAAAAATAAAAATGCTTTTTATAAAGAAATCAAGCATGACCAACAAGATAATTTGAATAAAAAAATGGTTTTGGTTGAAAAAGCAAAAGCATTAAAAGATAGTGAAGACTTTAAAGAAACTACTCCAATAATGAAGCAAATTCAAGAAGAATGGAAGAAGATTGGTCATGTACCAAGAAAACATTCTGATTCTGTTTGGAAAGACTTTAAATCGGCTTGTAATGCCTATTTTGATAGATTACACAAAGTTCAAAACGAAGAAAACAAAGAAGAAGTTGAAGCGTTTGAAAACAAGAAAAACTTTTTAGACGAAATTAAGTCGTTTGAATTAGTTGGTGATCACAAAAAAGATTTAGATGCTATAAAAGTAAACATTGAAAAATGGAAATCATTTGGAAGAGTTCCTTTTAACAAAAGACATATTGAAGGTAAATTTAATAAAATCTTAGATGCTCTTTTTGAAAAATTAAGTTTATCTAAAAAAGACACAGAATTAATGAAGTTTGAAAATCGTTTAGAGCATTTAGCTGAAAACGAAGACAGTAGAGCTTTAGAAAAAGAATCGTATTTTTTACGTAAAAGAATTGATGAAGTTCAAAGTGAAATTTTACAATTAGAAAACAACATTCAATTTATAACTTCAAGTTCTAAAAAAGGAGAAAATCCATTTATAAAAGAAGTACATAAAAATATTGACAAACATAAAGAAGATTTAAAAATTTGGAAAGAAAAACTTTCAATATTAAATCAATTATAAAAATTATATGTTGAAAAAAGTTTATAGTTTATTACTCTTAACTTTATTGATATCATGTTCAGATAGTGATATTTACAAAACAAAATCAGATGAATACGCAAGTAAATCTGGAAATTTTATTGCAAAATTTCCAGATGAACCTGTAAAAAATGTTATTGAAAATAATATTGGTTCAGAAAAATTTGAAACTACGATATTTGCTACTTCATTAGGACCAAACAAATTTTTTAGTGTAACTTATGATGATCTTCCAACAAATTTAATTGGATTAACTACAGATGAAGAACTCTACGATAGAATGATTGAAAATGTTCTGTTTAGGTTAAAAGATGCTTTTAAAGTTGAACATAAAAAAGAAATTATACAACATGGTTTAAAAGGTGTTTTCTATATTTTAGAATTTAAAGATAAATCTTTAAGAAATCAAGGCTATATTTCCATGAAACTCTTTAGAAACAAGAATCTTTTTTATAATATATCTTATAATGGAAAAAACGATAAAAGTATTGATCCATTTATGAATTCATTTAGGTTAATTAAATCTAATTGATTTATTTCTTAAAGCTATATTCTCTTTACACCAAACAAATTCGAGTTGTTTAGGATTTGAAAAAATCACTTCTGCTCTTTTCTTGAGCCATAAGATAGTTCATGTTTTGTTTCCATTTTTTATTAGATTTCAAATATGAAACATTAATTCCAGTGACATCTCAAGCGCATTCAACACCAATAAAACCTTCTTCAATTTCGGTTCGTTCTGATGTGAATATTACTGAGTAATACATTTTTTGTTTATTTGTAAAATTGTTGAACTTTCAATCTGAAAAAATTTGGCTAAAGCCATTTAGATGTTAAACTTATAACCGTTGACTGAAGTCAACGGCAAATGAAAAATTGAGATTAGCAAAATATTTTTTTAATATAAAACTGCTTTCTAAATTCTACATTCTGCCAACTAAGCACTGATTACTATAATCTTTTCGCTTCTTCCCAAAAAACATCCATTTCTGCCAAAGACATTTCAGATAAATCTTTACCTAATTCACCGGCTTTACTTTCCAAATACATAAAACGTTTCATGAATTTTTTATTTGTTCGTTCTAAAGCGTCTTCTGGATTGATTTTTAAGAAACGAGCATAATTAATAATGGAGAACAAAACATCGCCAAATTCGGCTTCCATTTTATCTTGATTGCCCGATTCAACTTCAACTTGCAGTTCATTTAACTCTTCTTGCACTTTATCCCAAACCTGATGGCTTTCTTCCCAATCAAATCCGACACCTTTTACTTTATCTTGAATGCGGCTTGCTTTTACCAAAGCTGGTAAACTTTTAGGAACACCTTCTAAAACTGATTTTCTACCTTCTTTTAGTTTAAGTTTTTCCCAATTGCGCTTTACTTCTTCTTCATCTTCTACTACTACATCTCCATAAATATGTGGATGTCTATCAATTAATTTATCACAAATTGAATTAGCTACATCAGCAATATCAAAATCATTAGTTTCACTTCCTATTTTTGAATAAAACACAATGTGTAACAACAAATCACCCAACTCTTTTTTAATTTCTTGAAGATCATTATCCAAAATTGCATCACCTAATTCATAAGTTTCTTCAATGGTTAAGTGACGAAGACTTTCTAAAGTTTGCTTCTTATCCCAAGGACATTTCTCACGCAACTCATCCATAATATCTAACAAACGATTAAAAGCTGCTAATTGATTTTCTCTGTTGTTCATGTTATTTATATTGTTGTTGAAATTGAGTTTTGCTATTGATACTGAATAACTGTAAAATTATGGAAATATTTTTAGAAGCAACTTATAATTGAGTTTTAATGCTAATCATTTGTCTTTTGAGTTTAAGATTTTATATATTTGAAAAAACAATAAGTTACTCTAATATATTATGAAAAATATTTTTTTTGTTCTAACGTTTCTAATTGCATTAAACTTTTATGGCCAAGAGAAAAAAACAGATTATTATATATTTAAAAATGATTCAATAGAATACTCAAGAATAGATTACTCAAAATACGGAATTGCTCATATTTTCATTACAATGTATAATGAAAATGCAAGTACAAAAGAAATTGAATTGAATGCTACTAATTCTCTTAGCCAAGAATCTAATTTATATCACACCCTTTTCTTTTTTATAAAAACAACTGTTGATTACAATCAAAAAGAAAAAGAAAAAATATTCAATGCTATTCTTCAAAAAATAATTAATGCTGAAAAATTAAATCATATTATTAATCTATTTTTTAATTTTGATTCTGACAATCCAATTAGGTATAACAATATAAAAACAGATACTAATTATACTATAAAAAGATTAATTTATGATATTAATTCAAAAAACATAACTAAATACCTTTTTATTTAAATTTAAACTAGTAAACAAAAAAACATGAATCCAATTATCAAAAATATTTTAGCAGTCATTCTTGGCTGGTTCGGAGGAAGTATCATCAATATGGGACTTGTACAAGCTGGTAATACCATTTTTCCCATCGAAGGAATTGATCCAAACAGTATGGAAGCATTAGCAGCTGTTATGCCAACTTTATCCTCAGAACATTTTATTTTTCCGTTTTTAGCTCATGCCTTAGGAACTTTAGCTGGTGCAGCTATAGCTTATTATTTTGCTGCAACTCATAAAATGACGTTTGCACTAGCAATTGGTGGTTTGTTTCTTCTTGGGGGAATTGCTGTCAATTATATGCTACCTGGTCCAACATGGTTTGCTGTTTTAGACATTGCTTTAGCCTACATTCCAATGGCTTGGATTGGTGCAAAAGTAGCTAAGTCTTTTTCAAAGAAATAAATGTTAAACATATTTTTTACTATAAAAAAAGTCCAAACATACGTTTGGACTTTTTTATATCTTTTAAATAAGCTTACTCTGAAGCTTCTTCTGGTTTTTCTTGTGCGGTTAATGCTTCAATAGAAATCATTCCTTTTGATTGCAATAAATTGTACCAGTTCATTACTTTTTTAATGTCTGAAGTATAAACTCTATCTTCATCAAATTCTGGTAAAATTTCTCTAAAATATGCTTTTAAATTTTCATCTGTTTCTTTGTGAGAAATAGCTGGACCTTCATTTTCTTTTGTTGCAATTGCTTTAAAAATTTCGGCTAGACGAACTTCTTCGTTATACGTGTAAACAGCAATTTCAGATAACAAACTCACGTTTGCTCTTAAACCAACAGTTATTTTTTTTCCGTCTAATAAAGATTCAGCTACAAATCCTGTACGTGTTTGTAATTTTAAATCATATAATCCTGGCTTTCCAGAAATAGCTAGTATTTTTTGTAAACTCATTTTAATGTAATTATTGGGTGGCAAATATATATTTTAAATTTTAAATTCCAAATTTCAATCTATAATTTGTTAATTATTTCAACTTAAAATTTCTTAATTATCTTCCTTTTTTATTGGCAAACTTCATTCTATAATCAGGAAAAGATTTACCTTCTATGATATTATTTAATTTTTTAGCAATCAGTTTTCTTTTTAACGTTGAAACGTGGTCCGTAAATAAAATTCCTTCTATATGATCATATTCATGCTGAATCACACGAGCAATTAAACCATTATATACTTCGGTTTTCTTGTTAAAGTCTTCATCAAAATATTCAATTGTAATAGTATCATAACGAGAAACATCTTCACGAACATCAGGAATACTTAAACATCCTTCATTAAAACTCCAAATAGTTCCTTCTTCTTTTAAGATTTTTGCATTTATAAATGTTTGTTTAAAAACTTTTAATTCAGCAGCTTCTTCTTTAGAAACATCATCACTTTCCGCAAAAGGAGAAGAATCAACGATAAAGATACGAATTGGCATTCCAACTTGTGGAGCAGCTAATCCAACACCAAAAGCGTTATTCATAGTCTCATACATATTGGCGATCACTTCTTTAAGATTTGGATGATCTTTAGCAATTTCTTCGCAATGTTTTCTTAAAACGGCTTCGCCATAACCATATATTGGTAAAATCATTTTTTTAAATTATTTAAGTAATAAAACTTATTTGATGCAAAAATACTATTTTGATTTGAGTATAAAAAGTTAAATTGTTGAACTTTTATCTAAAAAGCCATCATCTGAAAATCTGTCTTCTAAATTCTACTTCCTATTCATATAATCTTGTAACATAATCGTAGCAGCAATTTCGTCAATCAAAGCTTTGTTTTTACGTTGATTCTTCTTTAAACCACTATCAATCATCGTTTGAAATGCCATTTTTGAAGTAAAACGTTCATCTATTCTATCTAAAGGCATTTCTGGAAAAGTAATTTTAAATGTCTTGATGAATTTTTCTATAATTACCGCACTTTCAGAAGGAGTTCCATCCATTTGTTTTGGTTCACCTACAATAACTTTTTCGACTTTCTCTTTAGAAAAATAGTCTTTTAAAAAAGCAATTAAGGTTTCTGAAGGAACAGTTGTTAAGCCTGAAGCAATAATTTGCATTTCATCTGTTATGGCTATTCCTGTTCTTTTCATTCCGTAATCTATGGATAGAATTCTTGGCATTTTTATTTTTTTTTTGTAAAGATACTAGTTTTATAACTTGTGTATTTTCATATTGGTTAAAAACTACATTAAAAACAGATAAATGAATAATTAATTACAATCGTACTTTTGAATTCTGTTCAACTGTAAAAATATTTTATCTTTGTCAAAATTTTATAAAATGCAAAACTTACAAACTATCATAGAAAAAGCTTGGGAAAACCGTGCTTTACTGCAAGAAACTGAAACATTAACTGCTATTAGAGAAGTTATTGAATTATTAGATAACGGAAAATTACGTGTTGCTGAACCGACAACTAATGGCTGGCAAGTCAACGAATGGGTTAAAAAAGCAGTCGTAATGTATTTCCCAATTCAAAAAATGGAAACTTGGGAAAGTGGGATTTTTGAATATCATGATAAAATGGAATTAAAACGCAATTATGCCGAAAAAGGTATTCGAGTTGTTCCTCCAGCTGTAGCTAGATACGGTGCTTATATTTCTAAAGGTGTAATTTTGATGCCAAGTTATGTAAATATTGGTGCTTATGTAGACGAAGGAACAATGGTTGATACTTGGGCTACCGTAGGAAGTTGTGCTCAAATTGGTAAAAATGTACATCTTTCTGGAGGAGTTGGAATTGGTGGTGTTTTAGAACCTTTACAAGCGGCTCCGGTTATAATTGAAGACGGCGCTTTTATCGGTTCAAGATGTATTGTTGTAGAAGGTGTTCGTATTGAAAAAGAAGCTGTTTTAGGAGCAAATGTAGTTTTGACAGGTTCGACTAAAATTATTGATGTTACAGGTGATGAACCTATTGAATACAAAGGAATTGTTCCTGCAAGATGTGTAGTAATTCCAGGAAGTTATACTAAGAAATTTGCTGCTGGAGAATTTCAAGTGCCTTGTGCTTTAATAATTGGAAAACGTAAACCTTCAACAGATTTAAAAACATCTTTAAATGATGCTTTACGCGAATATAATGTAGCCGTTTAATTTATAGATTATGGCAATAAAATTCAATAATAATATTTGAATAACTATATTGGTAGTGTGAAATTATTTTTTAAAGGGTATTTTTTTTAGTCGTATTTTTTTATCAACTGTGTAGAATTTTTATCTTTTTTTTAAACAAAAACTCCTTTAATGGATTAACAATTATAACCTTTTTGGGTGGTTTACACTTTGATTTCTCAGCTATAGCTTATATCAATATTATCTTTGCTATTATGCATTTTGTTCAAGGTAATTTTAAGAAAGATGAATTGATAAAAACCAATTTAATTTCGACTGAAAAAGAAAAAAGAATAGAAATGGAACGATTTATTAAAGCACATTTGCAATCGTTTAACGAACGAATCATCAACAATCAGTTAACGGTTCATTAATTTTTCTTGTCGTTGTAATTTTAATAATTTAGCATATTTCATGTGTGAAAAGAAACCCTGAATTAACGCGATTGTGATTCCGTCAATTCCATTGAAAAGGCCTTTTTTAAAGAAATAACATCTTATAAAAGCTGTTAAACCATTAATTACTGGTTTGGCTGGTCCTACTCTTTTACCTTGGTCAAAAAGTTGTTGTGCATGCCAAGTTGAATATTGATTTTTCTTGGCTACAATTTGTTCTAAAGAATCCCAACCATAATGTAAAATATGAACAGGGATTTTCTTTTCGTTTGTTGTTAGTATCGATTGATGTACTTTAGCCTCAGATGGTTTTGCTGTTTGTTTATTAAAAAAACGAACCTTATGATCTGGATACCAACCAGAAAAATCAATAAGTTCATCACCTAAAAAGTTTTTTACCCTAAAAGAAAAAGCATCGTAATTTCCAATTAAATATTTTTTGTTTAAGATAAACTCTTCTGCATCTTTATCTAAAAACTCATCTGCATCTAAATTTAAAATCCAATCATTTTTACAATAAGGTAAACCATGGCTTCGTTGTGGTCCATCACCTAAAAAAGCTTGTGAAATTACTTTTGCACCTTTAGATTCGGCAATTTCAACAGTTTTATCTTTACTTAAAGAATCAACTATAATTACTTCATCACAAATTTTAAACAAAGCATCTATACATTTACCAATGTTTTTTTCTTCGTTATACGTGATTACTAAACCGCTGATTGCCATAATTTGAATTTTATACTTGCAAAAATACAGTTTTTATTTAAAGTTTTTATGTTTGGTTATACTTATGTACTTTAGCGTTTTAATTTAGAAAAATGAAAATCTTAATCATTCAACAAAAACGAATTGGCGACGTTTTAACTAGTTCAATATTAGCCAATAGCCTTAAAAAAAGTTATCCAAACGCGATAATAGATTATATGTGTTATGCCAATTGTGTAGCTGTTTTAAAAGAAAACAAAGCCATTTCTAACATTATTGTTTTGGAACAAAACGTTAGAAAGAACTATTTATCATTGTTTAAATTCATTTTTAAAATTAGAAGTCAAAAATATGATGTTGTAATTGATGCTTACAGTAAATTAGAAACCAATTTGATCACTCTTTTTTCTGGTGCAAAGTATAAAATATCTTATGACAAAGGATATTCAAAAGCATTTTACAATCACAATATTAAACGTTTACCAAATGGTACAAAAAGCAATTATGGTTTAGCTATTGAAAACAGATTGGGTTTGTTAAAACCTTTAATCAAAGAAGAAATCACTGATTTTAAACCAAAAATTTTTCTTTCAAATCAAGAAATTGAAGTAGCTAAAAAAACAATTTTAGAAGCAAACATTCCTCAAAATCAACCCTTGTACATGATTGGAATTTTGGGAAGTGAATGGTACAAAACTTATCCATTGGAACATATGGCTGAATTGCTTGATTATACTGTTGAAAAAACAAATGCTTCTTTACTTTTTAATTATATTCCTAATCAAAAAGAAGATGCTTTAAAGCTTTATAATTTATGTAATGAGAAAACACAACAAGCAATTTTCTTTGATATTTATGGAAAAAGTCTTCGTGAATTTTTAGGATTATTATCACAATGTAATGCTTTGATTGGAAATGAAGGTGGTTCTGTAAATATGGCAAAAGCTTTGTTTGTTCCAACCTTTTCTTTGTTTTCTCCAAGTGTTGACAAAGAAACTTGGCAGATTTTTGAAGATGAGAAGAACATTTCAATTCATTTAAAAGATTTGAAACCAGAAATATATGCAGAACATGATGAAAAATACATCAAAGAACATACATTTAAATATTTTGAAGAATATCCTCTTGCGTTGATTAAGGAAAAATTGAATGGTTTTTTTGAGGTTATTTAGTTTGTTTTTAACAAAATTAAGAGTTTAACACAGGTTACTTATTTTCTTTATAATCATTTACCGTTTTCCAGTATAAATCATAAAATTTTTTATTGGAATTTAAGTTTCTGATTTCTGTTGAGAAAAACTTAATTAACAAATTTTTATTTTCTGAAATTTCTGATAGACAATCTTGATCTTTTGAATCAAATACAATTACTGAAGCATAAATTTCTTTCCAACTTTCAGTTCCACTTACAAAAACTGTAAATAATTGAGATTGAGAATCTATAAGTTTTCGGTTTTCCCACATCAAAATTGGCATATCAGTTTCACTTAACCAAATTTCTTTATCCCATTTTCCGAATTTATTATACATCAGATTTTGCGTATACATAGCTGAGAGAACAGCATTAAAACGCAATTGATTTATATATAAAGAATCATTTTTATTTAATGAAAGAATTTGCTTTATTTCAAAATTTTTATAACCGTTTTTATAAATAAATGGTGTGTTTGGATTAGCTGTTTCAGTCTTAATTCCAACTTCATTTTCGTAATTAAAACCTTCTTTTAAGTTTGAACAACCTAAAATGCTAATTATAATTATAGTTAGTAAAGTTAATTTTTTCATGCTTATTTAAATTTTACAAATACTGAGAAATTCCCTTTTCAATGGCAGCTACATTGTGCTTTTTATTGTAAGCTCTAATAGCAAAATTTTTCTCCCAAATTTCTTTGGTTGCATAACCTCTTTTGTGATCTAAATGCAAACAAATAGCTTGATAACGAATTTGTTTTGCCAAAACTCCAAAATTAAATAAACGCTCTCCTACTTCTCTATCTAAACCACCATATTGCATTTCCTCATTGAAACCATTTACAGCAATTAAATCACTCTTAAAACAAGAAGTGTTATGTCCATTAAAGGTTTTCTTAGTTGGAGTTATCCAGTTCATAAAAATAGCGAAGTATTTATTATGAGTCAGTTTTGTCAACTTAAAACTCTTTTTTACACCATTTTTAATTAACCAAGATGTTGAAAAACAGTTTTGTGATTTTATATCTTCAAACGAAATAGCTTTTGATGTTTCCATTGGTAATTTATAATAACCACCTGAAAGAAAATATCCTTTTTCTTGAAATTTTAAATGTTGTTGCACAAAATCTTTTCTTGGAATACAATCTCCATCCGTAAATAGTAAATAATCTGAATTCGTTTTAAGAATGGCTTTATTTA
This sequence comes from Flavobacterium sp., assembly GCA_047622645.1. Taxonomy (GTDB): domain Bacteria; phylum Bacteroidota; class Bacteroidia; order Flavobacteriales; family Flavobacteriaceae; genus Flavobacterium. The sequence goes on from JBLHNH010000001.1 coordinate 21,971, forward strand.
AAATTTTACATTTCTGAAAACCATTATCTTCTTGCCAAACGTGAATAATTGAAAATTTGAATTTATCTTGAAAAGAATCAATAACATCTTTAGTTTTGCTTATAGAACCATCATCAGCAACAACAACTTCAAAGTCACTCTCGGTTTGTTGGCAATAGCCTTCGAGAACTTTTGATAGCCATTCTTCTGAATTGTAAGTAGTAATAATTACGGATAACTTCATGAAAACTATTAAGAACGGAAAATTACTATTTTTTCCAAAACTTTAACCTCTTTTTTATCCTTTTTTTTCGGTAAAAACGATATTGAAAATCTTTTGTAAGATTCCACATTGTTGAAAAAACTTTATCTTCATCTACTCCAGATATTTTTGCATATTCGTTACTCATAACAGCAACCATATCTTCTTTAGGAGTAATTTTTGACAAGTTTTTCATTCGAGTTTCAAAATCCATTTTGACATGGAATTTCATTCTATTTAAATCTACTAAATAGAAATCATATTTTCCTTCAGGCCTTTTTATAATCAATGTGTTTCCTGGTGAATGATCTAAAAATTCAATTCCTTTTTCATGCATAGAAAAAGTAAATTGCGTAAACTGACGTAATATATTTTCTGCATCAGGATAATCTGTTTCTACTAATTCACGATAGGTTAAATCACATAGCAAATGCTCACTTACATAATAACTATCTTTTAATCCAAGTAATGATATATTTTCAAAGAAAGCTACTGGTTTTGGTGTTCCAATATTATTTTTTAGAAGAAAATTTGCGTATTCAAACGAACGTTGCGCTTTAGATTTTCTAAAATATCTGTAAGCAACTTTATTAATTAGATTGGGTTCTTTAAATGATTTTACATTTAAAGTAAGATTATCTAACTCAAAAAGTTTAATGGTATTTCTATTTCCTTTGATAAAAACTTTACCCGAATTATCGAAATTCTTGATGAAATTTTCAATTTGTTCTTTCTTCTCTAAAAAGGTATCGTTTAGTTTGTACACCATTATTTTTTTTTCAAAATTATGCATACAATTTAATTAAACCAATATTTTAGGTATTTTTACCAAAAAATAAATCAAAAAAATGAGTTTATTACCAAAATCATCGCTTATTACTCCAACTTATAATTGGCCAGAAGCTTTAGAACTTTTATTGTTAAGCATAAAGAATCAACGTGTTTTGCCCGATGAAGTACTAATTGCAGATGATGGTTCAAGAGAAGAAACCACAATTTTGATTCAAAAATTTCAAGCAGATTTTCCGGTTCCTTTAATTCATGTTTGGCACGAAGACCATGGTAATCAGAAACCAAAAATCATGAATAAAGCTATTGCCAAAGCCAAATATGATTATATTATTGAAATTGATGGTGATATAATTATGCACAAAAATTTTGTAAAAGATCATTTAACTTTTGCTGAAAAAGGAATTTATTTATTTGGTTCAAGAGTAAATATTCAAAAAGACATTTTAAAAACTATTTTTGATAAGAAAATAATCAACTTTGGTTTTTTTGCAAAAGGAATTAAAAAAAGAACAAGAACCGTTCGTTTTCCGTTATTCATGAAATTTGCTAAAACTCACGATGAACGTTCAAGAAAATTAAGAGGTTGTAACATGTCTTTTTGGAAGGCAGATTTTATTAAAATCAATGGTTTTAATGAAGGATTAGTCGGTTGGGGAATTGATGATTCAGAAATGATACAACGTTTACATAACATTGGCATCAAAGGAAAAAGGTTAAAACAAACGGCCATTGCTTATCATATTTACCATAAAGAACAAGATAAAAACAATCTTGAAATCAACAATGCCATTGAAAAAGAGACTACAGAAAAGAAGATAACTTTTATTAAAAAAGGAATTAATCAATATTTATAATTAGTTTTTTGCTACAACTTTTTGATATTCTTCTAAAGTTTTTTGAGCTATATATTTTGCTGTGAACTGCTCTTTTATAATCACTTTTCCTTTTTCAGAAAATTGATTTTGCAATTCTTTATTATCTAAAAGTAATTGTACTTTTTCGGCTAACGATTTACTGTCTTTAATTTTAGCTATAAAACCATTTTCTCCATCAATAATTATATCAGAAACAACACCAACTTTAGTGGAAACTACTGGGATTGAAATCAACATTGCTTCTAGTAAAGATGTTGGACCACCTTCTCTTTGCGATGTTAATAAAAAAATATCAAATTGAGTGTTTAAAGAAGAAGCATTTTTAACTTTATCCATAAAAACAATATCCTTAAATACTCTTTTATCTATAGCATATTGTTTTAATCTATCTGTTTTCTTAGAGAACTCACCTACTTGAATAAAAACAATATCTTTTCTTTTAAAATTATGTTTTAATTCTGCTAAAACATCAATTAATGTATATAAGTCCTTTGCATTTGTATGATTAGCAATGTTTCCTACAATAAATTTTTCTTTAGGTATATTATATAATTCTCTGATATTTATTGAGCTAGTATTGTTTAAAATACTTAAAGAAACACTATCATTTATAACAACAGTTTTCTTTAAAGTTGAAGCATTTAACGTTTTCCCAAATGAATCTTGAACCATTTTAGAAACACATATAATTGAATCAAAACTATTATTATTATATTTTAATTTACTCAAAAAACTACCACTTACCCCAACACCTTTTTTTGAAAAAATTAATTTTGTTTTAAATCGATAAATCAAATGAGATACTAAAAAGAACATCAATGAATCACTCGTGTGTAAATGAACAATATCTGGCTTAAATTCTTTTATTGTTTTAGCTAAATGCTTATAGTTAATGTATTTATTTAATTTTCTTGTTTTTACGTCAATAAAAGGGATTTTAACTTTATTACATTCTTGTTGTAAAACAGAATTATTAATTCCATAGACAATATTTTCTACGTTTAATTCGTTTAACTGTGGAACTATATAGATTATCTGTTGCTCGTTTCCTCCCCAACCTTTTGCACCAGATATATGTAGTATTTTCATAAAATTATTTGTTACTTTGTGTATTATAATTTTTTGTAAAAATATATAAAATAAATTGCAGTTACAAAAGAGAATTAAACAAAAACAAACTAAAATGCTCGATTTATCAATTGTTATAATTAATTATAATACTAGTGACTATACCATTAAGTGTATAGAAAGCATTTTTGAACATACCTCAAATGAATTAACATATAATATCAAAATAGTTGACAATCATTCAAATGAAGAAGATGTTAACAAACTTTACAATTATATTAAAAAAATAAACAACCCAAAAATAACTTTTTTAAAAAACCATATAAATGTGGGTTTTGGTGGCGGAAATATGATTGGTTCTCAATTTTCTGATGCAACATATTATGCTTTTATAAATAATGATTCCTTGCTTTTAAACGATTGTTTTACAATAATCATCAATCAAATGAAACAAAATGAGGAATTTGGAATTTGTGGACCACAAAGCTATAAAGAAGACGGGAAATTATTACCTACTTTAGACCACTACTCATCTCCACTAAAAGAATTGTTTGGACGTTATTTTTTAGAAAGTATAAATGCTGAAAAATATCCTAATAGAAAAATAGAGTACAAAGAACCTAAAAGAGGACAGTTTGTATCCGGAAGCTTTATGGTTGTAAAAGCCGAATATTTTTGGAGCGTAGGAGGATTTGATACAAATATATTTTTATATCATGAAGAAACGGATTTATGTATTCGTTTAGCTAAAATAAAAAAATACGCCTACTTAATTCCAGATGCAAAATTCATACATTTTCATGGTGCAAGTACACCAAAAAATATTGAAATAAAAACGGAATTAAAAATTTCGCTTCTTTATGTAATCCGAAAACATTATGGCTATATTAATTATAGATTGATATTACTGTTTCTACAAATTAAGTACTTTATAAAAAGCATTAGAAAACCCAAATATTGGTATTTGTTTAAAATTTTATTTAGAGGAGGAAGACTAACGGATTCTATGAAACATAAACAAAACTATAAATAATTAGCATGAAAGTCTTATTTTATTGTCCAGATTACTTAGGTATTTATAAAATAATTGAAAAAGGTATTTTAGAAAATACTGGCTTTGAAGTAAAAACAGTTTTATTCAGCAATTATAAACACACAAAAAAATACAAGAAGTTTTTAAACTTTATAAGTAAATCTATTTTAAATAAAAATCTTAAAAAAAAATGGGCAAGTGAGTTTTATGCAAATCAAATAAATGATACAGAAACGTTTGATTACGTTTTTATTATTAGCCCAGATCATTTATTAAATAACGAACTTAAATACGTTACTAGCAAAGCAAAAAAATCAATTGTTTACTTTTGGGATAGTTTTAAATTAATTGACCGATACGAACGAACATTGCCTTTTTTTGATGTTAAATTTAGTTTTGAACCTAATGATGTTAAAAAACATAATATGACGTTGCTAACCAATTTTTATTCTGAAACTACTGTTTCAAATATAAATTCATCAGATGCTTATTACATTGGGAATTTTGATGATAGAATTTCAACAATTGAAAAAATAAACTTATTACTTATAAAAAGCGGCTTAAAACCAGATATTTATATTAAAATTAATCCTAAAACTAAAATTAAAAAGTTTTCTGAGAATATAAATTTTATAACTAGTTTTATACCGTTTGAAGAAAATCAGAAGCGAATAAAAGAATCAAAAATTATTTTAGATATTCACAAAGAAATTCAAAACGGTTTAACTTTTAGAGTTTTTGAAGCTATCGGTCTAAACAAAAAATTAATTACAACAAATAAAGACATCGTTAATTATGATTTTTATAATCCAAATAACATTTTTGTTTGGGATGAAAATGTAATGGAAATTCCTAAAGATTTTCTTGAAAAAGAGTATGAAAAATTATCTGATGAAATTTATAAAAAATATAGTTTAGAAAATTGGGTAAAAACCATTTTTAATATAAAATAAAGCACAATGAAAATATCGGTTGCACTTTGCACTTATAATGGAGAAAATTATTTAAAAAAACAATTAGATTCAATTCTAAACCAAACAATAAAAGTTGATGAAATAGTTGTGTGTGATGATCTTTCAACTGACAATTCTATTGTTATATTAAATGAGTACAAAGAAAAATATCCTGATTTATTTTCTATAAATATTAATGTAAAAAATTTAAAGAGCAATAAAAATTTCGAAAAAGCAATCCAACTTTGTTCAGGTGATTATATTTTTTTATCAGACCAAGATGATTTATGGCGAAAGGATAAAGTAGAAAAAACATTAGAAATTTTTAAAAACAATCCATCAGCAGAAGGTGTTTTTTCAAATGCAAGTTTAATTGATGATAATGATAACGTCTTGTTTGATAACATATCACTTTGGGATAGCGTTTATTTTTTTGAAAGTAAAATAATAAAACCTATTGATTTACACAGACTATTACTTTTAAAAGGTAATTATTTAACAGGAGCTACACTATGTATAAAAAAAGAAGTAAAAGCCTTTTGTTTTCCTTTTCAAACTTTAGATAAAATCTTTTTGCATGATGAATGGTTTGCCTATATACTATCAGAACGAAAAACCTTATTTTATTCAACGGAAAATCTAATTTCTTACAGAATTCATTCAAACCAACAAATGGGTGTAGGTAATATCGTTAAAAATGCCGAAAAAATAAAAAAATCTCCCAAAAACATGCAAATAATTTTAGGAATCATAAAGCCTAAATCTTTTAAAGACTATAAAATTTTAACACGAACACTTTTTTCTCAATATGAAAAATATAAAAAATTAAAAATTGATACATTTCTTGATTCTGAAAAAGTTGAAAAAAAATTATTAGAATATTATTTTGATGCAGATAAACAAATGAAAAAAGTAAATCCTATTTTATATTTTTTTAGAAAATGGAAAGATAAAAAGAAAGGAAAAAGACAAATTTAACCTTATCAATTCTCAAACTATGATGGTATCTATTTGCATGATAACCTATAATCATGAAAATTATCTAAAACAAACTATTGAAGCTATTTTAAATCAAAACACAACATTTGATTTCGAATTAATTATAGCTAATGATAATTCTCCTGACAAAACTTCTGATTTGGTAAATGAAATTATTATAAATCACGAAAAAGGAAATTTGATTCGTTTTTTAGATAATTCACAAAATATAGGTATGATGCCTAATTTTGCCAACGCTTTAAAAAATTGCAAAGGAAAATATATTGCTCTTTGCGAAGGAGATGATTATTGGACTGATAAAAACAAGCTCCAAAAACAAGTAACTTTTCTAGAAAACAATCCTGAATATGCACTTACTTTTCATAAAGCTTTAGTTGAAGAAGAAGGCAAACTAAGCGATGATTATATTACTAAAGAACCAAAAGAAACATCTACAATTTTCGATTTAGCTCATGGCAATTACTTACACACTTGTACTGTTATGTATCGTAATAATTTGTTTCCAAAATTTCCAAAATATTTTTATAAATCTCCAGTAGGTGACTATTTTCTGCATATGTTAAATAGTCAATATGGAAAAATTTATTATATGAAAGATATTATGGCTGTCTATCGTGTGCATAGTACTTCATATTGGTCTTCAAAGAATCAGGAAGAACGTACAGCAATATGGATTAAATTCATTAGAAAGATTAAACCTTATTTTAATAAAGAAATTAAACAGATACTTAATGACCAAATAGTTGTTTTGCTTCCTAAGAAAATAACATGGAAAGAAAGAATAAGAAAACTAAAATCTTTACTAAAGTCATAAAAATTAAAGCTTGAAAATTAAAGAATTTTTTAAACGTATCATTTATAAGAAAAGTAAAGGCTTGCTTATTTTAGACGATATTTTACCATCTTCATTGTCACCTTGGAGAAGTAATGAATATGCTGAACTTTGTTCTACTTTTGAGCATACTAAAATTTTTACAGATTGTACAACTTATAACCATTATAATCAGAATAAAAGCTATGAAGAAAACCTTTCATTATTAACCTCTAATTATCCTTCTTTAAAACATAAAATTTTTATTTTAAAGAAAAAAACAAATACAAATTACGATTTAGGTTACACGTTATTTTATAATAACTTAATTAAGTTTTATCCCTTTTTTGAAAAAAACAAAACTAATTTCGCTTTCACACTTTACCCAGGAGGAGGTTTTGGTTTCAATAATAAACAAATAGATACTTGTTTAAGAGAAATTTGTCAGTCAAACTATTTTAAGGGAGTTATTGTTAATCAAAACATTACAAAAAAATATTTAATTGAAAATAACATTTGTGAAGCTGATAAGATTAAACTCATTTTTGGTGTTCCTTTAAATTTAAATCTACATGAAATTAAGAACTATACTTACAAGAAACCTTCTGATTGTTTAAATATATTGTTTTTTGCAAATAAATATACTTTAGATGGTTCTGACAAAGGATTTGATGTCTTTTTAAAAATTGTCAAGCAGCTACTTTATAAGAAAGAGACTTTTAACTTTATTGTAATTGGTGGGTTTTCGGAAAATGATGTTACAGATATTAGAATTAAAAATCTAATTGATTTTAAAGGTAGTTTAAATGAATTTGAATTTAACAAAATAGTTAAAGAAACTCACATATTAATTTCGGCAAATAAACCATTTATTTTAAGTGAAAATGCTTTTGATGGTTTTCCTTTAGCTACTTGCGTAACGGCTTCTTTGTATGGAAATTTAAACTTTATGACTGATTATTTTAACGAAGCTAAAAATATAAATTTAAAAGATGAAGAAGATTTTATTTTAATAAAACATGATATTGATGACATCGTAACAAACATAATTGAACTAGATAAGGATAGAGTAAAACTACAAGAAATTGCAGAAAATGGTAGAAATAAAATGTTACATTTGTATAGCTTTGAAAATCAAATTTTACCAAGGCTAGAATTTTTTAAAAATTTATTATTTTGATAACTGTAACGAAAACTTTTTTTCCGTCTTTAATTGTTTATAATCAGTACCTTGAAAGAATTTGGAAAAACCAATGGCTTACAAATAGAGGTGAGTTAACTTTAGAATTAGAAGACAAATTAAAAAAATTCCTAAAAGTAAAGAATATTATTATTACTACAAACGGTACGTTGCCTATTCAAATTGCTTTAAAGATCTTAGGAAATAATGGAGAAATAATAACTACTCCTTTTTCTTATGTTGCAACCACTTCATCTGTTATTTGGGAAAACTGTAAACCTGTTTTTGTAGATATAAATGAAGAATATCTTACTTTAGACGAAACTAAAATTGAAGCTGCTATAACCAATAAAACCACTGCTATTTTAGCAACACATGTGTTTGGAAACCCTTGTGCAGTGAAACAAATTGAACAGATTGCAAAAAAGCACAATTTATATGTTATTTATGATGCCGCTCATGCTTTTGGAGTAGAATATGACAACCAATCATTGTTTAATTTTGGTACAGTAAGTACATGCAGCTTTCATGCAACTAAAATATTTCATACAGGTGAAGGAGGTGCGCTTTTTTGTAATGATAAAGAGTTGAATCACAAATTATTCTACAGTCATAATTTTGGACATAATGGTTCTTTAGACTTTCATGGTTTAGGTATAAATGCTAAAATATCAGAACTTCAATCTGCTATGGGCTTAGCAGTTTTTTCATCTATTGAAACTATTTTTGAAGAACGAAAGAAAGTGGTTGATTATTATAATTCTCATTTAGATTTTTCAACCCTAAAAACTATAAAAATTAGAGAAAATACAAAATGGAATTATAGCTATTATCCTGTAATCTTTGAATCTGAATCGCAGTTGTTGAAAACTCAAAAAGTATTAAATGATAATGAAATTATTCCTAGACGATATTTTTATCCTTCTTTAAATACATTACCATTTGTAGATGGAAAAGAAATGCCTATTTCGGAATCGATTGCTGCAAGAATTTTATGTTTACCAATATATGTAGGCATAACAAATGAACAGTTAAACAAAATTGTTTCAATTATAAATAGTATATGTTAATAATAGGTGCAAAAGGTCATGCAAAAGAAATAATAGATGTTCTTGATAATTTTGAACAAGTAAGTTATGCCTTTTTTGATAATATAAATAAAGACATCGAAAATCAACTATTCGGCAAAATAGTAATTAAAGACTTTCTAACTGCTAAATCATATTTAGAAAAAAACAATACCTTTATTCTAGCAGTTGGCGGACCAAAAAACAGATATTTATTATATAATTGTTTTAAAACCGAATATAATGCTATACCTTTTTCAGTTATTGCCAAGACTGCAATAGTAAGTAAATATACTAAACTGGGTGTAGGTTTAAACATTATGTCATTTGCTTTTATAAGCAATAGTGTAACTATAGGAAATGGCTGTTTAATTAATGCATATGCAAAAATTCATCATGATACAACCATAGGTGAATTTACAGAAATTTCACCAAATGCGACTGTATTAGGTAATTGTTCTATTGGCAATTATACTTTTATTGGTGCTAGTGCAACAATTTTACCAAAAATTACTATTGGAGACAATGTAATTGTAGCTGCAGGATCTGTTGTTACCAAAAATGTTCCAAATAACTGTATGGTAGCAGGAATACCAGCAGTAGTAAAGAAAAAATTAAATCCCATTAAATTGTAAACATGACACAAGACATTAATCAAGAAATAAATAAAGCATACGAAGTAATCAAAGAAGGTGGAATAATCCTTTATCCTACTGATACTGTTTGGGGAATTGGTTGTGATGCCTCTAATGAAGAAGCTGTAGCCAAAATCTATGCCTTAAAAAAACGTGAAGAAAGTAAAAGCATGATTTGTTTAATGAATTCGGATAAAATGGTTTTCAACATCTTTAAAGACATACCGGAAGTAGCTTGGGAAATTTTGGACATGTCCGAAAACCCAACGACTTTAATATTAGACAAGCCTAAAAATGTAGCTAAAAATTTAATCGCAGAAGATAACACTTTAGCCATTAGAATAGTAACAGAACCTTTTTGCTTCAAGCTTATGGAACGCATGAAGAGTCCTTTAGTTTCGACTTCAGCCAATTTTTCAGGTAAGTCTTCTCCAAAATCTTTCAAAGAAATTGACCCAGAAATTATAAAAGGTGTAGACTATGTAGTAAATTTGCAAAGAGACAAAATTTGTAAAAAGCCATCCACAATAATAAAATTAGGATTGGATTGTCAAGTAAAGATTATCAGAAACTAAAATTCCAAATAATAAATACCAAATTCCAAATTTTGGAATCTGTGAATCAGATACTATGACAAATTACACAAAAGCGCTAAACAACCCAATTTTTAAAATCATTGCAAATGCAAGTCAAGAACTTAATGTAGAAACTTATGTTATTGGTGGTTTTGTTCGTGACTTTCTTTTAAATAACACATTAAAAAAAGATATTGACATTGTAGCTGTTGGAAGCGGAATAGATTTGGCTCTAAAAGTATCTTCTCTTTTGCCTAATAAACCAAAAGTACAAGTTTTTAAAAACTATGGAACAGCTATGCTTCGGTTTAAAGACACAGATATCGAATTTGTTGGTGCTAGAAAAGAGAGTTATCAAACGGAAAGTCGAAATCCTAAAGTTGAAATTGGAACGCTTCAAGACGATCAAGAAAGACGCGATTTTACTATAAATGCGCTAGCCTTTTCTTTAAATAAAAAAAATTACGGTGATTTAGTTGACCCATTCAATGGCGTAGCTGATTTAGAGTCAAAAACTATAAAAACTCCTTTAAATCCAGATATCACTTATTCTGACGATCCTTTACGAATGATGCGTGCCATTCGTTTTGCAACACAATTGCAATTTGAAATTGAAACAGCATCTTTAGAAGCAATATCTAGAAACAAAGAAAGAATCTCTATAATTTCTGGAGAACGAATTGTAGTTGAATTAAATAAAATTCTTCTTACTGAAAAACCTTCGGTGGGATTTTTATTGCTTTATAAAACTGGTCTTTTAGATATTATTTTACCTGAAATAACAGCTTTAAACAATGTAGAAGAAATTGAAGGACATACACACAAAAATAATTTTTACCACACATTAGAAGTTGTAGATAATATTTGTCCGAATACAGATGATGTTTGGTTGCGTTGGGCAGCTTTATTGCACGATATTGGAAAAGCTCCTACTAAAAGATTTAGTAAAAAGAATGGTTGGACATTTCATGGACACGAATTTTTAGGTGGAAAAATGGTTAAAAAAATATTTTTTAGATTACACATGCCATTGAATCAAAAAATGAAATTCGTCCAAAAAATGGTAGTAATGAGTTCACGTCCAGTTGTATTATCTCAAGAAATTGTAACTGATTCAGCTGTTAGACGTTTAGTCTTTGATGCCGGTGAAGATGTTGAAAATTTAATGACGCTTTGTGAAGCTGATATCACAACCAAAAACCCAAATAAATTTAAAAAGTATCACAACAATTTCAATATAGTTAGACAAAAAATTGTAGAAGTTGAAGAACGTGATCATGTTAGACAATTTCAGCCACCTATTTCTGGTGAAGAAATTATGGAAATATTTAACCTAAAACCTTCAAGAGAAATTGGTGTTTTAAAAGAAGCTGTTAAAGAAGCCATTTTAGAAGGGGAAATACCAAATGAATACAAAGCAGCTTATCAATTTGTACTGAAAAAAGCTGAAAAAATGGGTTTAAACAAAGTTTAACTTTTGTTTCTTTTATTTACAATAGACTTAAGGTAAATTTGATAAAAGATTAAGCATGGATAGTTTTGGAATATTTTTCACTATTTGCATAGTAGCTGAAATTATTGTTTTAAATATACTTTTTTCTAAAAAAATCAAGAATAGAAAACTTAAAATTAAGAAAATAAACCTTTTTTACTTTATGATTTCACTTGTTTCATTCTTATTTATTTTTGTTATTGTAAATTTACTTTATGAGTTACTTCAAAAGCATTTGCTAAATAATTTAATACAATCGGATATTTCTGTTCGACTTATAATTATGAATTTAATACTAATATTATTGCCCTTGTTACAACTTTTAATATCTCAGATTTTCATAAATCTAATTGATAAAAAGAATAAAATAAACGAAATTACACTAATAGGTCAAAATGAAGAATAACAAAACAGTCATAATATGGCTACTTTCTGGGTGTGTGTTACTATTTATAATGGTAATGGTTGGCGGAATTACACGATTAACTAATTCAGGTTTATCTATGACGGATTGGCATCTGGTTACTGATACATTTCCACCATTAAGTGAAGAAAAATGGGTTGATGCTTTTGAAGAATACAAGAAATTTCCTGAATATCAAAAAATCAATATTCATAACGACTTTACACTTTCAGATTATAAATTCATTTATTTTTGGGAATGGTTTCACCGTTTTATTGGAAGAATTATTGGTTTAGTTTTCATAATTCCTTTTACGTACTTTTTAATCAAAAAGAAACTAGACAAAGAAACGATTAAAAAATGTGTAATTCTTCTTGGAATGGGCGCTTTTCAGGGCTTTTTAGGTTGGTTTATGGTAAGAAGTGGATTAATAGATAATCCAGATGTAAGTCACTACAGGTTAGCCTTACACTTAACTTTTGCATTTATTACTTTTGCTTATACACTATGGGTTGTCTTAGATTTAATATACCCAGAAAAAAATGAAGTATATAAATCTTTAAAAACTATTGCAAGAGTTACTTTAGTTGCTCTAATTATTCAAATAATTTATGGTGGATTTGTTGCTGGTTTAAATGCAGGTTTAATTCATAATCATTGGCCAATGATGAGCGATGGACAGTTCATTCACGAAAGTATATTTATTGAACAATCTTCATTATTTAAAAATTTAGTTGAAGGAAAAAGTGGTGTTCAATTTGTACATAGAACTTTTGCTTATGTTGTAGTTGCTTTAATTGTATTCTTATACTACAAAAGCAGAAAAATTAACTTAAACACAACTCAAAGAAGAGGTTTAAAAGTACTTTTGTCATTTGTGTTTTTACAGTTTATACTTGGTGTTTTTACCTTAATTTTTCACGTTCCAATGTGGTTAGGATTAACGCATCAGTTAATGGCTTTCTTACTTTTATCAGCAATGGTTTTTGTATTACATCGTTTATCAAAATAAAACAGTATATTTACTAACTGACTATATTGTCACATTTCTTTGATTATTATACATGTCAAAACTTGCCGAAAAAGATAAATTTTTAGATTTATCAGACTATGGAAGAACCTTTGGAAAAGCTTTTGCTTTACAATTAAAAAATACAAAATTTACACCAATTCATGTAACGCTCCTTTTCGGAATTTCAGGTTTAATTGCGATATATTGCATTCTAAATCACCACTATTTTGCAGCTGGATTCTTCATTGTTTTGAAGTCAATTATTGATGCTGCAGATGGTGAATTAGCCCGTATAAAAAACAAGCCATCTTATACAGGAAGATATCTAGATAGTGTGTTTGACATTGTTCTAAATTTTATGTTTTTTATGGCAATTTATTTTGTTTCAAACACCTCTATTTGGCTAACAATTTTAGCCTTTTTTGGCATACAATTACAAGGTACTTTATACAATTATTATTATGTTATTTTAAGAAACAAATCGGTTGGTGGAGATTCAACAAGTAAAATTTTTGAATACAAATCACCTAAAGCTTTACCGGGTGAAAGTCAAAAATCGGTTGATATTTTATTCAGAATCTACACCGTTGTTTATGGTGTTTTTGATAAAATTATTCATTTTTTAGATAAGGATGCTTACAAGGTTAAAACGTTTCCAAATTGGTTTATGACTTCATTATCTGTTTTTGGATTAGGTTTTCAATTGTTGATAATTGCGATAATGTTACCGCTAAATTTAATCGAATTCATTGTTCCTTTTTTTATTTTATTTACAACATTAATTTTTGTCTTTATTGGAATACGAAAACGCTATATTAAGGCCTAAATTTACAATAGATAACTTCTATAGTTATTAGCTATTTTCTTAATAATCAATATGTTAAATTTAATTATATAAATAAAAATTTCAATCTAAAATTTCACCCAATCCAAGTCTTAAAATCAGAAACTTTTTCTCTTGAAACGATAACATCTTCGTCTTTATAAGAGGGTAAAATCACTTTTAAACGTGAATTACTATAAACCTGGATTTCTTTAATAGCTTTCAATGGAATGATAAATTTTCGACTCACGCGATAAAAACATTTTGGATCTAACTCCCCTTCAATTTGCTCTAAAGTTAAGTCCAAAAGATAATTACGGTTTTCAAAAGTATGTAAATAGATTCCTTTATTTTCGCTATAAAAACATTCGACCTCATCAATTAAAATCACCTTAAGTTGTTGCCCAATTTTTACAGAAAATCTATTTTTGTATTCCTTTGTTTCATTTCCTAAAATCATTTTTTTAATCATATCAAAATCCAAGTTTGAAACTGTGTTTTTTGGGACTTGATTTTTAAATTTATTTACGGCTATTTCCAACTCATCTTCATCAATTGGTTTTAGCAAATAATCGATGCTATTTAGCTTAAAAGCACGCAACGCATATTCGTCATAAGCCGTGGTGAAAATGACAGCACTTTTGATGTCAATTTGCTCAAAAATTTCGAACGATAATCCATCTGAAAGTTGGATGTCTAAAAAGATCAAATCTGGGTGATTATTATCTTGAAACCATTCCACTGATTCTTCCACAGAATGTAAAAGTGTGTGAACTTCCAAACCTAATTTTTCAACTTTTCTTTGCAATAATCTTGCTGCTGGTTTTTCGTCTTCGATTATAATTATATTCATCATTCTAATTTTTAAATCTTTTATTCAAATATTCTTTTTTCAAAAAGCAACTTCATTTTTTCAAAATCTTGCTTCGGCTTTTTACAAATATAAATTTTTTGATAAAGCTCTTCTTCAGTATCTGCGTAAGGATTATAGATTGTTTTTACTTGTTTAATTTCCTCAAAATATGGATTGAAAAAATTACCAACATCGTAACTTAAAACAATTGTTGTTTCTGGCATTTTCCCTTTAGGTAACCAACTATAAAAACTACCATGAAAAGAAAATGCACTTGGCAAACCATAATCAGCGCCAAATAAATTTACTGCTCCAGCCTGACTATAATGTTTTCCCCAAATAAGACAGCTTTCTTTTTCTTCAATTGGTAAACTATCATGCACAGACTTTAACTCCTCCATTGTCATTTCCCATTTGTTTTTACTATAATATTCATCATATTTAATAGCTTCTTTACCTCCTACAACTTCCTTTTTCTCATATTGATAAATATTTTTTAAGTACTTATTAAAAGAATACACAGGCATTCCAAATGGAATTAAAACCGTACCACAAAACAAAATCAATGTTAATGGATAAATAACCCACTTTCGTTTTTTGTTAGTGAATTTCTCCCAAAATAAACCTCCAAAAGGTAAAATTGTTAAAACAATAGGATAGAAATAATAGGATTTTCCATTCGTTAAAAATAAAAGAAAAAAAGATAAGAATATGAATAAGCCAATTGGTTTATTGGTTCTTTTATCATTAAAAATTAAATAGATTATTGCTGGAATGGTTAATAATAAAGAAAGTGGATTAATTGCAACTATTAGATTTTGTAAATTTTCAATACGTGATACACTGTCTAAATGTTTTTCATAAAGTCTTCCAAACATCTGTAAAACTGGAAAATCATTTACAATTTGCCAAATTATATTAGGTAATATAAACAAAATGGAAATTAAAATGATTTGCCAAAATTTGTGTTTTAAAAGCGCCTCTCTTGTGTTTTTAAATAAGAATAAGGATAATAGTCCAAACATGAAAAACACAGTATCATATTTAGTGGAAAGACCTAAAACAGTAAAAAAGCCTAAATACCATAAACTCTTTTTATCTAAATTATGACTGAATTTCACTACTTGATAGAAACCTAATACCCAAAACAACTGACTAAAAACTACTGGTTGAAATAATTGCTGAGAACGACCAAAACTTGGAGCGATTATAATACATAATAAAACTAAAAAAACTGCTTTTTCTTTACCACCTAAAACTAGTGTTATTTTAGCAACATATATCAGTATGAGTATAGAAACAATATGTGCAAAGAGATGATTTACAAAAACTGAATTAGAATGAAATAGGTTTTGCATAAATGCTATTATTCCCATAAATGGCGGGAATTCCATATAACCAAATGCGAGATATTTTCCTGTTTCTATATGCAATAATTCATCCGCTTGAAATCCAGAATGTGAATCAGCCATCAAATGTAAAGCTAACTTGATTAAACAAAAAACAAGTATAATTAGTTTTATTTTTTTTGTCATTTAAAATTAAATTTACACATTACTATTGTATTAAAAATATTTAGATTTACTCCCAATTCCGTTTCTTTTCTTCTTCCATGTATTGTTTAATTTTTCGTTCTTCCCAGTTATTTCCTAAAATCATTCCTGGTAAAAAAACGGATAATCCGTGAGCGAACAAACCAATTCCCCAAAAGAAAGCTGTTATAAAATTATGCCATTGAAAATAACTTTCTCCTTCTCCTAAATTTTGATAATTAATTACAACAAACATTAAATTTATTACAAGATAGACTAATGCATGCGTATAAAATCCTTTGATCCGTTTTACTCTTTTTAAAGCTTCATAATATTTAGCATCTTCTGGACTTGTTGGAACATAATTTTTAAAATCTCTTTTATCCATTCTTCTTTGCATTCTACTTTCTATACTCATCTTAATTAAATTTATTTTTATTAGACTTTTCTTCTTGCATAAATTGTTTAATCTTTTTATTCTCCCATTCTTTAGTAGAAAACGGAAACACATTAAACACTTTTATTCCATGAAAAATTATCGGAATTGCTGTACCTAATAATACCCATAAAAACCAATAAACTTCGGGTGTAAATTTTAGATTAATGTAAATCAAAGCTCCCATAACTATAGAAGAAACCATTAAGTGACGGTAAAAACTTTTTATTTCTTGTACTTCTTTTTTAGCTTTTTGATAGCTTTCAAAATCATTGTTCTTTTCCATAATTAGTTCCATTTTGATTCTTCTTTATTTTCTTTTTGCAATATTTCTTGAATTTTTTTCTCTTCCCAAGATTTTCCATATCCAAAAGTTTCTAAAGCATGAAAAATTAGACCCAATCCCCAACCTAACATTGGAAACCAAAACCATTGAAAACTTGATGTGCTTAAATTAATTATGATAAGAATCGGAATAACACAGCAATAAGAAATTAAATTACCATAGAACCCTTTTAACTTTTCTACTCTATCTTTAGCTCTATCATAAGCTGTTTGTTCGTTGTAATTGTATGTTGTTTCCATAACTGATATTTGTTTTGTTAATATCGGAAGCTTTATTCTGAAATATTCATCAGTATCTTCTACTAGAACTTTTCTCTTAGTTAAAATTGCGTATCGACTTACAATATTTTGAAGTCCAACTCCTCTTCTATCTTGTAAAACTTCTTTTATTTGTTTGTTATTTTCTACTATTAATTCGTTATTATTTATACTTATTTTGATGTGTAATGGTTTTTTCTCGCTTACAATATTATGTTTGATTGTGTTTTCTAGCAATAATTGTAAGGATAATGGAACTACTTTAGCATCTTCATCATTAAAATTTTCTGGAACTTCATAAGAAATACTGTCTTCAAAACGCATTTTTAATAAGTTCATATAGGTTTTTGCGAAAGCTAATTCTTCGGCAACTGTAACTAATTCTTTATCTTTTTGTTCCAAAACATATCTATAAATTTTAGATAATGAAGTGGTGAAATTTTGAGCATTTTCTGGATTTTCTTCAATTAATGAACTCAAAACATTTAAACTATTAAATAAAAAATGAGGATCAATTTGACTTTTTAGACTTTCAAACTTGGCCGAAGCTGTTCCTGCAATTATTTTTTGTTCTTTTACTCTATTTTCTTGATAAGCTTTATAAAAATAGAAAGCATGAAGAGTCAAAGTGACAATTAATGTTATTACTATTGAAGTTATATAGTTAGCTGGTTTTTCTTTAAGCAGAAACTCTTGAAAACTCATGTTTTGAACAAAAACTTCTTCAATAATTCGCAATAAAAAAACAATAAAAACAGTAACTATAAACGAAAGAACTGCTCCTAATAAAATTCTTCTTTTGTCAAATCTATTTTCCTTAAAAATTCGATCTAATTGAATAAAAATAATCAAATTAGCATAATATAAAGAATAAGTATAAAGAAAAGTAAAGAAAATGTTCCACCCAAAGCCCTCATCAAAATGAATACTTCCTCCACTTACTATTCTTAGTAGCATCAATACTACAAATATTGATATAAAAATATAAGTAGCTCTAGGAAGTTTTTTAATATACTTATTCATTTTTTTTACTTTTAATTACAATCCGCTGAAACTTCTTTAGCTCTGTCTAAACCCCAATTTGGATGAAACGGTGTTTCTGGTTGAAAATTCTCAAACAAAGGTATAGATTTTGCAATTTGTTCGCACATTGGCGTTGTATCTTGTCCAAAATATCTGGCTGAACCCTTTTCAAATTCCGCTTTAGAAAACATAACTCTTGGATTTTCTGGTGCAATTTTAGCTGCTTTTGCGTAAACTCCATTTGCCATTCCTGTATATTTCATTCCGTTTGTCATTGGGTCAGAAACAATCCAACCTGTGAAGATTAATCCTTGAACTACTAATAACTCTGCATTTTGACTATCTTTCTTAAATTCAACATCTAAAGCATTTTGAGCTTTATCTAACAATGATTTAAGTTCCTCTTTGTCTTGTGTTTGAAAAGAGGCTAAAGCATTAATAAGTGCTACATAATAGTTTGGCAACCATTCTTTTGATTCTGCTGAAGCAATGCGTTCAAATGTTGCTGAAGCTTCTGTTTTTTTTCCTTCTGACCAAAGTTTCATTCCTATTGCCATTCCGGTTTCATAATTTGTTTGTGCTGAAACTAATCCACAAACTAAAATTGCGATAAATGTGATAATTTTTGTCATGATATTAAAATTTAAAGTTAGTATTTCTTTTTTGATAGTACAAAGTTGCATCAGAATGTTATGATTTTAAAATTGTAATTACTGAACTGTTGAATATTAAGGATGAATTGTTGTTTGAAAGAGTAATTAGTGTTATTTGAATTGACTAACTACTAATAACTATTCACTAGCTACTTCTTTATAAATTATCTAAATTATTAGTCTTTTTATTATCACTAATGGTCCAAAAGAAACCTACAAAAATAAATCTACTAGCTGGTTGTGTAATGGCTTGACGTAGGAACTGTCCGTTTATATCTGGTGAATTGGCATAATTGTATCCAAAAATATTGTTTGTTCCTATGGCATTTGAAACTGAAAGAAATAGTATTTTTTGTTGTGATAAAAGATAAGCCCAACTAAAACTCAAATTATTGTACGATTGCGTTTGCTCATTCATGAATTCTGAACTATTTGGATTATCATAAGGTCTTCCTGAATTGTATGAATATGTTCCACTAATTTGTGATTTTAGCTTTTTAACAAAATATTTTGTGACTAATGAAAAATTATGTTTTGCAATAAAACTTGGGGTTACGTTAGTTTCATAATTTTTATAATCTCTTTTTGAATTAATAAATGAATAGGAAATCCAATATTCTAAATTTTTAATGGATTTATTATCTCTCCAAAACAAATCGATTCCTTTAGCAAAACCATAACCGTTATTATTGAAATCACTATCAAATTGAGTGGATGAAGTATTGTACTTAACCAAATCATTATAATCTTTATAATAAGCTTCAGCTCTTAACATTTTGCCTTTTTTATTGTACATATAATTCAGAATATAATGTGATGTGTTTTCGTAATTCAAATTAGAAGTATATTTCAAATAACTTTGATTCGGTGTTTGATTAAAAGTTCCATAAGCCAAAGAAACCTGATTATTTTCAGCAATTTTATAAGCCATTGAAATTCTTGGTTCAACTACAAAGTCATTTACAATAGAAGCATTTGAACCTCTTAATCCAACATTCATAGCTAGTTTTTTAGAAAAGAAGATTTCGGTTTCAGCAAACAAAGCTCCTAAATTATTATCATATCCGGAAAGAAAACTATTGGCTTGATTTTCTTTAAAAGATTCATCAAAATTGGTATGAAAATAATCTCCTCCAAAATTTAATTTTATTCTATTGGTCAAAAACTGAGTAAACTTCAATTTATAATGTAAACTTCTCTCGTTATTATCAACTTTATCGTTAGCAATATTGATTTTATTTTGACTGTAACCATAACTTAATCCTGTTTGTAACTTTGTGTTTTCAGCAACATAACCAACAAAAGAAGAATTTAAATAGAAGTTACTATTTGTCATATCAACTCGAATTTTATCTTCAAAATTGATGTCTTTTTGATTGATATCGAAATTAGTTTTATCAAAGGCAGTGTAGATTTTTAGTAATCCTTTTTTAATTTTAGTTCTAAAAATACTTTCTCCAGAAAATACTTCAACAGGTTTATTCCAATCTAAATTTTGAGGAATAATCGCTTGATAAGGAGCTAAATTCATGTAACTCGTATTAAAAGTTATCGAACTATTTTCCCATTTCTTTGTTTTTCCCAAACCAGCACCAACAGTCATTATTGAAACATCTATTTGATCTTGTACTGGTTCATCAATTGTATTTAGTAAAAGCACACTTGAAAGGGCATCGCCATATTCAGCACTATAACCACCCGTTGAAAATGTAATTCCATCAAACAAAAAAGGAGAAAATCGCCCTCTTGTTGGCACATTATTAGCTGTTGCTCCATAAGGTTGTGCTACTCTAAGTCCATCTACATAAGTTTGCGTTTCATTTGATTCTCCACCACGAACAAACAAACGACCACTTTCTCCTACAGTTTGTGTTCCTGGTAAGGTTTCTAAGGCTCCAATTATATTTCCTACAGAACCAGCTGTTGTGACAATATCTAAAGGCTTTAAAGCTGTAACTTTACTATTATCACCAGCTTTAAAAGTTCCTGCTGAAACTACAACCGCATCTAACGTATTTAAATCATCCTTTAAGTTGAATATTTTAGGTTGATAGTTCTCAACTTCAATTTTCACTGTGAGAGTTTCAAAAGAAATAAAACTGATTTGTAAAATTTGATTTCCAGATGAAGTAGTTTTAAAAGTAAATTCTCCGTTTTCATCTGTTATTGTTCCATCATAAGTCCCTTTTAAAAATACACTGGCAGCTACAATTGGATTCTTTTGTTCATCAATAACTTTTCCTTTCAAAGTAGCTTGAGAGTAACTTAAAAAAGTTATAAATGTGATTAATAAAGTTAAAATAGTTTTCATCTTTTTAATATTAGTTAGTTTGATGAAGCAAAATTGTAGTAAAACTTAATCAATAAAAATTTAGATTTTCCGAACTGTTGATTTTTTAGGGTGAATTGTATTTTTGACATTGAAATAGTACATTTACAAAAACAGTACTCATGGATTACCAACAAATATTAAACTCAATTTATACTGAAGTTAAGCAACTAGAAAACAATGGTTCTATTGCTGAATATATTCCTGAATTAGCTAAAGTTGATGCTTCTAAATTCGGAATTTCATTAATTGACAATCAGCAAAATATTTATAATGTAGGAAATGCAACTGAAAAATTTTCGATTCAAAGTATTACAAAAGTTTTTACAACTGCTTTAATATTTTCTAAAATAGGTAATGATTTATGGAAAAGAGTCAATTTTGAACCTTCTGGAAATGCATTTAATTCCTTAGTTCAGTTAGAATATGAAAACGGAATTCCAAGAAATCCTTTTATAAACGCAGGAGCTTTGGTTATTGCTGATTTAATGCTAGATCATTTTGAAGATCCAAAAACGTATTTTTTAGATTTTGTAAAAACATTGGCGAATTCTAAGTCAATAAATTATAATTTAGAGGTTGTAAATTCTGAAAAAGAAACAGGTTTCAGAAACGCTGCTTTGGTAAATTACATCAAGTCCTATGGAAATATTAAAAACAATCCAGAAGATGTTTTAGATTTTTATTTCCATCAATGTGCCTTAGCTATGAGTTGTGAAGAACTAGCCAAAAGTTTTCAAATCTTTTCAAATAATGGAATAAATCCATATAATAACGAGCGTTTACTTACTTCAAGTCAATGCAAAAGAATGAATGCCTTGATGCAAATGTGTGGCTTTTATGATCAGGCTGGAGAATTTACTTTTAAAGTAGGTTTGCCAGGAAAAAGTGGCGTTGGCGGTGGCGTTACTGCCGTTTTTCCAAACAATTATACCGTTGCAGTTTGGAGTCCAAAATTGAATAAAAAAGGAAATTCGGTTTATGGATTAGAAACTTTAGAACGATTAACTACTAGTACCGAAGCTTCTATATTTTAAAAAAAATCTTATCAACAAATGTATATTTGACAAAATTAGTTTCTTAAATATTACTTACTTTTGTAGTTCATAAAATTTCAAACAAATGATTTATAAATTTAGAGCTATATTAGATACTAAAGAGGATATTTTTAGAGATATTGCAATAGAAAAAACAAACACCTTAGAAGATTTACACAACGCAATTGTTAACGCTTTTGGCTTTGATGGAACCGAAATGGCTTCCTTTTATATGTGTGATGATGAATGGAATCAAGAATTTGAAATTCCACTATTTGATACGGGTGATGATTCTGGTGATATTAGACCTATGAATGAATTTATTCTTGAAGATAATATAGACAAACATCATACAAAAATTATTTACGTTTATGATTTCTTAAACATGTGGACTTTCTACGTGGAATTAGCCGTAATTGAAGACGAAAAACAAGAAGGATTAATTTATCCTGCCTTATTATTTTCACAAGGTGAAGTTCCTTTAGAAGCTGATGATAAATTATTTGAAGCTGAAGGTGGTTTAGAGGAAAAGGATTATGACGAAGATGATTTAGACCTGTTTGAAGGTGATGATAGTTTTGAAGATTTTGGTTTCGAAGAAAATTGGAATTAGTCTTTTAGTTTATAAGGTTAAAAGGTATTGTGGAATTACATACTTTTAAAAATCTAGCATTATTTAATCTCGTTTTTTACTCAAACCCTTTTAAACTCTTAATTTTCTACATAAACCCTTTTAAACTCTTAACCTTTTCACACAAATGATAAACCTTTTCAACGCCCATATAGATAATCTTTCCATTCATAGAGTTGGAAATAAAAGCCGTAACGAAGCTATTTTTTTATCTGAAAATCCATACCGATTAAACGATGAAATTATGCCTTTATTGAAAGAATATTTCTTTAAACCTTTTCGTGAAAAAGAAGAAAATTACTTTCAGTTTGCTCATGATGTAGATTTAGAATATAATGACATGTACAATTTAGCTACTGAGATTTTCAATAATCCAAGTGAAGTACATAACATTTCAAAAAAAATAACTTCGCACTTATTTGAGCAATCAAATCATCCACATATTAAGAATGGTGAAGTTTATGTAGCTTACCTTTCAAATGTATCAATTGACAACAATGTTGTGGATGCTATTGGAGTTTTCAAAAGTGAAATTCAAACGGATTTCTTACAATTTGAAGAAAATGGAAGCAGTCTTGAAATGATTTTAAAACAAGGAATCAACTTAAACAAGTTAGACAAAGGATGTTTGATTTTCAATTATAAAAAAGAAGAAGGTTATAAAATATTAACCATTGATAGCAACAGATATGATGCTCGTTATTGGTTAGAACATTTCTTATCTGTAGATGCTTTTCAAGATGAAAATTTTATGACTAAGAAGTATTTAAAATTCTGTCAAGATTTTGCTAAAGATGTAGTTTTGCCTGCAGAAGATAAGCAGCAAGAAGTTTTGTTTATGAATAGAGCCATCAATCATTTTGCAAAAAATGATGCTTTTGAAGAATCTGCGTTCTTGAATGAAGTTATGGAGAATCCTCAATTTATTCCAGAATTTAAAAATTACAAAGTAGATAAAGGTGAAAAATATAGTATTGAAGATGTAACTGATTTTCCAATAGCTAATGCTGCTGTGACTGATGTTCGTAAGAAATTAAAAAATACGATTCATTTAGATACAAATGTTCAAATTAAATTAGATTTCGTGAACTCTGACTCAGCTCAAAAATTTGTTGAAAAAGGTTGGGACGAAGAAAAACAAATGTATTACTACTTGGTTTACTTTAATAAGGAACAAAAAAGTTAGTGTTCAGTATTCAGTAAATAGTATTCAGTAAAATAAAAGTCTTCAATTACAAATAAGTAGTTGAGGATTTTTTTTTATATTTGAATAATAATCTTTAGCATCGAGAGACGCTAAACTAAATTCAGTATAAAATGACAAAGATAGAACTACAGAAATTCATTGAAGAAAAATCGAATCGTCAAATTATATTAAAAGACCGCATGAAACTTTTAACTACTTTAGACGTAGATTTATCAAGCTCTAAAATTGGTCGTTGGTTTGGCAGTGCTTATTTAGCAACAAAACGTTTTTTTACACTTACATTAGGAATTATTCTTATTTTAGGTTCTCTGTTGTTTTTCTTTTTTCCTCAAATTATTGTGAAAGATGAAGCTGTGAAAAATGAAATAATTCAGGATTACAAAGACAACTTTGCCTTAGAAACAGGTTCGACTTTGCAAGTTAAAATAAACGAAATTGCTTCTACTTCCAATAAATCTAAATCTACTCTATTAATTCAAAATTTAGACAAATCAATTGGTGATTCTATTAAAAGTAATGCTAAAAACAAGTTTCAATTTATGGCAATTTTAGGATTAATTCTTGGAGTTGTTTTATTATACATAGCAAGATTAACTAAAAAAATCAGCTCAAGAAACACTAAAATTTCTGATGCTGAAAAATTAACCCATTCTATTATTAAAGACTACTCAGTTACTATTGAAGAAGAAGATAAAGAGCTTCAAATTTTGAGAGAGTATTTGAATACGATGAATTAAAATCAAATTTTTATTAATTCCACTAAACAGATAAAGAGTCTAATTATTAGACATACTCCTATCATAACAAGACCAATTCCGGCAGTTTGAAGTTTAAAAGACAAACCACCTATTTTATTTATTTTTTTTAATTTTTGATAATAATTAATTAGTTGAATCCCAAAGTAAATTAAGATAACTGCTAAAATAAATTCTAAAAATTTCATCTTATTTAAACTTCTTCATCAGGAAAAATTTTCCCTGGATTTAAAATATGATTAGCATCAAAAACACGTTTAATACTTTCCATAAGTTCTAAATGCGTTTTTGAAAATGCAATATTCATATAGTTTTTTTGTACATAACCAATTCCGTGTTCTCCTGAAAGTGTTCCTTTTAAGGCAACTGTTAATTCAAAAATTTCTCTGATTCCTTTTGGGATTTCTTTATTCCATTTATCATCAGATAAATCTCCTTTTATAATGTTTACGTGTAAATTTCCGTCACCTGCATGACCGTAACAAACTGATTTGAAACCGTACTTTGCTCCTATTGTTTTAATTCCTTCTAATAATTTAGGTAATTCATATCTTGGAACAACCGTATCTTCTTCTTTATAAATTGAATTTGATTTAACAGCTTCACCAACAGCTCTTCGCATTTTCCATAAAGCATTCTTTTGTTCTTCTGAATCTGCAAATAAAACCTCATCAATTGTATATTGTTCAACAACTTCTAGAATTTTTTCTGCTTCTTGCATTAAAATTTCAGGATAATTGCCATCAACTTCAATCAACAAATGAGCTTTGATATCATCTTTAATAGCTACACTAACACCATCAATATATTTCATTGTCCATTCCAAAGCATCACGTTCCATAAACTCTAAAGCACTTGGTACAATTCCAGCTCTAAAGATGGCAGAAACGGCTTCACAAGCTTGTTCCGCTTTATAAAAAGGAACTAATAACAATACATTATGTTTATTAGCAGGAATCAGTTTTAAGACAATTTTAGTTATTACTCCTAAAGTTCCTTCACTTCCAACCATTAATTGCGTTAAATTGTATCCTGTTGAGTTTTTAAGCGTGTTTGCTCCTGTCCAAATAATTTCACCATTAGGCAAAACAACTTCTAAGTTTAAAACATAATCTTTTGTTACACCATATTTTAACGCTCTTGCACCACCAGAATTTTCGGCCACATTTCCACCAATCCAACAACTACCTTGACTGCTAGGATCTACTGGATAAGAAAGATTTTTTTCTAAAACAGCTTCACGTAAAACTTGAGTAATTACTGCTGGTTCAACAGTAATTTGAAGATTTTTTTCGTCAATTTCTATGATTTTATTTAATCGTTCCATTGAAAGTCCAATTCCTTTTTGAACACATAAAGCTCCTCCACTTAGGCCAGTTCTTGCTCCAATTGGGGTTACTGGAATATAAAATTTATTGGCTACTTTTAGAATTTCAGAAATCTCAAATGCATTTGCAGGTTTTAAAACCACACTAGGTGGAAAAACATAATCTTCTGTTTCATCGTGACCATAATGATTTCGAGTTTCTTCATCTGTAAAAATGTAAGATTCACCAACAATATTCTTTAGTAACTCGTATATGTTTTTCTTTAATTCCATTTTCTTGTTTTAAAAATTTAATAAAATCCAATACCAAAAAGCTAAAGTTATAAATGATACAGGAATTCCGATTCCAACCATCATGCTACTTAGCTTTGGTTTTAACCCATAAGTTGAAGCCAAGATTGCTCCTGTTATCATTGGAGCCATTGCTGACTCTAAGATTGAAACATCAATAATTAAACCTGATGCTCCGAATACTTTCTTGTACAAAATAAAGAAAAAAACAGGTGTAATCATTAATTTAAATAATAAACCTAAAGTAAGAAAACCCCAATGTTTACTTTTTCTTTCAATTTTTAATTGTAATCCAACTGCAATTAGTGCAATAGGTGTTACTGTACTTCCAATTCTTTGAAAAACCGATTGAAAATCAACAGGAAAATCTACTTTAAAAATATTTAATGATATGGCAATTGCAAAAGCTAAAAATGGTGGAAATAATAAAATTTTCTTTACAATACCATTTGCATTTAACGTTTCTCTAGAAAATAGTGTTGCTACAATAATTCCAAAAGTTGCCATAACTACAAATGTTCCTGGTTGATCTATTACAATTGCTGTTTCAATTCCTTTTGAGCCATATAAAGCTTCAATAACCGGAAACCCAACAAACGATGTATTTCCTAATCCAGCTGTTAAAATTAAACAACCTATCAACTTTTTGGACCAACCTAAATATTTTCCTAACGTATAAAAAAACAAAAATGAAAGTCCAAAACTTAACCAAGCAACACCTAATGGATATAATAAAGCTGTTGATATTTCAATTTTTGGAATATAATACAAAGCTAATCCAGGTAAGGAAACATAAATAACAAACTGATTTAAAACAACATGCATATTCTTAGGCAAATTTTTTGCATATTGAAAGGAAACACCTATTAACAAACAGATGAAAATTAGAAGAATATTATCCATTAGATTTTTATGAATTACAAAGTTAAAAGCATTATTTGATTATTAAATGGAAATTTCTTTTTTTTCAAAAAAATCGTACATTTACAGAAAGAGACAATTTTTGAAAGACCAAACTAAAAAATCAGCCTTATCTGAAGTTAACGGAATCATTAAACCTAATTCGTTAAGCATTGCTGTGGCTAAAAGGATTCAATTAAAACGAAAAGTTATTCCGTCTGCCAATGAATTAATTGAAGCTATTAAAATCGGAAACAAAACCGCTTTAAGTAGAGCAATTACCTTAGTAGAAAGCATTAATTCTGAACATTTAGAACGAGCGAATGAAGTTATTAATGGTTGTTTACCTTATGCTAATAAATCTGTTAGAATTGGAATTACTGGAGTTCCTGGAGTAGGAAAAAGCACGTTTATTGAGGCTTTTGGAACCTATTTAACCTCAATTGGTAAAAAAGTAGCTGTTTTGGCTGTTGATCCAAGTAGTTCTATAAGTCATGGAAGTATTTTGGGTGATAAAACTAGGATGGAAGAATTAGTTAAAGACGAAAATGCTTTTATTCGACCAAGTGCTGCTGGTGAAAGTTTAGGAGGCGTTGCTAGAAAAACTCGCGAAAGCATCATCTTGTGTGAAGCTTGTGGTTTTGATACTATTTTAATTGAAACTGTTGGTGTTGGACAAAGTGAAACGGCCGTGCATAGTATGGTTGATTTCTTTTTACTTTTAAAAATTGCTGGTGCAGGTGACGAATTACAAGGAATAAAACGTGGCATAATGGAAATGGCTGACACAATTGTAATTAATAAAGCTGATGGTGATAATATTTCGAAAGCTAAATTAGCTAAAGCTGAATTTAATAGAGCTTTGCATTTATTTCCTGCTAAAAGTAGTGGTTGGATTCCAAAAGTAACGACTTGTAGTTCATTTGAAAAAACAGGAATAGACAATGTTTGGACAATAATTTCTGAGTATTTTGATTTAGTAAAAGAAAATCATTTTTTTGAAAAGAAAAGACAAGATCAAAGTCAATTTTGGATGAAAGAGACAATTAACGAACAATTAAAAAGCAACTTCTACAATGATCCAAAAATGATAAAATTATTAGAAGAAAATAAAAAAGCCGTGCAAAATAATGAGATTTCACCTTTTGCAGCGGCCAAGAGTTTGTTGGAGAAGTATTTTGAAAATTAAAATTTACATTACTTAAAACATAAAACTACTCTTCATAATTTTCCATTTCTTTATCATAAAATTCTCCAGCAAGCGTAATCAAATGTTCCATTTCTGATTCTAATTCGCGTTCGTCTTCTTCTTCAATATCCTCTAAAAATTCTACTTCGTCATCTTTTAAATTGATTAAAAAACGTGGATAATCTAAATGTACAATAAAGATGTCATCTGGAAAATCTGTATTGTCTCCTAATATAAATTTTGGTCTTTCCATTTTAATTTTATTTATCTGAAAGTATTATTGGTGTATTTTTGCCATTCATTAAAATCACTTTGGCATTTTGTGATTTTGCTATTTCTAACTGAGCTTTAATAGACTCATACTGCAATTGTTTATCCGTTAATCCAGAAGAAATAATTTTTTGATAATCTGCGATTCCTTGAGCTTCTACTCTTTTACGTTCTGCTTCTTGCTTTTCTTTTTGCAAAACGAATGTCATTTTTTGCGCTTCTTGTTCTGCATTAATTTTAGATTCAATTGTTGTTTTAACTGATTCAGGTAAATTAATATTTCTTATCAACAACTGTTCTAATATTAAGCCTCTACTTTTAAAATCTTTTTCAATTGAATTATAAATTCGAGTTTGAAATTCTTCTCTTTTTGAGGAATATAAAGCGACAGCATCATAAAAAACAGCGTTGTCTCTTATTCTTGTTCTTGTGACAGGTCTTACAATTTTATCAGAATAATTAACACCTAGTTTTTTATAAATAACCGGTGCGTCTGAAGGTAATACTCTATACAAAACTGTTAAATCTATAATTACTTCTAATCCATCTGCAGATAAAACTCTAATAGCATCATCACCTACTTTTGCTCCTTCTTCATTTAAAGCAGACATAGTATAATTTTGTGTCTGAATATCGAAAGGGGTAACATCTATTAATGGATTTACAATATGCAAACCACTTTCTAAAATAGTAGGTTTTACTTCACCAAACAAAGACTTTACACCAACTGTTCCTGCTTCAACTTGAACAAAAAGTGAAGATAAAACACCAATTAATACAATTAGAAGTCCTACATATTTTAGTGGAATTGCAATTTTATTTAAAGTTGATGTTTGAGATTTTAAAGCAAAACTTATTAGTATTAAAATTATCCCAAGTACCGCTGCTGCTATCATAATTGTTGATTTATTAATTTCTTTGTCAAATAATTAAAGCGAAGATACAAAAATATTGCTGCTGCAGTTAATCCTGCTAAAAGTCCTATCCAAATTCCAGCTGCTTTTAAATCAGTATAAATTCCTAAATAAATTGAAATTGGAAACCCAATTACCCAATAAGCAACAAAAGTCATATACATCGGAATCTTAACATCTTGTAAACCACGTAATGCTCCTAAAACTACTACTTGTATACCATCAGAAATTTGAAAAACTGCAGCTACTAATAATAATTGTCCTGCAATAGCTACTACTTCTGTGTTTTGTGCTAAATCGGTTAAACTATTCATATCAACAAATAAAGCAGGTAAAGATTTATGAAATAAAATAAAGAGTAAGGCAAAACTTATTGATAAAAGTGTTGCTAATAAAAACATAGACATCGCTACAATTCGTAACTTCTTATAATCGTTTAATCCTTTTTGATTTGCAACTCGAATCATTGCTGCAACACTTAACCCCATGGCAAACATAAAGGTAAACGAAGCTAGACTCAACGCAATTTGATTTGCAGCTTGACTTGTAGTTCCTAAATAACCAGAAAGTAAAATGGCTCCAGTAAACAAAGCAATTTCAAAAAACATTTGCAAGGCCGATGGTGTTCCTAATCTAATTATTTTTATATTAACATCTCGCTTAATTTTCTTTAAATCAAAACCTTTAAAAAATGGATGAAATTTTTCTTTTTTATGCATCACATAATGCATGTAACCTAACATAACAAAACGAGATACAATAGTTCCAATAGCTGCTCCAAGAATTCCTAATTTCGGAAAAATCCAAACTCCATAAATCAATAAATAATTCAGAAATACATTGACCACATTTGCTAAAATGGTTGCCCACATTGAATATTTAGTTTCACTCATTCCATCAGCAAACTGCTTGTAAGCTTGAAAAATAATTAGTGGAACTAAAGAGAATGCAACAATATCTAAATAAGGCTTGGCTAATTCCACTACGTATTCTGGTTGGCCCATAAAAGCAATTAGTGGTTTTGAAAAGAAAATCAAGGTAAATAAAGCAAATCCTAAGATCGTACACAAATACAAACCGTGATGAAAAGCACTTCTTCCTTCTTCAATGTTGTGTTTTCCGTCTGCTTCTGCAACTAAAGGTGTTATTGCTGTTGAGAATCCTATTCCAAGCGACATTGCTATGAATACAAAGCTATTTCCTAAAGAAACAGCAGCTAATTCAGCTGGTCCAATTTTTCCAACCATTACATTATCTACAATTCCAACAATAGTATGTCCTAACATTCCAAGAATAATAGGATAAGCTAACTTTAAATTATAAGTAAACTCTTTGGTATAAGTAGATAAATTCATTTGCAATTTCAAAGCGGCAAAGATAGTTAATTCTCACTACTTAATTTATCATGATACATTTTAATATTTTCTTGTACTTCTTGATCTAATTCAGGATAATGAAATTCATATTTATTCAATTCATCTAAAATAGTTTTTGCAACGATGTATCTTGCAGTTTCTTTATTATCAGC
The DNA here is from genome assembly GCA_047622645.1 of Flavobacterium sp. GTDB lineage: Bacteria > Bacteroidota > Bacteroidia > Flavobacteriales > Flavobacteriaceae > Flavobacterium. The sequence goes on from JBLHNH010000001.1 coordinate 53,408, forward strand.
AGGAACAATAAACCAAGGTGCATGTTCTTTAGAAGTTTTATTTAAAATATCTTCATAACAATTTTGATATTGATCCCATAATAAGCGCTCTTTTAAATCACTTGGAGAAAATTTCCAATTGTGCTTTTCAGTTTCTAACCTTCTTAACAAGCGTTGGCGTTGTTCTTCTTTACTCAAATGCAAAAAGAACTTGAGAACAATAATACCATTTGAAGCAATATGCTTTTCAAAATCATTAATACTTTCAAAACGTTTTTCCCAGAAAGCTTCTGTTATATCTTCCATTTCATTTATTTCAGGAATCTTTTCATTCATGATATAGTTAGGATGAACTTTCGTAATTAAAACATTTTCATAATGAGATCTATTAAAAACCGAAAACTTACCTTTTTCGGGCAAAGCAATGTAATGTCTCCATAAATAATCGTGTTCCAATTCATTAGATGATGGCGTTTTAAAACTATAAACCACAACTCCACGTGCATTAAATTCTTTAAAAACTTCACGAATTAAACTGTCTTTTCCGGCAGTATCCATTCCTTGCAGGCAAATTAAAACACTGTATCTGTTATGAGCATACATTTTGTCTTGCACTTTGCTCAATTTCTCGCGAACCTTTTGCAAATGTTTTTCTTTCTTCTTCTCGGAAGTTTCTACATTTATAAATGTTGGAATTTCGCTTAATTTTATGGTTTTCGTTACTTTAAAGTCTTCAGATTTTAAGGATTTCATATGTTTTTGCTATTTTTTACAATTATATTTGTGACTAATAATTTAACTCGTTTTGTAAAAGTATGGAAAAATTTCAATTGCAACTATTTTTTCAAATTATAGGAATTGGTTCAGCTTCTGGACTTTTATTTCACAATGATTTGCTTTATTTAATTTCAGATAATAGTTCTTATTTGTATGAATATAAGATCGATTCGAATGAATTAAATAAAATTGCACTAATAGAAAATCCAGAAGAAAATATTCCTAAAAAAGACAAACCTGATTTTGAATCAATCACCTTAGAGAGAAATAAAATTTTAATTTTTGGCTCTGGTTCTACTGAAAATAGAACTTTATTAAAAACATATCATACTAAAAATAAAAAAATAAAGGAAAAAGACTTAAAAGAGCTTTATAATTCATTAAAAAACAAATTCTCCATCCAAAGTGACGAACTAAATATTGAAGGTGTCTTTTCTGTTAATAAAAAACGCTACTTATTTCAAAGAGGAAATTCAGAAAATGGTTCAAATGGAGTTTTCATAATTGATAAGGACAAAGAAATTGAAATAGAATTTCATAAAGTAAAATTGCCTAAATTAAATAATATAGAAGCTTCTTTTACCGATGCAATTTTAGTCAACGAAACTATTTACTTTTTAGCAGCAGTTGAAAACACAAATTCAACTTATAATGATGGAGAAATATTAGGTACATTTCTAGGGAAAATGAAATTGGCCGATTTTATAATTGAGGAAACTACATTGATTTCGGATAAAAACAAATTTGAAGGAATTACGCTTTATAAAAAAACAGAGAAGTCAATTGATTTTCTATTGTGCGAAGATAATGATACAGAAATTTTAAAATCTAATATATATAAACTAACTATTAATAAATGAATCCAATTTTAAACCAAAACATCTTTTTAGTAAAAGAACATATCGGAATGTTCAAAGCATCGAACAATTTTGACATTTTAAATCCAGATAATGGCTCGCAAATGATGACTTGTAGAGAACCTGATTTAGGTTTTTTTACTAAAATATTTCGTTTTACAGATTACAAAAGAATGACACCTTTTCATGTAGTGATTGCTGACAATCAAGGAAATAAAATTTTATCTGTAAAAAGAGGTCTAACTTTATTTCGATCTGATGTTGAAATTTTAGATGAAAACAATAAATTATTAGGTATTTTTAAACAAAAATTCTTTTCATTTGGAGGAAAGTTTGAAATTCATGATGCTAATGATAGACATCTTTGCACGCTTCAAGGAAAATGGACTGGTTGGGAATTTAAGTTTACTAAAGACAATAAAGAATTAGCGCATGTTTCTAAAAAATGGGCTGGCATCGGTAAAGAATTTTTTACTAGTGCTGATAACTATGTTTTAGAAATTTACAATCATGTTCCACAAGATGATGCTATTAGGCCTTTAATACTTGCTTCTGTTATGTGTATTGATATGGTTTTTAAAGAGTGATATATAAAAACTACAATTATTAAGCCTCAAAAGAAAGTCGTTTTTTTGAGGCTTTTTTTTTGTTTATTTCTTAATTTTAAAAAAATAATCAAAGGCTTTCCAACCTTTTACAACTTTTTATACTCTTATAATAAATAGCCTTTAGTATTTGTATAAAAAATTTACTTTAAATTAATAAGAATAGTACAAATGACAAATTAAAAAAAATATAAACTTGCATTTGAAAGCACCCTTTTATAATGGATGAAAAAATAATTATAGCATGCAAAAAAAATCAGCGAGAAGCTCAACGTTTATTATATGAACAGATGGCATCTAAGTTGTATTACACTTGCAAACGCTATCTCAAAAAAGAAGAAGAGATTGAAGAAGTATTGGCCGATACTTTTTACATAATATTTACTAAAATAGAACAACTCAATGAACACAAAGCCTTTGAAGGTTGGGCAAGAAAAATTGCAGTCAATCAATGTTTATTGCAACTTAAAAAGAATTTAAATTTCAATCTTTATTTGGAAGACACAAATATGCAATCGCAACCTTTTACTGATGAAGTAACGGATTTAGAAGAAGAAGATTTGTTAAAATTAGTTGAGAAAATTCCAGAAGGTTGTCGAACCATATTTAACTTGTTTGTTATTGAAGGATTTTCGCATAGAGAAATTGCCGAACAACTCAAAATATCAGAAGGAACATCAAAATCACAATTAAACGTTGCTAAAACAAAATTAAAAGAATTAGTGAATACTTTTTACTATCAAAAAGCAAAATAATTAAAACATACATGAAAAGATGCTGAAATAAATTCAGCATAAAATTCAGAATTGATGAGATTCTGAAATAAATTCAGAATAAATGAAAAACGAAGAAAAAATATATCAAAAAATAAAAAACGCTTCTAACAAAAACGAAGAAATATCTTTTCCAGGAATGGATAAAGTGTGGAATCGTGTAGAAGAAAAACTCGACACCAAAATAATCAAGAAGAAAAGCGAAGTTTGGAAAAAATTAGCCATCGCAGCTTCTTTCTTATTATTTTTCACAGTTGGAATTCAATTATACACTACACAAAAAGAACTGAATCAACCTGTTGAACCAAAAATTAATATTGAACCTACAACTCAGCAAGTTCAAGATAATATTAAAAACACATTTGAAGAAGAAAAATCAGAAAGCTTTGAAAATACTTCAGAAGTAATCAGAAATCCATCAGAAATTCAGGCAAACAGATCAAAAGAAAAAGCAATTATTTCTGAAACAAAAACTGAAAGTTATGATGATGTTCCTGCAATTGTTAAAAAAGAAATGAAAAGTTCAGTAGCAGCTAAAACATCTTATGCAGCAGAAGAAATATCTGATGACATTCAAATTATCACACAAAAAGAAGCTGTGGAAAAAGGATATTATAATTCATCAAGTTCTACTAATGCTTTTTTACCAGGCAAAGGAAAAATATATGCTGCTCGTAGTTCTAACATGAAATATGAAGTACAAATAAATGAGAAAGAATCAAGTATTCAATCAAAAAGTGATCCTTTAGTTCTCATTGATGGGAATTTATCTGATAAAAAGAAAAAAGATGTTCGCGAAGAAGATTATGAAACTTATGTAGAATTAAAAAATCCTGTCTACATAATTAATGGCGAAGAATTTTCAGAAGAATCACTCTTTGGAGAAAAACCAACCAGTAAATATGCACCTTTAACTAATCAAAAAATAGATTCTATAAAAGTCTATTTACCAAAAGAAGCTATTCCAATTTATGGAAAAAAAGGAAACAATGGTGTAGTCCTTATTTCTATTAAAAAGTAAACCTCAACAAATAACAAAGTCGCTAATTGCAAACACATAATCGTGTTAGCCTAAATGAAATCGCTTTTGTATTAACTAAAAAAAAGATGCTGAAATACTGAAATGAAACCAGTACAAGCAAATTCAATACAACAACAATTAATAAATAAATTATGAAAAAGAAAGTAATCCTTATTTTGGTAGCCTTTACAATGGTTCCAATATTACAATCGTTCTGTGGGTTTTATGTTTCTACAGGTGATACCAAAATTTTCAATCAAGCGTCAGAAGTAATTCTTGTACGAGATGGAAATAGAAACACTATAACTATGAATAGCGATTTTAAAGGTGATGTTAAAGATTTTGCAATCGTTATTCCTGTTCCAACGGTTCTAAAAGAAAATGATATAAAAGTGGTTAAAAAAGACATTTTCAGCAAACTAAACAAATATTCAGAACCTCGTTTAGTTGAATATTATGATGAACATCCATGCCAACCAACAATTATGTACGATGATAATTTAATGGTAAGAAAATCTGAAATGATTACTTCAGTTTATCAAAGTGTAAAAGAAAAAGATTTAGGTGTAACTATAGAAGCAAAATATACTGTTGGTGAATATGATATTCTAATTTTATCTGCTAAAGAATCTGCTGGTTTAAAAACTTGGTTACTTCAAAATGATTATAAAATTCCAGCTAAAGCAGAAGAGGTTTTGGAACCTTATATCAAATCTAAAATGAACTTCTTTGTAGTGAAAGTCAATTTAGCTGAAATGAAAAAATTGGGTCGAAATGAATTAAGTCCCATTCAAATTTCGTTTGAAAGTGAAAAATTTATGCTGCCAATTCGATTAGGAATGGCAAATGCAAATAGCGCTCAAGATTTAATCATCTATGCTTTTACAAAAAATGGAAGAGTTGAAAGTACCAATTATAGAACTGTAAAAATTCCAACTGACAAGAATATTCCAACTTTTATGCGTCCAAAGTTTCAAGAATTCTATAAAGATTTGTTTACCAAACAATATAAAAAGTATGGAAAAAATGCTGTTTTTACTGAATATGCTTGGGATTTAAGTTCACACAATTACCAAAAATGTGATCCTTGTTCAACAACTCCACCAAGTTATGCCGAACTAAAAGATGCTGGAGTTTTCTTTGCCAATTATAGAACACCAAAAGGCTATCAAGGAAGTGACTATGAAGGAAATTTGTTTTTCACACGTTTACATGTACGTTATGACCGAGCTAATTTTCCAATGGATTTACAATTTCAAGAAACTATGGATCAACAATCTTTTCAAGGAAGATACATTATGCAACATAGCGTAAATGTGGATATGAAAACTTGTACAGAAGGACGAAGATATTACAATGATGTCTTAAACAGAAGAGAAAATGAGTTAGAAACTTTAGCGCATTTAACCAATTGGGATACAGATTCGTATGATGATTACACTAACGAAATCAGATCAAAATTAGGTTACAAAGCCAAAAAAAATGAATCCAAAAAAGGAGGATTATTTTTCTTCTCAAAAGGCAACAAGCCTAATAAAACGCTCCCAGGTTTGTTGTTACTGACAGGTTTTGCATTGATATCATTCTTGATTTATAAGAGAAAATCGTTTTTTCCAAAATTAGCAGTCATCAAAAACTTCTTATTCTAAAGCCATGAACACAAAAGCCATAGAACATCCTAAAAGCAGTTTATTATCATTACTAAGTGATGCTCGACATTTTCAAATTTTATTTTTGGGAAGCTTCTTGGTTATGGTTTTATTTGCCAATGGTTTTCCAAAAGAATTCCTATTTCAAATTGGTTTGACTATTTCAAGCTGTATTCTATTTCAAATACTGTTTAGCCATTTTACAACTAAAAATTATGCTTCTTGGAAAAGTGCTTTAATCACTTCTCTTGGACTTTGTTTGTTACTAAAAGTAACTAATTTGAATTGGATTTTATTGGCTAGCTTAATTGCTATTGGTTCAAAATTCTTAATCAAACACAAAGGAAAACACATCTTTAATCCAGCTAATATTGGAGTTGTGGGGACGATTTTATTTTCACATAATGCTTGGATTTCACCTGGACAATGGGGAAGCAATAGTGTCTATTTATTCATGATTGGTTCACTTGGATTTTTAGTGATTAAGAAAGTAGCTCGAATTGACATTGCTCTAACTTTTATTGCAACTTTTGGAGGTTTGTTATTCATTAGAAACATCTTATATTTGGGTTGGCCAATAGATTTTTGGACACATCAAATGACCAACGGAACTTTAATGTTATTCACTTTTTTTATGATAACAGATCCAATGACAACGCCAAATAACAAAAAAGGAAGAATTGCGTTTGCTTTAATCTTAGCCATAATTGCTTTTTATTTAACGACTTTTAATCATTTTTATGCTGCACCAGTTTGGGTTTTGATATTCTTATCACCTTTGACCATTGTGTTTGATAAAATTTGGAGAAACGAGAAGTATAGTTGGTAACATTCAGAAAAACAAATAAAGTAAAAAATATAATTTACGGATTTATAATCCTTTTTATAGGATTTAACGTTTATGCTCAAGAAATCCTAAAAGTTGACTTAAATTAATTGTATCTCCAATAATTAATGTTATAGATAAATTTGCATCTGTAATCACTAAAGAAGATTTTGATTTTGCTAAAAAACATGAAATTAAATTCTATAATTTCGTGTATATTGTACCATAAAACATTGGAAAATATAAAAAAACAAACACTCCTTTTTAAAAATAATTAAACAAAAAGTTTGGCTCAAAATGGCAAAAAAGAATAAGAAACGGAATTTTAGGACTTGAAAAATGGAAGAAAACTTAAGATGTACTTAAATATAAAATCACCTTTTTAATTTCGCAAAAAAAGCATTACTTTTAATACAAATTATACAAATACATTATTATGAAAAAAATTCTTATTGCCCTACTAATTGTTTTAGTTGTTTTGCAGTTTTTCCAAATTGATAAAACAAATCCTGAAACGGATATCAATCAAGATTTTTTAACCATTCATAATCCTCCAACCGAAATTGCTTCAACAATGAAAGCTGCTTGCTACGATTGTCACTCTAACAAAAGTGTTTATCCTTGGTATACAAATGTGCAACCTGTTGGATGGTTTGTAAAAGATCATATTGAAGATGGAAAAAAACACTTGAATTTTTCTGAATTTGGAACTTACACTGCCAAAAAACAAGCTCATAAATTAGAAGAATGTGGTGAAATGATTGAAAAAGGAGAAATGCCACTTTCAAGCTACACGATTATTCACAAAGAAGCAGTTTTAACTGAAGCACAACAAACTGAACTTGTATCTTATTTTAAAGAGGTTGAGAAAGTGATAAATAGTGGTATTACAATCAAAGAGTGATAAAACATTAAAAAACTAGACGTGAAAATAATTATTACATTTTTATTAATTTCTTTGAGTGTCTTTAGTCAGCAAAGCAAAAAACCTTATCCTAAACAAATTGAAAGTGAAATATGGTTAAATAAATACAGAACTTTAGAGTC
>JBLHNH010000002.1:0-48194 GCA_047622645.1 Flavobacterium sp.
GATAAATAATAAGCATGTGTAAAAAGTAAACTCATTTTTTTTGTAAAATTAGTATGTAATGATCTGCATATTTTGATAAAAAAGAACAATTTTTAAATTTTGATTCTAACCAATTTAGTGAATTCAATAGTCTTTTTTTGTTTTTAAAAAAAGGTTCTAAATATGATGGTGGAATAAAAAAGCCAATTGGTTTTGTCTCGATAAGTTCAAAATTGGTATTGGATAAACTTACAACATCTTTTGGATTATAATAATAGGTTGAAACATTTTCGTCATCTACATTGGCAATGATTTTTGTTTTTTTTCTTCTAAAAGCTGATTTGAATTTGCATTTTAACATGAAATATAGTTGCTCCCAAAGTGTGTTTTTTGGCATTATTACTAGAATCAATTTTCCTTTTTCTGAAAGAATATTGGTTGAGTTTGATATGAAATTATCCAATTCACTTTTTGACAAACAATTTAATCCACCAAAATTTGAAAAAATTAAATCGAAACTTTTATCTAAAAATTGTTCTGAAATACTATTAATATCAGCTTGTATAAAGTTGAGGTTTTTAATATTTTTTTTTGACTTTGCAATGGAAATCATTTCTGTTGAAATATCTGTTGCAGTTACTCCAAAGCCTTTTTTTGCTAACCAAATTGCATCTTCACCAGTTCCACAATTAATTTCAAGAATGCTGTTTGTGTTTTGTAAATGTTTTGAAACTATTTCGTAAACTAAATTGCGTTGTAGTTTCCCAATCAAAGTATTTGTAAAAGATTGGTCATAAGTAGTTGCTGCTTTATCAAAACTAGCTTTCATTCTGAAGTGTTTTCAATTTAATTTTATCCAAAAAAGCACTTGGAATATAATACCCTAATTTCAATATTGATTTGATTTTGTTTTTAGAAAACGAAAAATTTTTCAAATTATCAATGCCTTGACTTTTCCTGAATTCCTTATGAACAAATCGTTGTAATTTTTTATAATAATTCGAGCTATATGTTCCTTGAAACATCATGTCAAAATCATCAGAATCTGTCCAATTTGCTTTTAGTTTTAAATCGTCTTTTACTTTATCATAAAATTTAGTTCCAGGTAAAGGATATGATACTGAAATTCCAATATTATCTGGTTTCAATTCTTTAACCATTTGAATTGTTTTCTTAATATCTTCTTGATTTTCTGTCAAATATCCAAACTGAAGAAATAGTGCAACACGAATGTTTTTTTGTTGCAAAAGATGGGTTGCTTCATAAATGTCTTCTACTTGTGTGCCTTTGTCCATAGCATCCAAAATCTTTTGCGAACCACTTTCTGCACCAACCCAAACTTCTTCTAAGCCAGATTCAGCCAAAGCGTCAATTGTGTCTTCTTTTAACAACAAATCAACGCGACTTTGAATATAGTAACTTATTTTTAAATTGTTTGTTTTTAATTCGACATTTAATTCTTGAACCCAATTCGGTTTTAAACCAAAAATATCATCACACATCCAAAAACGGGTTACACCAAACTGTTCTTTTAAATATGCAATTTCTTTTACGATATATTCTGGAGAATGCGCATTGTAACGATTTCCATAAATAGGTTTTGCACACCAATTGCATTTATAAGGACAACCACGAGTTGTAGCTAAATTTAAAGTAAATTCTTGTTTGCTTTGTTTCCAAACTTCTTTATAGGAATTCATGTCAACCAAATCCCAAGCTGGTAAAGGTAATTCGTCTAAATTTTGAAGAACTGCTCTTTTTGGATTAACTTTAATTACGGATTCGTTTTTATAGACAATTCCGTTTATGGATTCAACACTTTTATTTTCTTCTAAATGCGTTATTAATTCTGATAATGTTATTTCTCCTTCACCTTGAATGATGTAATCTGCTCCTTTTTCTATGTATTTTTCATAATGATCAGTTGCATCAGAACTAGATACAATTATTTTGCAATTATATTTTTTTGCTAATTGAATCATCTCAAAACAAGCTTCACGCATATTGGTTAAGCACATTTTAGTTAGATAATTGAAACCATCATCATAAATCACTAAATAATTCGGTTGATTTGTAGCAAGTTTTGAAATAATTGATTTTGGATTATCTAATAAGTTAGTGTCAAATAAATCAACATCAAAGCCATTTTTTCTCATTAAAGAAGCTGCATACAATGTTCCCAAAGGAGGAAAAGGCATTTTGTTTTTCCATTGTTTTGAGTCTAATTTGTAATAATAGGAATGTGTAAAAAGTATGTTAGACATATTCTTTGGTTAATTCGATTTTGAATTTTCTTTGAACTTCTTCTGCTTTTTCATTTAAAGCTGAAATGACTTTATTCTGAAAATTAGAGGGATGATGTTTAGATATATTATTAGTTGATTTTAAAGCAATATCAAAGTCTTCTTTATTTAAATAATGAAACTTCGAATTCCACTTTTTTAGGGTAATTAATTTAAAACCGGAATCAATTGAAGTTCCAAGTTTATTGCTAAACATTAATTCTATAGTTTTAGTAAAAAGCGGTTTTTTTGTGTTTTGAATATTTTCTGTACTTGGTTGAAAATTTGAAAAATAGTTTGAAACCCAACTGTTTTGATCGAAAAATTCTTCGAAAATTTCTTTCCCTTGTAAGGGAATAAGTGTTTTTAATTCGGTTGCTGTAAATCGATTTTGTTCTTCGATTTCCAATTTTTTTTCTGACACAAAATAATTGATGCAAAAATATTTTCTCGAATTTAGTAGAAATATTTTTTTATAAAGCATTAAAAATGTTCTACACAACCAAAGTTTAGAGTGTTTTGTAATAACAAAAAAATCAATATCACTTTCGTTATCATAATAGCCTTTTGATAAAGAACCAGAAACACCAACAGCTTTTACATAAGGAAATTTTGAAATAAATTTAGCTCTATTTTTGGCAATTATTAATGCTTTTATAGCTTCAAGATTGCCTTTTAACCTTTTTGTAACGCTTTGTAAATCATTTGCATAAACAAAAAAACCATCAATATCATTTATAATATTTTCTTGCAATAAATAATTCAATTCTTGTTCAGTTTCTTTTATATCATTATGATTTGTATAGCTATAAATTTCGTCAATAGTTAAAGGATATCTGAAAATAGAAAAGTACAATATTGTTTTTAGGCTCTCCAAGGCTTTTTTTTTTTGTTAAATATAAAAATTATATATTAAATGACATGTATTATTTTGTTTAGTTGCTTTAAAACAAGGTTAATTAATTCTGCTACAAAAATTTAATGCGCTTCTAGCCAATTTTTACCCATTCCTAAATCAACTATCAATGGAACATCTAGTTTAAAAGCATTTTCCATTTCGCTTTTAATCATCGGTTGAATTTTTTCTAATTCATCATTATAAACGTCAAAAACAAGTTCATCATGAACCTGCAATAGCATTTTTGACTTCCAGTTTTCAGTGATTAATCGTTTATGAATATTAATCATTGCAATTTTGATAATATCTGCAGCACTTCCTTGTATAGGTGCGTTTACAGCATTTCGTTCTGCACCACCACGAACCATTGCGTTTGCCGAATTTATATCTTTTAAATACCTTCTTCTTCCTAAAACTGTTTGAACATAACCATTTTCTCTTGCAAAATCGATTTGTTCAGCCATATATGCTTTTAACTTTGGATAATTTTTGTAATAAGCTTCAATCAACTCTGCTGCTTCTTTTCGTGACAAATCGGTTTGATTGCTTAATCCAAAAGCTGAAACACCATAAATGATTCCGAAATTAACTGTTTTTGCATTACTACGTTGTTCTTTAGTAACTTCTTCTAAAGGCACATTAAATACTTTTGAAGCTGTTGATTTATGAATGTCTTCATTATTTTTAAAAGCAGCAATCATGTTATCTTCTCCTGATAAAGCTGCAATAATTCGAAGTTCTATTTGAGAATAATCGGCTGCTAATAACGTATAGTTTTCATCACGCGCAATAAAAGCTTTTCTAATTTGTCTTCCTCTTTCTGTACGAATAGGAATGTTTTGTAAATTGGGATTAGTAGAACTCAATCTTCCTGTTGCAGCAACAGTTTGCATGTAATCTGTATGAACTCTTTTTGTTTTTGCATCAACTTGGTTCGGTAAAGCATCAACATAAGTGCTTTGTAATTTCACCAATTGACGCCATTCTAATATATCACGAACAATTTCGTTGTCTTTGGCTAAGTAACTCAATACTTCTTCGCCAGTTGCATATTGACCTGTTTTGGTTTTTTTCTGTTTTGGCCCACCAATTTTTAGCTTGTCAAATAAAACCTCACCCAATTGTTTTGGTGATGCTAAATTGAAGGTTTCTCCAACAGTTTCATATATGTTTTGTTCTAAAACATTACTCTCTTCAGATAAATCTTTTGACATTGCATTTAAAAAGGCAACATCTAAATTGATTCCTTCTTTTTCCATATCAGCTAAAACTTCAACCAATGGAATTTCGATCTCCTCAAATAATTTTTTGGTACCTACTTTTTCTAAAATAGGTTGAAAGTGTTCTTTTAATTGATAAGTAATATCTGCATCTTCAACTGCATATTCCTTTATTTCTTCCAAACCAACATCACGCATCGATTTTTGGTTCTTTCCTTTTTTTCCAATTAATTCTTCAATACTTTTTGGACTATATTTTAAATAGGTTTCACTTAAAATATCCATATTGTGTCGCATATCTGGATTAATCAAATAATGAGCAATCATCGTATCGAATAATTTACCTTTTACTGTAATGTTATAATTTGAAAGTATTTTTAAATCATATTTTAAGTTTTGACCAATTTTTTCAATCGCTTCATTTTCAAAAAACGGTTTTATTTTTTCAATAAGAGCTAAAGCTTCGTCTCTATTTTCCGGAAATGGAACATAAAACCCTTTTCCTTTTTCATAGGAAAATGCAATTCCGACTAATTCAGCATTTAAAGCATCTAAGCCAGTAGTTTCTGTGTCAAAACAAACAGAGGTTTGGTTCTGTAAATTTTGAAGTAATAATTTTAAAGCCAAATCACCTTGCATAATTTGATAAAAATGTTCGGTGTTTTCTAAAGTAGCATAAAATGAAGAAGTACTAGAACTATCATTTGAATCATCAGAAAATCCGAATAAATCCATTTGATCTTCATTTTTTGGAACTGCTTTTTTAGCGGGTTTTGGAGTTTCACCATTATTTGGAGAGTCATTTGTGTTTATTTCATCATAATCACTTCCATCTCTAAACATTTTGTCAAACTGCTCTTGCATTCGTCTAAATTCTAATTCTTGAAAAATAGCTTCTGTTTTTTCAACGTCAGGTTTAGATAACTCAAAATCACTTTCATTAAAAGTTACAGGGCAATCTAGTAGTATAGTGGCTAATTTTTTAGAAAGAATACCTTTTTCTTTGTTGGCTTCAATGTTTTCTTTCATTTTACCTTTAAGTTCGTGAGTACTTTCAAGCAGTTTTTCCATTGAGCCATATTGAGCTAAAAACTTCTTAGCAGTTTTTTCTCCAACACCTGGTAAGCCAGGAATGTTATCAACAGCATCACCCATCATACCAAGAAAATCAATTACTTGTAAAGGATGTTCTACTTCAAATTTTGCTTGTACTTCAGGAATCCCCCAAATTTCAATTCCATTTCCCATCCTCGCAGGTTTGTACATGAAAATATTTTCAGAAACTAATTGTGCAAAATCTTTATCTGGCGTTACCATAAACACTTGAAAACCCTCTTTTTCTGCCTGTTTGGCTAATGTTCCAATTAAATCATCCGCTTCAAAACCTACTTGCTCCATAATAGGAATGTGCATGGCTTTTAATAAGTCTTGTATATATGGAATAGCTATTTTTATAGCTTCAGGTGTTGCATCTCGGTTAGCTTTGTATTCAGGAAACATATTATTTCTAAATTCACTACCTCCATTGTCAAAAGCTACTGCTAAATGATCAGGTTTTTCTCGTTTAATCACATCCATTAAAGCATTCATAAATCCCATTATGGCAGAAGTATCCATTCCCTTTGAGTTAATTCTAGGGTTTTTAATAAAAGCATAATAGCCTCTAAATATTAAAGCATAAGCATCGAGAAGGAATAAACGTTTTTGTGACATGGTTTTGAAATTAATTTTAAAACGTAAAAATACAATTCTTAAAAATATTTAACTTAATTATTATGTAATAAATTCTTTTAAAAGTAAGAATAAAATAAAATTTGAAAAGTAAATTTTTGTTTTTTACTTTTTTGAATAACGCAAAATTTTAATGCATAAATAAGAATTTGTGCCCCATTACCTGATATTTTTCCTACTTTACATGTTAAATATGTAAGGCAAATTCTCTTTAACGCAAAAGAATGATTTCGTCTAAACATATTTGAACTTCCTGAAACGTTATAAGAAGAAGCTTTAAATGAATTAAATCCACAGACCTAACACCTTAAATAATTTACCTAGATTTTGCTTAACGTTGTTAATAACAGAATACGAAATCTGATAAATAAAAAGAGATTTTTCAAAAGATGTGCACAGTATCTTATAAAATAACTTTATGATTTACTATTTTTATTTTGTTTGTAACAAATTTTTTCTATTCAATGAAAAGTAAATCTAGTTTGAAATTTAACAACCGGTAATCTTTTTTTTCCTTTAGAATTTTTTGTTTAAAAATCTGCGCAAATTTTTAATGAAAGCAATAGTATTTAAAGATTTCTATCGATCTTATCTTAAATTAAATATTTTATTGCATTTATAAATGCCAATATTTAATCTGTTGGTATGTGTTTTGTCGTTAAAGTTTTAACAATTAGTTGCTATGGCAAACTTTATAGTTATTACTTTGTGGAAAAATAATAATATGCTACGTTGGTTAATTCCACTTATAATAATTGCGGTGATAGAGTTTTATTCATTTCAAGCAATTCGAACAGTTTCTAAATCAAAATTTATTTTAGTACTTTATATAGTTGTAACTGTTTTAGTTGTAAGCTATTTAGTTTATCAGTTTTCACAATTTGACAGAAGTATTGGTCAGACAACCAATACAATGTTTACTATGGGTTTGTTCTTGCTTTTTATGGTGCCAAAAATTCTAATAAGCGTTGTTTTATTTGGTGAAGATACTTTTAGATTTTTTAAAGCAGTTATTGTTTATTTTGTTGGTGATAATGATGGTGGAAAATTCATGCCAACCAGAAGGCGATTTGTAAGTCAAATTGCGTTAGGTTTAGCAACTATTCCTTTTGCATCATTACTATATGGAATAACAATTGGAAAATATAACTTTAAGGTAATTAAACAAACCTTGCTTTTCCCTGATTTGCCAGATTCTTTCGATGGAACAACAATTACTCAAATTTCAGATATACATAGTGGTAGTTTTGATAATCCTGAAAAAATTCAGTATGCAATTGATTTGATAAATGAGCAAAATAGTGACATGGTTTTGTTTACAGGGGATATTGTAAATACACATGCTAAAGAAATGCATCCTTGGATTGAAACGTTTAAAAAAATCCACAATCCTGCTTTAGGGAAATATTCAATTTTAGGAAATCATGATTACGGTGAATATCTAGAATGGGATTCTGAAAAAGAAAAAGAAGATAATTTCGAGGCTATAAAAGATTTGCACCGTCAAATAGATTTTAAATTGTTGCTTAATGAAAATGTAAAAATTCAAAAAGAGAATGACTCAATTCGTTTAGTTGGTGTTGAAAACTGGGGAAAACATTTTAAAAAAGCAGGTGATTTAAATTTAGCTAGTGAATCAATATCTAACGATGAATTTAAAATACTAATGAGTCATGACCCAAGTCATTGGGATGCAGAAGTTCAGCATGATGATAAAAATTACCATTTAACGCTTTCAGGTCATACACATGGTCTTCAATTTGGAATAGAAATTCCGGGTTGGTTAAAATGGAGTCCAGTTCAATATGTTTATAATCAATGGGCTGGATTATATGAGAACAAGGGTAGATATGTCTATGTTAATCGTGGTTTTGGTTTTCATGCTTATCCAGGAAGAGTAGGTATTATGCCTGAAATTACGGTTATCACACTAAAAAAAGGTAAAAAAGTAGCATAATTCATTAAAAATACTACATTTGTAGTATAACTTGCTAAATAATTTATTGTTTTATTTTTAATTAATTCAATTTTATGTCAAAATTTGGAGAACTTATAGATGCTCAAGTTCCTGTTTTGTTAGACTTTTTTACAGAATGGAATGAGCCCTCAATTGCAATGAACGAAGTAATTCGTCATGTAGCAGCAGCACTTGGTGATAAAGCCAAAGTGATTAAAATTGATATTGATAAAAACCAAGAACTTGCAGAAGCACTTCGTATCAAAGGTTTACCTACTTTAATGGTTTACAAATCGGGACAAATGGTTTGGAGACAAAGTGGTGAATTAGATGCTAATACCTTAATAAATATCGTAAAAGAGCAAGCTTAATTTATCAAATCAAAAATAAACCCTTTTTTTTTAAAAAATTTTATGGCTTTGGGTAAAGTATATTCAAGATTTTTCTGAGCTTTTAAACTATCATGAAAAACGAGTATGCTGCCAGAAGTTGTTTTTTTTGTGTTTTCAAAGCACTTTTTGGGCGAAATGGTTTGATCATAGTCTTTACTTAAAATATCCCACATTATTATTTTAAACCCTTTTTTTCTAAGTAATTTAGTTTGGATAAGTTTTATCTTTCCATAAGGAGGACGAAAAAGTGAAGATTGAAGATTGTTTTTTGCCGTTTTTTGAATAATAGAACTACATAAGTCAATGTTTTCAAGATATTCTTTTGATGTCGTTTTCCATCCTTTTAAATGATTAAAAGTGTGATTCCCTATAGAATGACCATCTTCAATGATTTTATTGAATATTTCAGGATGCTTTTCAATATTTTTTCCAATGCAGAAAAAAGTAGCTTTTATATTTTCCTTTTTAAGTATACCTAAAACCCATTCTGTTATTAATGGTGTTGGACCATCATCAAATGTTAGGTATATTTTATTTTCAGCATTTGGAATGTCCCAAACCTGATTGAAATATATTTTTTTTATGAATTTTGGAACTTTTACCATAGAATAAAAAAAGCCGAATAAGTTTTTGTCATATTAGGCTTTGAATTATTAAATTATTTTAACATATCCCTTTCAAAACGGTTAAACATTTTGTTGTAGTTGTTAAACTTTGTTTTTTCAGTATTGTAGAAATTTGTGTCATTTGCACTTTCAATTATTTCTAACAAACTTCTGTATCTTTCAATGTCAGAAACAATATCAATTGCAATGCTGTTTTGTTGGTTTACGGTTAAACTTGCAAAATAAGTTAAGCTCTCTTGATATTTTCCTATTAGTGTTTTTACTATTTTTTGTGCTTTTCCCTTTTTTCCTAATTCATAATATCCAATTGCAAACGGTTCGACTAAAGTGTAATATCCAAATTGTTCAATTGGCATTTTAGCCATCGCTAAATCAATAAGTTTTTCTGCTTTCTCTTTTTTACCTTCATTAATCAACACTTCCAATAATCTAGCAATATTTGAACGATAAGAAACACTGTTTTTTCTAGTTTCTGTATCATGATATATTCCTGGGTCGTTGCTATTTCCCCAATCCCATTTCATAATTATATCATACATTTTTTCACTATCGATAATTCCCATGTCTAAAGGACTTCCTTGTTTTGCTTTTGGAGTATGGATAGGAACAATTTTATAGCACATTCCGTCTAATTGCAAATAGTCTTTTAGCCACAAGAAATCTTCGTCTGCAAAGCTACCTCCGGTAAAGTACATTGGTCTTTTCCAGTTGTTTTCATTTAAAATGTCAAGCATTATTAAACGATTTTTGTATAAAGCATTTCCTTTAATAGTAAAATTGATTGCAGGTACAATAGAGTCCTGAAATTGTTTTGCCACTACATTATTTTTAATAACAGTTTCTCTATCAACAGGGATAATTATTTTGTTAGAAGGGTAATAATGTAATCTTTGACCACTGTTCATTTCAACAGTTGCTCTTTCATCCTCAAGTTTAATAAACTTTAAAACTTCATCTAAAACTAACGGTTCTTTAGTTTTTTCTACAAATAAAACTCCGTCTCTGTTGCTACCTCTATATTGGTCTCTAGTAAATGAAATAGGTAAAGGTTCAGATTTATAAGCTTTGTTTTTCATTTGATCTATGTACCAGTCAGTGGCTAGTAAACTAGTATTTACGATTCTAACATCTGTTCTATATCCTTCTATTTCTTGAGCATACCAAAGCGGGAATGTATCATTGTCTCCAATGGTAAATAATATCGCGTTAGGATCGCACGAATCTAAATAGGACTTTGCCATAGCCAATGCAGTATATCTTCCAGAACGGTCATGGTCATTCCAGTTTTCTTTAGCTAAAAGTACTGGGCCAGCTAAAATTGTAGTTGCTAAAACAATAGGAATTGTAATTTTCGGACTTAAGAATTTTTTTAATCCTTCGTATATACCATAAACACCATAACCAATCCACATGGCAAATACATAAAATGAACCTACAACAGCATAGTCACGTTCACGAGGTTCAAAAGGTCTTTCATTTAAGAATATCTTTAAGGCAAAACTTGTAAATAAAAATAATGCTAGTAGAACATAGAAACTTTTTAAGTCTTTTCTTGCATGAAAAATCATTCCCACAATACCTAATATAAAAGGTAAGAAATAATAAGTGTTTCTTGCTTTATTATTTTTCATGTCAGACGTTAATTTAGACTGATTGCCTAGTCTAATTTCGTCAAGTAGTTTTATTCCGCTTATCCAATTACCATTTTCATTATCATATCTTCCTTGAAGATCATTTTGACGACCGACAAAATTCCACATCATGTACCTCATATACATGTAGCCAAATTGATATTCAAACATGAACTTCATATTGTTAGCAAATGACGGTTTTGCAATAATCAAATAATCCCCATATCCTTTTAAAAACGAATTATAATCTTCTAAATCTACTTTTCCTTGAGCATAAGCAGTTTTAAATTCCGAAACTATTTGAACCAGTTCATCTTCATGAGAATATTCTGGATTTATGTTAAATTCTAATGGCTCGGTAAAAAGCATATAGTTTTCAGCATGATCAGTACTCCACATTCTTGGCATAAACCCTTTGTGTTTATCATCTAAATTTTGATTACCATTTTTATAATCATTTGTAATTACATATGTTCCAGATTTATAATCTCGTTCGTAGTTGGGTTTTTCATCGAAATAAGGATTGTTCTCGTCTATTCCTGCATATGATTCGGAAAACATCGGACCATAAAATGTTTTTTGCTCTCCATATTGTTCTCTATTGTAATAAGCTAAAACTTCGGCAGCATCTGATGGTTTGTTTTCATTTATTGGAATATCTGTGTTTGCTCTAATGGGTAACATTATCCATGTTGAAAAACCAATTAGGATAAATAATAAACAAAGTAAAATAGTGTTATAAAAAACATGACCTTTTTTTCTGGTATAGTTTAACCCAAAATAAAAGAAAGTTATTATAAGTAAGAATGCAAAAATTGTCCCTGAATTAAAAGGTAAACCAAAGGTGTTTACCAAGAAAATTTCAGTTTTTCCAAAGAAAGACAATGTGTAAGGTAACAAGAATTTAAACACAAAAAATAAAATTACAACAACAACAACGTTAGCTATAATAAAATTTTTAAGTGTAACTTCTTTGTATTTCTTAAAGTAATAAAGTAGACCAATTGACGGAATTGTAAGTAAGGCCATAAAGTGAGCTCCAAAAGAAAGCCCAATTACCAAAGAAATTAAGACTAACCATCTATTTCCCCTAGGTTCATCCATTTCTTGTTCCCATCTCAAAGCTAACCAAAGTAACAGAGCAATAAATAAGGAAGCCATAGCATAAACTTCTGCTTCTGTCGCATTAAACCAAAAGCTATCTGTAAATGTAAAAGCCAAAGAAGCGACTAAAGCACTTCCTAAAATCATGATAGAATTGCTTTTTCCGTCTTCATTTTCTGTTGAAACTAATTTTTTAAGTAAAATAGTCATAGACCAAAACATAAATAATATAGTAAATGCACTTGAAAAAACAGACAGCATATTAACCATTAATGCTATTTTATCTGCACTTGTTGCAAACATTGCAAAGAAAGAACCTAGCATTTGAAATAGAGGTGCTCCAGGTGGATGACCAATTTCTAGTTTAGCAGCTGTTGAAATATATTCTCCACAGTCCCAGAAACTTAAAGTAGGTTCGACAGTTAAACTATATGTTATTAGAGCAGCTAAAAAAGCAAACCAACCTAGAATATTATTCCATTTATTAAAGTTAAATGATGTCATAAGAAAATTTAAATGAGATTATTTTATCTGTCCTACAAAGAAACTATTTTTTTGTTATAAGTAGCGCTGAAATTAATTTTTTAATATTTTTTTTAGAAAAATTTGTAATAATTAAAATATGTATTACATTTGCAATCGCAATACTTACCATGTCCCATGGTGTAATGGTAACACATCGGTTTTTGGTACCGTCGTTCAAGGTTCGAGTCCTTGTGGGACAACAAAAAAGCCCCGAAATATTCGGGGCTTTTTTTATGCTTATATTTTTTATTTAGATTTTAAAAGTAACTACTGCTCTTTTGGCGTGATTAACTAAGTCTTCGCTAATACTTCCGTTGAAGAAATGTGCAATTCCTTTTCTACCATGTGTACTCATTCCGATTAAGTCTGCTTTGATGCTTTTGGCAAAATGTAAAATTCCTTTTTCTACATTTACATCATTATAAATGTGGGTTGAGTAGTTCTTTATTTCGAAACCTGAAATAAAATCATCCATTATCTCTTGCGCAACATGAGTAGACTTAAAACTATTAGGGGTATTTATCATTAATAGATGCAAATGAGAATTAAAATTAGTAGCAAATTCAACAACTTTTTTGAAAGGTTCTTTAATTTCATCTGAGAAGTCAGAGGCAAATACAAAACTATCTGCATTAAAACTATCGTCTTCTTTCTTGATTACTAAAACAGGAACACTTGAATTTCTAACTACTTTTTCTGTGTTAGAACCTATAAACATCTCTTGAAAACCACTTGCTCCGTGAGAACCCATGACTATTAAATCTGCATTATGTGCTTTTCCACTTTTAAGAATTCCATCAAATGCCATTTCAAATTGAATAACTTTAGAAACATTTATACCTTTTAAAAAAGCAGAATTCATGATTTCGTCTAATTTGTTTAAAGCAGCATTTTTAAACAACATTAATTCGGGTATGTCATGTGAACTCGAAACAGCATCGTTACCAGAAGTTGGTAGTTCTAGCATGTGAATTAATATTATTTCGCCGTTATTTTTTTTAGCAATTTGTGCTGCAACTTTCAATGCGTATTCTGCGCTTTTAGAAAAATCTGTAGGTACTAAAATTTTTTTCATCGTGTATATATTATTTGTAATTTTTTATTTACATAAAGGTATGAAAATTAATTATATAAATCAAAGGTTTTATTTATATAAAAAATTATGTATATTTGCACCGTTATTTGTGTGACAATTTAGATAATGAGGGAAGCAATGCTTCCCTCTTTTTATAAAATTATGAGTTTTAAAGAAACAGTAAAAGTGCTTTTAGATGAGGCTTTATCGCAGAAGCCATCAATGTTCTTAATTGATTTAGTTGTTACTGAAGACAACAAGATTTCGATAACGTTGGATGATGATAACGGTGTAATCCTTCAAGATTGTATGGTTGTAAGTCGTGCAATTGAGCATGAATTAGATAAAGATGAACTCGAATATTCAATAGATGTTGCTTCAGCTGGAGTTTCTACTCCTTTGAAATTCATAAGACAATACAAAAAAAATATTAGTAGAAATATAAAAGTTACTACTAATGAATTGGACAAAATTGAAGCCAAGCTTATAGCAGCTGATGATGAGAAAATTACTTTAGAATGGCAATCGAGAGAGCCAAAGAAAGTTGGCAAAGGAAAAGAAACAGTTAACAATAAAAAAGAAATTGCTTACGCTGAAATTAAAGAAGCAATTGTATTAATATCATTTTAATTATTTAGAATCAACATGGAGAATATTGCATTAATCGATTCGTTTTCAGAATTTAAAGACGACAAACTCATTGATAGAGTTACGTTAATGTCTATTTTAGAAGATGTTTTTAGAAACGCATTAAAGAAAAAATACGGATCAGACGACAACTTTGACATAATCATAAACCCTGATAAAGGAGATATGGAGATATGGAGAAATAGAGTTGTTGTTGCTGATGGAGAAGTAGAAGATGAAAATTCTGAAATATCTTTATCTGAAGCAAGACGAATTGAGCCTGATTTTGAAGTAGGTGAAGATGTTTCTGAAGAAGTAAAATTAATTCAATTAGGTAGAAGAGCTATTTTAGCTTTACGTCAAAACTTAATTTCAAAAATACATGAACACGACAATACAAATCTTTACAAGCAATTTAAAGATTTAATAGGAGATATTTACACTGCTGAAGTACATCATGTACGTCCAAAAGTTGTAATTTTGATGGATGATGAAGGGAATGAAATTGTTCTTCCGAAAGAAAAACAAATACCAAGTGATTATTTCAAAAAAGGAGATAGCGTAAGAGGTATTATTGAAAGCGTAGAATTAAAAGGAAATAAACCACAAATTATTATGTCTAGAACAGCACCGTTGTTTTTAGAAAAATTATTTGAACAAGAAATTCCAGAAGTTTTTGACGGATTAATTTCTGTAAAAAACGTTGTACGTATTCCAGGAGAAAAAGCGAAAGTTGCTGTAGATTCTTACGATGATAGAATTGACCCAGTTGGAGCATGTGTTGGAATGAAAGGTTCTAGAATTCATGGAATCGTAAGAGAATTAGGTAACGAAAATATTGATGTAATTAATTATACAACTAACACTCAATTATATATTACCAGAGCATTAAGTCCTGCAAAAGTTTCCTCTATTAAAATTAATGAAGAAAAGAAAACAGCTGAAGTGTTTTTAAAAGTAGAAGAAGTCTCTAAAGCAATTGGTCGTGGAGGACACAATATTAGATTAGCGGGTTTGCTTACAGGTTATGAATTAGACGTTATTAGAGAAGGGTTAACAGAAGAAGAAGATGATGTTGAGTTAAGAGAATTCTCTGATGAAATTGAAGAATGGGTTATACTAGAATTTGAAAAAATTGGCTTAGATACAGCTAAAAGTATCCTTGATCAAGATGTTGCAGATTTAGTTCGTAGAACAGATCTTGAAGAAGAAACAGTTTTAGAAGTTGTTAGAGTATTAAAAGAAGAATTTGACAGATAGTTTTAACGACTATTGAACCTTATTATAAAGATTAAACAAGATTATATTTACAAGAATATAGTTCAGAAGAAATACTAAATTAATTTATGTCTGAAGAAAGAGCAATACGAATAAACAAAGTTTTAAGAGAATTAAATATTTCCTTAGAAAGAGCGGTGGACTACTTGAAAGAAAAAAATCATTCAATTGATTCAAGTCCTAATGCGAAAATTTCTCAAGCGGAGTATGATATTTTATGTGGTCAATTTTCTGCTGACAAAGGAAAAAAAGTTGCCTCTCTTGAAGTTGGTGAAGAAAAGCGTAAAGAAAAAGAAGCACTTAAAAGAGAACTCGAAAAAGAACTTGAAGTAAAAAGATTGCTAGAAGAAAAGCAAAAGCTTGAAGTAATTAAAGCAAAAGCTGAACTTTCTGGTCTAAAAACTGTTGGCAAAATAGATTTGGACTCAAAGAAATCAGTGAAGCCTCAAGAAAAATCTGTAGAGTTAAAAGTTGAAATTCCAAAAGTTGGTGCGCTAAAAGCAGAAACTCCAAAGGTTGAATCTGTAAAAGTTGAAACTCCTAAGGTTGAATCTGTAAAAGTTGAAACTTTAAAAGTTGAATCTGTAAAAGTTGAAAGCCCAAAGGTTGAAAATAAAACTGTTTCAGAAAAGCCTAAAGTTGAGAAAAAGACTTCTAATGTTGAAAAAGCAACTGAATCTTTTGTCAAAGAAGAAAAAGATGCTACAACTGAATCTTCAGCGGAACCAGAAGAAGTAAAAGTTGAAACTCAGTATACTAAACTGGCTGGGGCTACTTTTACAGGTAAAACAATTGATTTATCTCAATTCAATAAGCCTAAAAAGAAAGATCCTAAAAAAGAAGTTAAAAAAGCAGGTGACGTTAAAGCAGCAGGAACTCCTGGAGCTAATAGCAACGCCAATAAAAATAAACGTCGTAGAATTGCCAAACCTGTAACTCCTATTGTTCCGGGTGTTAATAATACTGGCGGAAAGAAAGAATTTGTAAGAGGAGGATTTAATAAAGGTGGTAAAAAACCGGCTATTCAAAAGGTTGAACCAACTGAAGAAGACGTTAAAAATCAAATTAAAGAAACTCTAGAAAGACTTCAAGGTAGAGGTAAAGGAGGAAAGTCTAAAGCGGCCAAATATAGAAGAGATAAAAGAGATTCTCACCGTCAACGTACAGAAGATGAGCAACTAGCATTAGATCAAGGAAGCAAAACAATTAAAGTAACCGAGTTCGTTACTGTAGGTGAAGTTGCAACAATGATGGATGTGCCTGTTACTAAAGTAATCGGTACTTGTATGACACTAGGTATCATGGTTACTCAAAATCAACGTTTAGACGCCGAAACACTAACAATTGTTGCTGACGAATTTGGTTTCGAAGTAGAATTTATTACTTCAGAAATAGAAGAGAACTTAGAAATTGTTGAAGACAAACCAGAAGATTTAAAACCACGATCTCCAATCGTTACTGTAATGGGTCACGTAGATCATGGTAAAACGTCTTTACTAGATTACATACGTTCAGCTAATGTAATTGCTGGGGAATCAGGTGGAATTACTCAACATATTGGAGCATATGGCGTAACCTTAGAAGGAGGTCAAAAAATTGCATTTTTAGACACTCCTGGTCACGAAGCCTTTACGGCAATGCGTGCACGTGGTGCTCAAATAACTGATATTGCGATTATTGTAATCGCTGCTGATGATGATATAATGCCTCAAACAAAGGAAGCAATTAGTCACGCTCAAGCAGCTGGAGTTCCTATGATTTTCGCTATCAATAAGGTAGATAAAGAAACTGCAAATCCAGAAAAAATAAAAGAAAAGTTAGCATCTATGAATTTATTAGTAGAAGATTGGGGTGGAAAATACCAATCCCAAGATATCTCTGCTAAAAAAGGAACAGGTATAAAAGAACTTCTTGAAAAAGTTTTATTAGAAGCTGAAATATTAGAATTAAAAGCAAACCCTGATAAAACTGCTATTGGAACTGTTGTGGAAGCACAATTAGATAAAGGTAGAGGTTATGTTTCAACTATTTTAGTACAAGCAGGTACACTGCGTGTTGGAGATTATATGTTGGCAGGGAAAAATCATGGTAAGATAAAAGCCATGAATGATGAAAGAGGAAATGTTATTACTGAAGCTGGCCCATCAACTCCTGTATCTATTTTAGGATTAGACGGTGCGCCAACAGCAGGTGATAAATTCAATGTATATGAAGACGAAAGAGAAGCAAAACAAATAGCCGCAAGACGTACTCAATTACAAAGAGAACAATCTGTACGTACTCAAAAGCATATTACGCTTGCCGAAATTGGTCGTCGTATTGCTTTAGGTCAATTTAAAGAATTAAATATCATCCTTAAAGGAGATGTAGATGGTTCTGTTGAAGCACTTTCTGATTCATTCTCTAAATTATCTACAGAAGAAATTCAAGTAAATATTATACATAAAGGAGTTGGGGCAATTACTGAATCTGACGTATTGTTAGCTTCTGCATCTGACGCAATTATAATTGGATTTAACGTTCGTCCGCAAGGAAATGCTAAACAATTAGCTGAAAAAGAAGAAATTGATATCCGTAATTACTCAATCATTTATGATGCAATTGACGACTTACGTGATGCAATGGAAGGAATGCTTTCTCCAGAATTAAAAGAAGAAATTACAGGTACTGCAGAAATTAGAGAAATCTTTAAAGTTTCTAAAATTGGATCAATTGCAGGTTGTATGGTTACTGATGGAAAAATATTCAGAAATTCCAAAATTCGTATAATTAGAGATGGTGTAGTTGTATATACAGGAGAATTATCAACTTTAAAGCGTTTCAAAGATGACGTTAAAGATGTGTCAAAAGGATACGATTGTGGTATGCAAATTAAAAACTATAACGACATTGAAGAATTAGATATCATCGAAGCTTTCCAAGAAGTAGAAGTTAAGAAGAAATTGAAAAAATAAAATATCATATTATTTATAATAAAAATCCCAAGTTTATAGCTTGGGATTTTTTTGTTTAATAATTTCGGTTTTACCCTAAATTATGTAAGATTTTAACTTTTTTAATTATTATTTATTTTGTGTTGAAAAATAATTTAAGTTTAGTAATAAACTATTTAAAAGACGTTCATGAACTCAACTCAATATATTAATTCTAATTTTGAGGTTGTTTTTTCAATCAATTCATTTGCAAAGTCTCAACCAATAAAATTAAACTGGACTGGTCCAAGTAGGTTGTGTTCTTTTCGATGAAGATAACCATGCTGAAGATCTGAAAGATTTTTTTTAGAAGATAGTGCAGATAATGATTGTGTTAGATTTTTTTTAAAATAATACTGCAAACTATACTTTAACAAATACGCCGTCTGCAAGTTTAGTTTCCTGGACTGCAAATGGTGGAAAAGTAGTCTATATTTCTCCAAATACCTTTAACTTTATACGAACCTAGTGCTTATGACCTAACACATTAGCAACGAGTAGTTCAAAGTAGCTTCAGAACCGTTAAAACATGGTACTTTGAGGCGTAATAAATGTAGATTAACATAGAGTATAATTAAAACTGGAAAGAAATTATATCCCGTTTTTTCTTAAAATTTATCCTTTTACTTAATTAGTAATTGGCCCTTAAATTATGAAGCTACTTTTCTAAAAATCATACTTCAAACCACCATAAATATTTCTTCCAGGGGCATTTATTCCAGATGCGAAAACTCTATATTGAGTATCTAAAATATTTTCAACACCTACAAATAAAGTTGCTTTAGGTAATATCTTAAAAGCTGTTTTAAAATTGTAAGTTTCCCATGCTGGCATTCCACCATTTGGAGCATATTGTTCGTTATCTTCGCCATTTAAAAAATAATCACTTATTGGTTTTTTACCGTTGTATAAAACGTAAGCTTCAATTGTTCCCCATTTTTTTGCGTAATTCAATCCTATTTTACCGTAATAAGGTGGAATATGATCAAGAGGAGATTTTTCCTCTTCACTAGTAATTCTTCCTAATGTGTAGTTAAAATTAGCTGTGTATTGTAAGCTAGAAAATAAATACCCTTGTATGTTAGTCGAAAAACCAGTTACAAAAGCTCTGCCTTTATTCTGATTCGCTAAGACTTGACTTTGACTTCCATTATAAGTTATCGTTGACTGACCATTGTATAGGTAATTATCTGTAATAATTGCATCAATAAAACGAGTAAAATAATAGGTGTTTTCTATCTGAAAACGTCTGTTGTCCGACTTGATAACCAATCCTAAATCAGTTGTAATTGTTTTTTCAGGTTTCAAATCTGGGTTTGGAACTATTACAAATCCACCACCAGATTCAAAAATTTTAGCTAAATCATCAATGTTTGGTACTCTAAATCCTGTACTAATATTAGTTTTTAAATCAATATTTTTAGAAGGCTTATGAACTAATCCCGCAGTTCCACTATAGGTATAGTTTTTTTGATTTATATCATTAAAAGGAAGTGTGAAAAAGGTGTCATCGGAAATTGTACTGTTCAAAATAGTATATCCTGCTCTTGCACCAATATTAAAATATGTTTTTTTTGACAAAATAGTATTGTAGGAAACGTATAAATCATTTCTTAACATATTGTTTTTTCCGTTTGGATAACGTGTATCAATTGTTTTAATTTCCCCAGTGTTAATGTTGTTTGAAAAAGCTGATGAATTTAAATCTTCTAAATAACTTTCAATACCATAAAATAAATCACTTTTAGAAAACTCTTTATGCAAATCAACACTTATAGAATACATGTTTACTTTTTCAATTCTATTTTGCAAGTTGTAATTACCAAATCTTCTATTATGACGACTTTCTTCAACGTTTTGATAAGCTAAATTTACTTTCAAATCACTATTCAAAAAAGCTTTTTCTTTTGTTAAACTATATATAGCTAGAAGTCTTTTTTGTGGTCCATAATACCATTCAGCATTTTTTAAACCTGTAGAAGAAGCGTCGGTTAATCTGTCGTATCTTGGAATATTTGTACTGTTTGAAAACTGAAAATTTAAACCGTGTTCAAACCCTTTTTGACTTTTATAAGCAACTTTTTGCATAAAATTATATTGCTTAAAACTAGATTTTTTTTGAATAAATTTATTCGAATTTTCAATTAAAACATCTATTCCATCTATATTTTCAATATAAAAAGGTCTTTCTCCAAAGAAATTTCCATTATGATTCTTTCTTTTTCCCATTTTTAAGTCTCCAAAATCATTATAAGAGAAGGAAGTCAAGGAAGCCCACTTTTGTTTGGCATAATTAAAGTCAAAATGACTTGATTTTTCTTCATTTACAGAGGAATATCTCGTCGAAATATTTCCACTCATCTTTTCAACCTGATTTGATGAAAACTTCGCTTTTTTGGTAGTCATATTAATAGTTCCGCCAAGTGCATCACTTCCAAAAAGAGTTGATGTAGGACCATAGAAAATAGTAACATCTTCAAGTAGGTTTTCATCAACGGAAATCACATTTTGCAAATGACCAGACCTGTATATAAGATTGTTCATTCGAATACCATCCACTAATAGTAAAACTCTACTTGCTTCAAAACCCCTTATAGTCGGACTTCCTCCTCCTTGTTGAGATTTTTGCACCACTAGTGTGCCTGAATTTGATAGTAAATCAGCCGTGTTTTGAAAATTTTGAAACTCAATTTGTTTTAAATTGATTGTCTCTACTTGAATAGGTAATGATTCTTTTTTCTTAGGAAGTCTATCAGTTGAAAGCACTACTTCTTCAAGTTGATTTACAGGAGTAGTGTTCTTTGTGTTTTGTGAGAATGTGTTTTTAGCTAGAAAAAGCATACATAAAAGAAAAGCTCTTGTCATTTTTTTATTTATTTGGTTTTATCAATAAAGCCAAAGTGTACTTCTTTTTAATTTCAAGCAAAGCATTTTCTGCTTCAATTCTTGTTTTAAAACTACCAACCCAAACCTTAAATGTTGGGTTATTATAGATGATTGTACCATCAATTTCCTTAAAAGAGCTTTTAAATTCATTTAATGTTTTCAAAGCTTCATCTTTTTTGCCATTAAAGATTTGAATTTTATACAAATCATTAATGGTTATTCCTGTATTAATTTTTCTTTTTTCTTTTAATAATGCTTCAATTTTAGGATCTTGTTCTATGGTTTGAGAAAAAGTTTTGTTCGATATAAAGCTGAATATCAGCACTAAAAAAAGTAATTTGTAAGTCGTTAATTTCTTCATAATGAATAATGTTTAATGCAAATTTACATTTAAAATGTATTTGTTAAAACTAATGTTTTATTTAGAACAAGTATAAATTGCATTTTAAGGTAAAATTAAGGTTTTGATAATAATCCAATTATTGTATTTTTGTCGGAGTTTTAAAAAGGATGTGAGATTAATTAAGCACATTTATATCTAAAACTATACCAATTATAGTTGATAATCATTTTAAATATGAAAAAGGTGGGTAACCATAAATCGTTTTCTAGGATTTTCTTCAGTTTAGCTTTAACGCTATCTTTATCATTAGTTTCTTATTCTCAAGACGCAGCTATGGCTGATGTGCCTGTTGCTGATGTTGCAGCTGCTACTGGTGGTGATGCTGTAAAAGGAAAAGAATTGTTTAATGCCAATTGTGCAGCTTGTCATAAGTTGGATGCTAAATCTACGGGTCCAGCACTTCGTAATGTAGCTGAAAAGTATGAAAAAGAATGGCTGTATAAGTGGATTCATAACAGTGCAGAGTTAATTAAGTCTGGTGATGCACAAGCAGTAAAAGTTTACGAAGAAAACAACAAAACGCCGATGACGGCATTTCCTCAGTTATCAACAACGGATATTGATGACATCTTAGCTTATACTTCTGAACCTTTGCCGGTAGCTACTGTGGCTGCTGTTGTTCCTGGAACTCAAGTTCAAGGAGGAGGATCAGGTATTTCGAACAACATTATACTTGGAGCTTTAGCTTTGGTATTGATTATGTTAGTTGTTATGTTGTTTTTGGTTGGCAATGTGCTAAACAAAATAGCAAAAGCAAACGGAATAGAAGTTCCTGTAAAAGAGAAATCACTTCCTTTGTGGAAAGTATTTGCTAAAAATCAATTTTTAATGGTTGTTTCTGCAATCTTATTCTTATTGGTTAGTGCTTATTTTGCTTATGGATATCTTATGCAGATAGGTGTTGATCAAGGGTATGAGCCAATTCAACCAATTCATTACTCACACAGAATTCATGCTGGTGATAATGGTATTGATTGTAAATATTGTCACTCTGCTGCGAGGGTTAGTAAGCATTCTAATATTCCTTCTTTAAATGTTTGTATGAATTGCCACAAGAACATTGCTGAAGTTGCTGAAACAACTGCGACTGAAGAATATTCAAAAGCATTCTATGATGAGCAAATCGATAAATTATATACTGCTGTAGGTTGGGATAAATCAACTCAGTCTTATACAGGAAAAACAAGTCCAGTTAAATGGGTTCGTATCCATAATTTGCCAGATTTCGTTTATTTTAATCACTCTCAACACGTTTCAGTTGCAGGTGTAGAATGTCAAACGTGCCACGGGCCGGTTGAAGAATATGAAATTCAAAAACAATTTGCACCTTTAACCATGGGTTGGTGTATAAATTGTCACAGAGAAACAAACGTAAAAGTAGAAGACAACGAATACTATACAAAAATACACGAAGAACTTTCTAAAAAATATGGTGTTAAGCAGTTAACTGCAGCACAAATGGGTGGTTTAGAATGTGGTAAGTGTCACTATTAATAATAATTTAAGAAGCTAATATTTATATACAATGGCATCAAACAAAAAATACTGGAAAAGTGTTGAAGAGCTAAATGAAAATAGCTCTATTGTTGAGGCGCTAAGAAGCAACGAGTTTGTGGAGCAAATACCAGTTGATGAGTTTTTAGGAGATAAAGAAAATTTATCTTCATCGTCAACATCTCGTCGTGACTTTTTAAAATACGTTGGATTTAGTACTGCAGCTGCATCATTAGCTGCATGTGAAGGTCCAGTTGTAAAGTCAATTCCTTATGTACTTCAACCAGAACAAATAATCCCAGGTGTTGCTGATTATTACGCAACAACCATAGCTGATGGTTTTGATTTTGCTAACATTTTAATCAAAACTCGCGAAGGTCGTCCTATTAAAGTAGAGAACAATAATTTAGAAGGCGCAAGATCTGGAGCAAATGCAAGAGTTCACGCATCAGTTCTTTCTTTATACGATAGTCTTCGTTTGAAGAAATCTAAAATTAATCAAAAAGATGCGGATTGGAATGCTGTAAATGCTAAAATCAAATCTAGTCTTGAAGATGCTAAAGCAAAAGGAGAAAGCATTGTAGTTTTAACAAATACTTCAGCAAGTCCTTCTACGGATTCTTTATTAGCAAATTTAATTACAAAATATCCTAATGCCAAACACGTAGTTTATGACGCAGTTTCTGAGTCTAATGCGCTTGATGCTTTTCAAGCTGTTTATGGTGTTAGAGCTCTAGTTAATTATGATTTTTCAAAAGCTGACGTTATTGTATCTGTTGGGGCAGATTTCTTAGGAGACTGGCAAGGTGGAGGTTTTGACGCAAGTTATGCTAAAGGAAGAATTCCAAAAAACGGAAAAATGTCTAAGCATATCCAAATAGAGGCAAACATGTCTTTAGCTGGTGCAAAAGCTGATAAAAGAATTCCATTAACCATTGCTAATCAAAAACAGGCTTTAGTTAAATTATACAATGTAATTTCTGGTGCATCTGTTGGTACATCAAAAATTGACAAGTATGAAGCTGAAGTTTTAAAAGCAGCTCAACAATTAAAAGGAGCAGGTTCTAAAGGAGTTCTTGTTTGTGGATTAGATGATGTTGATGCTCAAATGTTAACACTAGCTATTAACAATCAATTAAATTCTGAAGCTTTTAATACTTCAAACGCGATTCTTACAAGAAAAGGAAATGCAAAAGAAGTAAATCAATTGGTTTCAGACTTAAAAGCTGGAAAAGTTCACACTTTATTAATGAGTGGAGTTAATCCAGTATACACTTTATCAAATTCAAAAGAGTTTGTCGAAGGATTAAAGAAAACAAAATTATCTGTTGCATTTTCAATGAAAGAAGATGAAACAGCTTTGGTTTCTAATATTGCAGCTGCAACTCCACATTATTTAGAGTCATGGGGAGATGTTGCTATAACGAGAGGAAATTATAGTATTCAACAGCCGACAATAAATCCGTTGTTTGATACAAAACAATTTCAAGAAGTTCTATTATCATTAACTGATAACGCAAGTTCTTACCATGATTATTTAAAGAACAATGCTTCTTTAAATGGAAAAACATGGAATAAAGCTGTACATGATGGATTTGTTGCAAGTGAAGCAAGTGCTTTAACGGCTACATCTGCTGACTATGCGCTTTCTGCATCTAAATTAGCAAGTGCAAAGTCATCTGGAATGGACCTAGTATTGTATACTAAAATTGGTTTAGGTGATGGGCAACAAGCAAACAATCCTTGGTTACAAGAATTTCCTGATCCAATTACAAGAGTTTCTTGGGATAATTATGTTACTGTTTCTAAGAAAGATGCTGAGGCATTAGAATTAGAAAATTGGAATGTTGCTAATGGAGGTCTTAACGGAAGTTATGCTGATATTAAAGTTGGAAATACTACGCTGAAAAATGTACCAGTAATTATTCAACCAGGTCAAGCTGTTGGAACTGTTGGTTTAGCTTTTGGATATGGTAAAACAGAATCAATGAAGTCAGAAATGCAAGTAGGTGTTAATGCTTACGAGTTATATGATAATTTGAACTCTAACCTATCTGCATCTATTACTAAAGTTAGCGGAGAACATGAGTTTGCATGTGTACAGTTGCAAAAAACATTAATGGGTAGAGGTGATATTATCAAGGAAACTACATTAAGTACTTTTGTAAAAGAAAATTCTGAAGTTTGGAATCCAACACCGATGGTTTCTTTAGATCATAAAGAAGTTCCTGCTACCTCAGTAGATTTATGGGAATCTTTCGATAGATCAACTGGTCATCATTTTAATTTATCAATAGACTTAAACGCTTGTACTGGATGTGGAGCATGTGTAATTGCATGTCACGCAGAAAATAATGTGCCTGTTGTTGGTAAATCTGAAGTAAGAAGAAGTAGGGATATGCACTGGTTGCGTATTGATAGATACTATTCTCATGAAGAAACATTTGCTGGTGATGTTGAGTTGAAGGAAAATGCTCACGGATTAACTAGTGTAATCGGTACATTGAAAGATATGGAAGATCCTTCGGAGAATCCTCAAATTGCTTTCCAGCCGATTATGTGTCAACATTGTAATCACGCACCATGTGAAACTGTTTGTCCAGTTGCTGCTACATCACATAGTCGTCAAGGTCAAAACCATATGGCTTACAATAGATGTGTTGGTACTCGTTATTGTGCTAACAACTGTCCATATAAAGTAAGACGTTTCAACTGGTTCTTATACAATAAAAACAGTGAGTTTGATTATCACATGAATGATGATTTAGGACGTATGGTTCTTAATCCAGATGTGAATGTTCGTTCTCGTGGAGTTATGGAAAAATGTTCTATGTGTATACAAATGACACAAAAAACTATTCTTGATGCAAAACGCGATGGAAGACAAATCAAAGATGGAGAATTTCAAACAGCTTGTTCTGCCGCTTGTTCAAGTGGAGCAATGGTTTTTGGAGACGTTAATGATAAAGAATCTCAAATAGCTGAATTAGCAGAAGATAAAAGAATGTATCACTTACTAGAACATATTGGAACAAAGCCAAATGTGTTTTATCATGTGAAGGTTACAAACGACAAATAAAAATTTTTAATTAACAAGAAACAATATAAAGGATATGTCGTCTCATTACGAAGCACCCATTAGAAGACCTTTAGTAGTAGGAAATAAATCTTACCACGATGTTACAGTAGATGTTGCTAGACCTGTTGAAGGTAGAGCTAACAAACTTTGGTGGACAGTTTTTACAATCGCACTTGCTGCATTCCTTTGGGGATTAGGTTGTATGACTTACACTATAACTACAGGTATAGGTACTTGGGGATTAAACAAAACAGTTGGTTGGGCATGGGATATCACTAACTTCGTTTGGTGGGTTGGTATCGGTCACGCTGGTACCTTAATTTCAGCAGTATTATTATTATTCCGTCAAAAGTGGAGAATGGCAATTAACCGTTCTGCAGAAGCAATGACGATTTTTTCTGTAATGCAAGCTGGATTATTTCCAATCATTCACATGGGTCGCCCATGGCTAGGATACTGGGTATTACCTATTCCAAATCAATTTGGTTCACTATGGGTAAACTTTAACTCACCTTTACTTTGGGATGTATTCGCAATTTCAACTTATCTTTCAGTATCATTAGTTTTCTGGTGGACTGGTTTATTACCCGATTTTGCAATGATTAGAGATAGAGCTGTTACACCATTTACAAAAAAAATATACTCAATTGTATCTTTTGGATGGAGTGGTAGAGCAAAAGACTGGCAACGTTTTGAAGAAGTTTCATTAGTATTAGCTGGTTTAGCTACTCCTCTTGTACTTTCTGTTCATACTATTGTATCTTTTGACTTCGCAACCTCTATCGTTCCGGGTTGGCACACAACAATTTTACCACCATATTTTGTGGCTGGTGCAATTTTCTCAGGATTTGCAATGGTAAATACTTTGCTTATTATAATGAGAAAAGTGTCTAACTTAGAAGAATACATTACAGTTCAACATATCGAATTAATGAATATTGTAATCATGATTACAGGTTCTATAGTAGGAACAGCATATATTACAGAATTATTCATAGCTTGGTATTCAGGTGTAGAATATGAACAATATGCTTTCTTAAATAGAGCAACCGGACCTTATTGGTGGTCATATTGGTTAATGATGTCTTGTAACGTGTTTTCTCCACAGTTTATGTGGTCTAAAAAATTAAGAACAAGTATTACTTTCTCTTTCATAATTTCAATTGTTGTAAATATTGGAATGTGGTTTGAGCGTTTTGTAATTATTGTTACATCTTTACATAGAGATTACTTACCTTCATCTTGGACAATGTTTCAACCAACATTTGTTGATGCAGGTATCTTTATAGGAACTATCGGATTCTTCTTTGTGTTATTCTTATTATATTCTAGAAGTTTCCCAGTAATTGCTCAAGCAGAAATTAAAACTATTTTAAAATCTTCAGGAGACAATTTCAAAAGAGCAAGAGCACAAGAAGGACATAATTTAGATAATCATTAATAATATCATGAGTAATAAAGTTATACACGCTATATACAATGATGATGATGTATTATTAGATGCAGTTCACAAGACTAGATCTGCACATCATCAAATAGAAGAGATTTATACACCTTTTCCAGTGCATGGTCTAGATAAAGCTATGGGATTACCACCTACAAGAATTGCAATTGCGTCTTTCTTGTATGGTTTAGTTGGTTTGGCAGTTGCAACTGCAATGATGAATTTTATAATGATTAGTGACTGGCCTCAGGATATCGGAGGAAAACCAAGTTTTAGTTATTTGCAAAATATGCCAGCTTTCGTTCCAATTATGTTTGAAATGACAGTGTTTTTTGCAGCCCACTTAATGGTTATTACTTTTTATATGAGAAGTAAATTATGGCCTTTCAAACAAGCTGAAAATCCTGATGTTAGAACAACAGATGATCATTTTTTAATGGAAGTTGGGATTCATGGAAATGAAGAAGAATTAGTTTCTTTTTTTAAGTCTACTGGAGCAGTCGAAGTTAAAGTAATAGAAAAGCATTAATACAAGATATGAAAAGCTTATACAAAATAATAGTACTAGTCGGTTTGTCAATTATGGTAACTTCTTGCCATGATAATTCTAAACCAAACTATCAATTTTTTCCAAACATGTATCAGTCAGTTGGATATGAAACATATTCTGAAAGTGATGCATTTAAAAATGGAAAAGAAGGTCAATTAGTGCCAGAAGGTGCTATAAAAAGAGGATTTGTTCCTTATGAAATTCCAAATACACCAGAAGGTTATGCTTTGTCTAAATCTACGATGTCACCTTTAGATTCTATTTCATCTGATCCTGAAAAAGGAAAAGAATTATTTAATATTTATTGTGCAATTTGTCACGGTGAAAATGGTAATGGAAAAGGTAAACTAGTAGAAAGAGAAAAATTTTTAGGAGTACCTAGCTATAAAGATAGAGAAATTACTTCGGGAAGTATTTTTTACGTAGTAACTTACGGATTAAACTCAATGGGCTCACATGCAAATCAACTTTCGCAAGAAGAAAGATGGCAAGTAGCTGATTACGTTTTAAAATTGAAATCAGAATTATAATTGTAAAACACTTTTTTGAAAATAAAAGATATGTACACTTTTTCAAGTAAATTAAAAACTTTTTCATTTATTCTTATAGCTTTAGGAATAGTAGGAATTGTATACGGATTTTTATCTGTACCAAAATCCACTGAAGATGTTGAAATCATGTTGACCGAAAACCTTCATGGTGGTCACGGTGAAGTTTCTAAAGATGCTCATGCAACTCACGACGCACATGCAACTCACGATGCCAACGATGTTCATGCTGATGCTGAACATAAAGAACATGTTGAGCATGTTTATCACCAGTTACAAAACAAACCATGGTCTGCTCTTTATGTAGCATGTATTTTCTTTTTTCTATTAACAATGGGAGTTTTAGCCTTTTATGCTATACAAATTGCTTCTCAGGCAGGTTGGTCCCCAGTTTTATTTAGAGTAATGGAAGGTATAACAGCTTACTTATTGCCAGGTTCAATTATATTTTTCCTTTTGTTATTAGCTGCTTCATTTCACATTGGTCACAATGGAATGTTTACTTGGATGGATCCAGAAGTTGTTAAGGAAGATAAATTAATTCAAGGTAAGACTGCGTTTTTAAATGTGCCTTTCTTCTTAATAAGAGCAGTAATTTTTATTGGGGTATGGAATCTTTACAGACATTTCTCAAGAAAATTTACCTTAGCACAAGACGAGTCTAAAGATGATTCAAACTATAAAAAATTATTTAAAACTTCTGCGGCGTTTTTAGTTTTCTTTATTGTATCAGAATCTATAATGTCATGGGATTGGATTATGTCTGTTGACCCTCACTGGTACAGTACATTATTTGGATGGTATGTTTTTGCTAGTTTCTTCGTAAGTGGAATTACTGTAATAACTATGATTACTATTTATTTAAACTCTAAAGGTTATTTGCCAGAAGTAAATAAAAGTCATATTCAAGATCTAGCTAAATTTATGTTTGCGTTTAGTATTTTTTGGACTTATTTATGGTTCTCTCAATTTATGTTAATTTGGTATGCAGATATTCCAGAAGAAGTAACATATTATGTAACTAGAATTGAATATTATAATTTACCTTTTTTCGGTATGTTAGCATTAAACTTCATTTTTCCAATATTAATTCTTATGAATGCTGATTTTAAGCGTTTAACTTGGATTGTTATAGGAGCAGGTGCAGTAATATTATTTGGTCATTATTTAGATTTCTTCATTATGATTATGCCAGCTACTGTTGGAGATCAATGGTTTATTGGAGTTTCAGAAATAGGATCAATACTTTTCTTTGCCGGATTATTTATTTTAGTAGTATTTACCGCTTTAACAAAAGCACCACTTATTGCTAAAAGATATCCTTTTATGGAAGAAAGTAAGCATTTTCATTATTAATATTTAAAGAGATAAACAAATGACGAGTTTATTGGTGATTTTTGTTTTAGTTTTAATTGGAATAGCTGTTTGGCAGCTAACTAAAATATTTGATTTAACTCAGGTTGGTGAAGTTACAGATGATTCTGGAGTAGCTAATGACAGAGATAATAGTGTGAATGGTTATTTAATGTTTGGATTTTTAGGATTCATATATTTATTTACTATCTATTCATTAATTGCTTGGGGTGAATTTGTATTAGGTACTCCAGCATCAGAACATGGTGTAGAAGTTGACAGCTTGATGGAGATATCTATGTGGTTAATTTTCTTTGTTCAAACAGTTACACAGTTTTTATTACACTATTATACATTTAAATATAGAGGTAAAGTAGGTCAAAAAGCGCTATATTTTGCAGATAACAACAAATTAGAAGCTTTATGGACAATAATTCCTGTTATTGTTTTAGCTGTTCTAATTTTATATGGATTGTACACTTGGAATCAAATCATGTATTATGATGATGATGAAGATGTTATGTATGTTGAATTATATGCAAAACAATTTGGTTGGGAAGCACGTTATGCAGGTGATGATAATACTTTAGGAAAAGCCAATGTAAGGTATATTGAAGGTATAAACACTGTTGGAGTTGATTTAGAAGACCCTAATGCTCAAGATGATAAAATTGTATCTGAATTACATTTACCAAAAGGTAAAAAAGTTGTATTCAAAATACGTTCTCAAGATGTTCTACACTCAGCTTACATGCCACATTTTAGAGCTCAAATGAATTGCGTTCCTGGAATGGTAACTCAGTTTGCTTTTATTCCAACTGTTACTACTGCTGAAATGAGACAAGATGAAGCTATTGTTTTTAAAGTGAATAAGATAAATAAAATTAGAGCTGACAAAAGTGTTGATTTAGTTGCAAGTGGCCAAGCCGGTTTAGATCCTTATACTTTTGATTACTTATTATTATGTAATAAAATTTGTGGTAGATCTCACTATAACATGCAAATGAAAATTGTAGTAGATACGCCAAGTGATTATAAAAAATGGTTAGCTGAAAAACCTACACTTTCTTCTCAATGGAAAGAGGCTAATGCACCTAAGTTAGATGAAGGAACAGAAACTATTGTAGATTCTACAAAAGTTGTTGCTCAAGTTATAAAATAATATAGAAGATTTCAAAAAATATAATTATGTCACACGAACACGGTCATCATAAAGAAACTTTTATTACTAAATATATATTTAGTATAGACCACAAGATGATTGCTAAGCAATATCTAATTACAGGTCTATTAATGGGAATTGTAGGGGTAGTTTTATCTCTATTTTTCCGTATGCAAATTGCTTGGCCTGAAGAATCTTTTGAAATTTTCAAAATTTTCTTAGGTGAAAATTTCGCTCCAGGTGGTGTAATGAGAAACGACATCTATCTTGCTTTAGTTACTATTCATGGTACTATTATGGTATTCTTCGTACTAACT
This sequence comes from Flavobacterium sp., assembly GCA_047622645.1. GTDB lineage: Bacteria > Bacteroidota > Bacteroidia > Flavobacteriales > Flavobacteriaceae > Flavobacterium. The sequence goes on from JBLHNH010000002.1 coordinate 31,534, forward strand.
GCAGGTTTGAGCGGTACGTTTAGTAATTTACTAATACCGTTACAAATCGGTGCTAGAGATATGGCATCAGGTTTTATGAATATGCTTTCTTATTGGATGTTTTTCGTTTCTTGTATCATCATGTTAAGTTCGTTATTTATTGAAACAGGACCAGCTTCTGCTGGATGGACAATATATCCTCCTTTAAGTGCACTGCCACAAGCAATTCCAGGTTCTGGTTTAGGAATGACCTTATGGTTAATTTCAATGGCTATTTTTATTGCATCTTCTTTAATGGGTTCATTAAATTATATAGTAACTGTAATTAATTTAAGAACAAAAGGAATGTCTATGACAAGATTGCCACTTACTATTTGGGCTTTCTTTCTTACAGCAATTATTGGTGTAGTTTCTTTTCCTGTTTTGTTTTCAGCAGCATTATTATTAATATTTGATAGAAGTTTTGGAACATCGTTTTTCTTATCTGATATATTTATAAGTGGTGAAGTTTTACATTATCAAGGTGGTTCTCCCGTGCTTTTCGAACACTTATTTTGGTTCTTAGGACATCCTGAAGTTTATATTGTAATTTTACCAGCAATGGGACTTGTTTCTGAAATTATTGCAACAAATGCACGTAAACCTATTTTTGGTTACAGAGCTATGATTACTTCAATTATTGCAATTGCATTCTTATCTACAATTGTTTGGGGTCATCATATGTTTATATCAGGAATGAATCCATTCTTAGGTTCTGTGTTTACTTTTACAACTTTGTTAATTGCAATACCATCTGCTGTTAAAGCATTCAACTGGATAACAACTTTATGGAAAGGAAATTTGCAGTTAAACCCTGCCATGTTGTTTTCTATAGGTTTTGTATCAACATTTATTACTGGTGGTTTAACAGGAATTATTCTTGGTGATAGTACTTTAGATATTAACGTTCACGATACATATTTCGTTATTGCTCACTTTCACTTAGTAATGGGTATATCTGCTTTATATGGTTTCTTCGCAGGAGTTTACCATTGGTTCCCAAGAATGTTTGGTAGAATGATGGATAAGAACTTAGGATATATTCACTTTTGGGTAACTGCAGTTTGTGCTTATGGAGTTTTCTTTCCAATGCACTTTATCGGAATGGCTGGTTTACCAAGACGTTATTATACAAACACAGCTTTTCCTTTATTTGATGAATTAGCAAATGTTAATATATTAATAACAGTATTCGCAATAGTTGGAGCTGCATTTCAAATTCCTTTCCTTTGGAACTTTTTCTATAGTATCTTTAAAGGTAAAAAAGCACCAATGAATCCATGGAAATCAAACACCTTAGAATGGACTGCACCAGTAGAACATGTACATGGTAACTGGCCTGGAGAAATTCCTGAAGTTCATCGTTGGCCTTATGATTATAGTAAGCCTGGCTTTGAAGAAGACTTTATTCCTCAAAACGTTCCTATGATAGAAGGAGAAGAACAATTACATCATTAAGATTTAAATAACATATATTAAAACCTTTCCATAACGGAAAGGTTTTTTTATGGAACTTTAATTATATTTGCTATATGAATGAAAACCTTGACCCAACAAACTTAAATTATAAACCTGAAGAACTTGACTTAGAAAAAAAGTTAAGACCCTTATCATTTGATGATTTTACAGGTCAAGAACAAGTTTTAGAAAATCTTAAAATCTTTGTTGAAGCTGCAAATCTAAGAGGAGAAGCTTTAGATCATACCTTATTTCATGGACCACCAGGTTTAGGAAAAACAACTTTAGCAAATATTTTAGCAAACGAATTGGGTGTCGGAATAAAAATTACTTCTGGTCCTGTATTAGACAAGCCAGGAGATTTAGCCGGTTTACTTACAAATCTTGAAGAAAGAGACGTTCTTTTTATTGATGAAATCCATCGTTTAAGCCCAATTGTAGAAGAATATCTTTATTCTGCAATGGAGGACTTCAGAATTGATATAATGATTGAATCAGGCCCAAATGCGCGTTCTGTTCAGCTAAACCTTAATCCGTTTACACTTGTCGGCGCTACAACACGTTCAGGTTTGTTAACAGCTCCTATGAGAGCACGTTTCGGAATTCAAAGCCGATTACAATATTATAACACGGAACTATTAACTACAATTGTTCAACGTAGTTCTTTAATTTTAAACATGCCAATAACTATGGAAGCTGCTATCGAAATTGCAGGTAGAAGTAGGGGAACACCTAGAATAGCAAATGCTTTATTACGAAGAGTAAGAGATTTTGCTCAAATAAAAGGAAATGGAAGTATAGATATCGAAATTGCTCAGTTTGCCTTAAAAGCACTTCATGTAGATGCTCATGGCTTAGACGAAATGGACAATAAAATTCTATTAACAATTATTGATAAATTTAAAGGTGGTCCTGTTGGACTATCCACGTTAGCAACTGCAGTTTCAGAAAGTAGTGAGACAATAGAAGAAGTGTATGAGCCTTTCTTAATTCAAGAAGGTTTTATAATGCGTACTCCAAGAGGGCGAGAAGTTACCGACAAGGCATATAAGCACTTAGGTAAAATTAGAAACAACATTCAAGGAGGACTTTTTTAAATTTAAATAAATAACATGAGTGATTTAAAACAACTACCAAATGTTTCTTTCCTTAAATTCATAAAACATTCGATTTCTATTTTACGAAATCCATTACCGTTTCATAACGCTAATTTTTTATCACTTGGGGACTCATTTAGACTAAATATTGGTTTAGGAAAGTCCGTTGTATTTACTCGAGATGCAGAATTTTTGAGTTATGTGTTGCAAAAAAACCAAAAAAATTATTCAAAATCTCCTATTCAAACAGAAGATTTAGCAAAGTATATTGGAAAAGGTTTGTTGACTTCTGAAGGTGAAATGTGGCAAAAACAAAGAAAGTTAATTCAACCAGCTTTTCATAAAAAGCAATTATTACTTTTGTTAGACACTATTCATACGACTATTCAAAAAGAATTAGACAAGATTGTTTTAGATGAGCCTATTGATATTTTTCCGATATTTAATGATTTAGCTTTTCAAACGGTTGTAAAATCTTTATTTAGTTCTGAAATTAATGAAGATGATATCAAAAAACTACAACATGCAACTGAGGTGACGCAACAAATGCTTGTGAAAGAATTGCGTCAACCTTATTTAGGTTGGTGGTTTAAGCTTTCTGGAAAAATAAAATTTCATATTAACTTAATAGACGAATCAAGAGCAATTTTAAAACGGTTAGTTAATCAAAGAAAGCAAAATCCTGAAAAGCAAAATGACTTGCTCGATATGTTACTTGATGCTCGTTATGAAGATGGTTCTGAAATGGAAGAAGGGCAATTGTTAGACGAAATTCTAATTTTATTTGCAGCGGGTCACGAAACTACTTCAAATGCATTAACTTTTATTTGCGAATTATTAGCTAGAAATCCTAAAGCTCAAATAAAGATTTTAGAAGAAGTTCAAAAAGTAAAAAGCGAATCTTCTGATATAATGCACTGGATAAAGAACGCTAATTATACTAAATTAGTAATTGAAGAAGCCATGCGTTTATTTCCACCTGCTTACTTTATTGATAGAATTAATAAAGAAGCAGATGACTTTAATGGTTTTGATTTGCCAAAAGGAACAAATTTATTGTTTTCTGTATACGAGATCCATCGTCATCCCGATTTTTGGGAAAACCCAGAGGAATTTATACCTGAACGCTTTTTAGATGATAAGATAAAATTTTCTAAAAATTATTATCCATTTGGAGCAGGACAAAGAATGTGTATAGGAAATAATTTTGCCATGTATGAAATGATTTTAGCTGTTATCACAGTAGTTGAACGATATGAAATTACTGAAAAGAATACACCTATTTTGATAAAACCGTTAATTACATTAAAACCTTTTGAAGCAATTTTAGAATTTAAATTGAGAAATTAAATTATTTAAAATCATATAATATTTTGTAGAGCTTAGGTGCTATAATTTATTAAGACTCAAATGTGTTTAATAATGTTTTGCCTAGAATACATACTGTTTATGTAAAAAGATGAAAGAGGTTGTAGATTTAAAAGTAAAGAAATGTATTAGGTACTACAAAGTACTTCACTCCAAACGCTTATAGTTTTAACTATTATTGGAACATCATAGGGGTTTATGCAAAACTAAACGCAAAGACCATAATTAGAACTTTTGATCGCTATGGAAAATTATTAACCCAGATTAATCCCTTAAGTCTAGGTTGGGACGGAACTTATAATAAACAAACACTACCCACAGATGATTATTGGCACACAATTGAGTTAAATAATGGAAGGATTGTTAAAGGACATTTTTCATTATTGAGATAAGTTTTTTTCAACGAAAAGAACTTCATAAAAATTTTTTTCTTTCAATCCTTATTTTAACTTTGTAGGTTCATATATAATCTGTTATATGCATAAAGATACAAAACGAAGAGAAGCCTTATTATATCACGCAAAACCGACACCGGGAAAGATTCAGGTTGTCCCAACAAAGAAATATGCCACCCAGCGTGATTTGTCATTAGCCTATTCTCCTGGAGTAGCAGAACCTTGTTTGGAAATTGCTAAAGATGTCAATAATGTATATAAATATACTGCTAAAGGAAATTTAGTTGCAGTTATTACTAACGGAACGGCTGTTTTAGGACTAGGAGATATTGGTCCAGAAGCTTCTAAACCAGTAATGGAAGGAAAAGCCTTGTTGTTCAAAATATTTTCAGATATTGATGTGTTTGATATCGAAATAGGCACAAAAGATATAGAAGAATTTATAGCAACCGTTAAAAATATTGCTCCGACCTTTGGAGGAATAAATTTAGAAGATATTAAAGCTCCAGAATCATTTGAAATTGAAAGACGTTTGGTTGAAGAACTAAACATTCCAGTTATGCACGATGACCAACACGGTACTGCAATTATTTCATCAGCGGCTTTACTTAATGCACTTGAATTGGCAGAAAAAGAAATCGACAAAGTAAAAATTGTTGTTTCTGGTGCTGGTTCTGCTGCTTTAGCGTGTGCTAATTTATATGTTTTACTTGGTGTAAAACTAGAAAACATTATTATGTTTGATAAAGAAGGTGTACTGTCTATAGACAGAGCTGATTTATCTGAATTACAAAAAAAATATTCTTACGGTAAAAAAGGAATAAATTTAGCTGAAGCACTAAATGGCGCAGATGTCTTTTTAGGACTTTCTGCCGGAAACATATTAACAGCAGAAATGTTGTTGACAATGAATGATAATCCTATTGTTTTTGCAATGGCAAATCCGGTGCCTGAAATTGATTATAACCTAGCAATAAATGCTCGTGAAGATATAATTATGGCAACTGGTCGTTCGGATCATCCTAATCAAGTTAATAATGTACTTGGTTTTCCTTATATTTTTAGAGGAGCTTTAGATGTTAGGGCTACAAAAATTAACGAAGCTATGAAAATGGCAGCTGTTAAGGCTCTAGCTGAACTAGCAAAAACGCCAGTTCCAGAGCAAGTAAATATTGCTTATGGTGAAACTAAATTAAACTTTGGGAAAGATTATATTATTCCAAAACCTTTCGATCCAAGATTAATTACAGTAGTTGCTCCAGCAGTTGCAAAAGCAGCAATGGATTCTGGTGTTGCTCAGGTTGAAATTACAGATTGGGAAAAATATGAAGAAGAGTTGTTAGAACGCTTAGGTTCTGATAATAAAATGATTCGTTTGCTAATAAACAGAGCGAAAACAAATCCAAAACGAATAATTTTTGCAGAGGCAGATCATTTAGATGTATTAAAGGCGGCTCAAATTGTCCTTGAAGAAGGTATAGGAGAGCCAATTCTACTTGGTAATAAAGAAATTATCCAAGAATTAATGGCAGAAATTGGTTTCGAAGCAGATGTTACTATCATTGATCCTAAAACCAATGAGGAAAACGATAGAAGAAATAAATATGCTAAAGCATTTTGGAAAACACGTAAAAGAAGAGGAATTACTCTTTTAGATGCCGAAAAATGGATGCGTGAGCGTAATTATTTTGCTGCGATGATGGTAAATGTAGGCGAAGCGGATGCATTGGTTACAGGTTATTCAAGAAGTTATCCTACGGTTGTTAAACCAATAATGGAGTTAATTGATAAAGGACCTGGTGTAACAAGAATTGCTACAACCAACATGATGATGACTTCTCGTGGACCAATGTTTTTATCAGATACTGCCATAAATGTAAATCCTTCAGCTGAAGATTTAGCTAAAATTGCATTAATGACAGCCAAAACAGTAAGAATGTTTGGTATGGAACCAGTGATAGCTATGGTTTCTTTTTCGAATTTTGGCTCTTCACACAATGAAAGTTCTAGAAAAATAAGAGAAGCAGTTGCTTATCTACATAAGTATTATCCAGATTTAATAGTAGATGGAGAAATTCAAACTGATTTTGCTCTTAATTCTGAATTGCTAAAAAGTAAATTTCCTTTTTCTAAATTAGTAAATAAAAAAGTAAATACGTTAATTTACCCCAACTTAGACGCTGCTAATATTACTTATAAAATGCTGAAAGAATTAAATAAAGCAGATTCTATAGGCCCAATTATGATGGGATTAGATAAACCTGTTCATATTTTTCAATTAGGTGCAAGTGTTGAAGAAATGGTTAATATGGCAGCAGTTGCTGTTGTAGATGCTCAAGAAAAAGGAAGAAAAATTAAAAAAACAAACGTTAAATAGTTTTATATGATTACACACATTCAGGGAAAATTAGTAGAAAAAACGCCAACAGAAGTTGTTATTGATTGCAATGGTGTTGGCTATCATATTAATATTTCTTTGCATACGTTCTCATTATTGCCAGATTCCGAAAATTTAAAACTCTATACTTTTTTACAAGTAAAAGAAGATTCTCATAGTTTATATGGCTTTATTGAAAAGCAAGAAAGAGAATTATTTAAATTATTGATTTCTGTTTCAGGAATTGGAGCTAACATTGCAAGAACAATGTTGTCTTCTATTTCTCCAACAAGTATTATCCAAGCAATTGCCTCAAATGATGTAGCTACAATTCAGTCTATTAAAGGTATTGGAGCTAAAACAGCTCAAAGAGTTATTTTAGATTTAAAAGACAAAGTGTTAAAAATATACAGTTTAGACGAAGTTTCAATATCTAATTACAATACAAATAAAGAAGAAGCGTTATCTGCTTTGGAGGTTTTAGGGTTTATTAGAAAGAATGCAGAAAAAGTGATTGATAAAATCATCAATGAAGATCCTAATGCAACTGTTGAAAACATCATTAAACTAGCATTAAAAAACTTATAATTACTTGGAAAAGAATAACTTATTAAACAACTTATTTAAGTTTGTTGCAACAGTTTTTTTAACACTGGTTGCTCCGTTTGCATTTGCACAAGAAGTTGAAATTGATTCAACTAAAATGGGCTATAGTCAAGGAAGTTTGAGCATATCAAACCCTAGTGGTATTCTCGAAGCTTATACTTATGACCCTGTAACGGATAGATATATTTATTCTAATACTTTTGATGGCTTTAATATTAATTATCCAATAATTCTTACTCCAGTTCAATATGAAGAATTGGTTTTAAGAGAATCAATGCGGGAGTATTATAAACAAAAGCTAAGTGCAGTTGATGGAAAAAAAGAAGGTTCTGAAGAAGCTAAAAGAAATTTATTACCAAGGTATTATGTCAATTCAAAACTATTTGAAACCATTTTTGGGGGAAATACAATTGATGTAAAACCTACAGGTTCTGTCGAAATGGATTTAGGAATGCGTTTTACAAAACAAGACAATCCTGCGCTTTCTCCTAGAAATAGAAAAAACTTTACTTTCGATTTCAATCAAAGAATTAGTATGGGTTTACAAGGAAAAGTGGGAACACGTTTAAATGTAAATGTAAATTACGATACACAATCCACTTTTGCCTTTCAAAATTTAATAAAATTAGAATACACACCAACAGAAGACGATATTATTCAAAAAATCGAAGTTGGAAATGTTAGTTTACCAATAAATAGTACGCTTATTCGTGGTGCTCAAAGTTTATTTGGTGTAAAAGCACAATTACAATTTGGAAAAACTTCTATAACAGGAGTTTTCTCTGAACAAAAATCACAAACTAAAACCGTTAATGCAGAAGGAGGAGCAACAATTCAAGATTTTAGTTTATTTGCCCAAGAATATGACAATGATAGACACTATTTCTTATCACAATATTTTAGAAATAACTATGACAGGGCTTTAAGAAATTATCCTTATGTTGATAGTAGAATTCAAATTACTCGTATTGAAGTATGGATAACAAACAGACAAAACAGGGTTAATACGCAAGACAATAATTTAAGAAACATTATTGGTCTTCAAGATTTAGGAGAGTCTCAGTTAAATAATATTGCAGAATCTGAAATAATTGGATTAAATCCAATTCCAGGTGGTTTTTTTAATGTACCTGTTCAGACCCCTACAGATAATAAAAACAATAAATTTGACCCAACTGAAATAGGACAGCCTAGTTCTTTATTAAATAATGGAATCAGAGATATTGCTACTGCAGGAACTGGTTTTAATGTTTCTGGTGTTCTTGAAGGGCAAGATTATGTTAAATTAGAAAATGCTAGGAAATTAAGTGCTAATGAATTTACATTTCACCCACAATTAGGATATGTTTCTTTAAATCAAAGACTTTCAAATGATGAAGTTTTAGCTGTTTCATATCAATATACAATTGGTGACGAAGTTTATCAAGTAGGAGAATTTGGAACAGACGGTGTTGATGCAACTCAAGTAGATAATACTTCAGGTGTTGCAACTCCTTCAACGCAAAGTTTGATTTTAAAAATGTTAAAAGGAACTTTAGTCAATGTAAATAAACCAGTTTGGGACTTGATGATGAAAAATATTTATCAAATTCCAGGAGGTTATCAATTAGAAAGTGAAGACTTTAAATTCAACATCTTATACACAGATCCTTCTCCTTTAAATTATATAACTCAAGTAGGTTCAACAGCTTTACCTGCTGGTGTAGCTGAAACTCCTTTAATAAAAGTGCTTAATTTAGATAAATTAAATTATACAAATGATCCTCAACAAGGAGGTGATGGTTTCTTCGATTTTATTCCGGGAATAACAATAGATGCGCAATATGGTAGAATTATTTTCACCAATGTAGAACCTTTTGGAAAATTACTTTTTGATAAATTAAAAGTAGGTACCGAAGATTATGATGTTGATTTAACTTATAATGAAAACCAAGATAAATACGTTTTTAGAAATTTATATAAGCAAACACAAGCGGCTGCTTTACAAGAAAGCGAAAAAAATAAATTTCAATTAAGAGGTAGATATAAATCAACTTCTGGAGATGGAATTCCAATTGGAGCATTCAATGTGCCTCAAGGTTCTGTGGTTGTTACAGCTGGTGGAAGAGTTCTTGTAGAAGGAATAGATTACACAGTAAACTATCAATTAGGTAGAGTTTATATTACAGATACTTCTTTGTTGGCTTCAAATACTCCTATTCAAGTTTCATTAGAAAATAATGCTGTTTTTGGTCAACAAACTAGACGTTTTTGGGGAATGAATGTGGAACACAAGTTCAATGAAAATTTCTTAATTGGTGGTACAATCTTAAATATGTCTGAAAGACCTTTCACACAAAAAACAGATTACAATCAAGATTCAGTAAACAATACAATTTTCGGATTAAACGGTAATTTCTCTACAGAAGTGCCTTTCTTAACAAGATTGGCAAATAAATTACCAAATATTGATACAGATGTACCTTCTAATTTATCCTTTAGAGGTGAAATTGCTTATCTAAAACCTGGAGCTTCAAAAACTTCAAATTTTAATGGTGAATCTACAGTATATATAGATGATTTTGAAGGTTCTCAAACAACAATAGATATGCGTTCTGCTTCTGCTTGGAGTTTAGCCAGTACACCAATAGATTTTGGAGGAGAATTAACGGAAGGAGATTTATCTTATGGATATAAAAGAGCAAAAATGTCTTGGTACTCCATTGATCCTGTTTTCTACACACAGGCTCCAGCAGGAATTTCAAATCAAGATTTATCAACAAATAGAACAAGAAGAATTTTTAGCCGAGAATTATATCCTCAAACTGATATTGCTCAAGGACAAACACAAGTTGTTTCTACATTAGACTTGACTTATTTTCCAAAAGAACGTGGGCCTTATAATTTTAACCCAGCAGCAGCTAGTAATACTTTTCCATCGGGAACTGAACAAGATAATTGGGGTGGAATTATGAGAAGTATAAATTCTACAAACTTTGAGCAATCAAACGTAGAATATATTCAATTTTGGGTATTAGATCCTTATTATAATGAACAAGGAGTAGTTGAAAACACTACAAATACAGGTAAACTTGTTTTTAACTTAGGAGAAATATCAGAAGATGTTCTTAAAGACGGAAGAAAATTATATGAAAACGGATTGCCAGAAGCGGGTGCAGTAACAGCAACAAATGCTTCTGTTTGGGGAAAAACTCCAGCATCACAATCTTTAATTTATGCTTTTGATACAAATGATGGCAATAGACTAGCACAAGATGTTGGTTTAAACGGTTTGTCAGATGCTGAAGAAGCCGCACAATTTTCAGCTTTTGCTGGAAATCCTGACCCTGCGGCAGATAATTATCAATTTTATTTGAATGCAACTGGTAGTGTTCTAGATAGATATAAAAACTACAATGGAACACAAGGAAATTCGCCTGTTAATGTGTCGGATATAAATAGAGGAAGTACAACTTTCCCTGATGTAGAAGATATTAATAGAGATAATACCATGAATACCATAAATGCGTATTATAAATTTGAAATTGATATTAATTCTAATCCACAGATAGGACAAAATTATGTAGTAGATACTCGTTTAGTAGATAATATAGACTTGCCCGATGGAACACAAGCAAAATCTAGATGGGTACAGTATAAAATTCCAATTTTAGAAGCTGCAGCCGCTAATGCAGTTGGTTCAATTTCGGATTTTCGTTCTATTCGTTTTATGAGAATGTTTCTTACAGGTTTTAATGAAGATGTTACGTTGCGTTTTGGAGCTTTAGATTTAGTAAGAGGAGAGTGGAGAAGATATACAAATACTTTAGATGAAACAGATCCTGATCCAACAGATGATAACACAGGATTTGATGTTGTTGCAGTAAATATCCAAGAAAACGCTAATCGCTCCCCTATTCCTTATGTTGCTCCTCCTGGTGTAGAAAGAGAACAGTTGTACAACAATAATACTATTATTAATCAAAATGAACAATCTCTTTCGTTAAGGGTTTATGATCCTAATTCGGGTAATTATGTAGATGGTTTACAGACAACTGATTCAAGAGCAGTTTTCAAAAATGTAAATGTAGATATGCGTCAGTTTAAGAAAATGCGTATGTTTTTACACGCTGAAGCTTTGCCAAATCCAGAATCTACTCCATTACAAGATGATGAAATGGTAGCTTTCATTCGTTTTGGAAATGACTTTACGCAAAATTTCTATCAAGTCGAAATGCCTTTAAAAGTTTCTTCTCAAAGCGCAAGATCTGCAGAAGATGTATGGTTGTCAGATAATGAGATTAATGTTCCATTATCCTTATTGACCAAGTTAAAAATACTAGCTCTTTCAAACGATCCTTCAATTATTTATGATGTTAACGGAATAGGATATGTAGAAGAGGAATCAATTGGTTCATCTGACAGTAAATTAACATTAGGTATAAAAGGTAATCCAAATTTTGGTTTAGTAAGAACCTTAATGATTGGAGTTAAAAATAAAAATGGTTCGCAACCTATTCGAGGTGAAGTTTGGTTTAATGAGTTACGTATGTCCGAAATGGACAACAAAGGTGGTTATGCTGCTGTAGCAAATTTAGATACAAATATGGCCGACTTTGCGACTGTTTCTGCCACAGGTAGATTAAATACAATTGGTTTTGGTTCTTTAGAACAAGGTCCAAATGAAAGAAGTAGAGAAGATGTAAAACAATATGATTTAGTAACCAATTTTAATTTAGGGAAATTATTGCCAATCAAATGGGGTATAAATCTACCTTTTAATTATGCGGTTGGTGAAGAAAAAATCACACCAAAATACGATCCGTTTTACCAAGATATCGAATTACAACAATTACTTGATATTACTCCAGATCAAGCGGAAAGAGATAATATTGAAGAAAGAGCAATCGATTATACCAAAAGACAAAGTATTAACTTTATTGGTGTAAGAAAAGATAGAGCTCCAGATCAAAAACAACGCATATATGATCCTGAAAACTTAACGCTTTCTTATTCTTATAACGAAACACAACATCATGATTTTGAAATTGAAAGTTTAACAGATAAGCAAGTTAAAACAACGGTTGATTATGCTTATTCATTTAAACCTTCAGCAATTGAGCCGTTCAAGAAATCTAAAGTATTTTCTAAAGGAAATTATTATAAAGCTTTACAAGATTTTAACTTTAATTTCTTACCAACAAGTATTGCATTTAGTTCAAATATTATAAGACAATACAACAAACAACAATTCAGACAAGTTGATGTGCAAGGAATTGAATTAGACCCTTTGTATAGAAGAAATTTCTTCTTTAATTATAACTACGGCTTTAATTATAAATTAACAAAATCACTTTCGTTTGTTTACAATGCTAACTCAAATAACTTAGTAAAAAATTATTTAGATTCTAATAACGCGCCAATTGATTCGTTTTCTATTTGGGATGATTTTTGGAATCCTGGAACACCAAATCAGCACAATCAACAATTAGTAGTTAATTATGAATTGCCTATTAATAAATTACCGTTTTTAGGATTTGTTAAATCAAATTATTCTTATACTTCTGATTATAACTGGACTCGTTCATCTAGTGCTTTTGCAAGTATCGAAACTCAAGAAGGTGATATTTATCAATTAGGGAATACAATACAAAATGCAAATTCTCATAAGTTAAATACAACTTTTGACATGACTTCTTTCTATAAAATGTTAGGAATTGGAGTTAAGAAAGCACCTAAGACTAAAGCAGCTGCACCACCAAAGCCAGGTGAAAAAATTGTAGCTAAACCTAAAGTTGGTGCATCAAATGATCAAAATATTTTTGTTAAAGGATTAATTGGAGTTTTAACTAGTGTGAAAAATATTCAAGTTAACTATACCGAAAATAACGGAACAGTTTTACCAGGGTTTTTACCTGGAGTTGGATTCTTTGGAACAACTAGACCAACGGTTGGATTTGTTTTAGGAAGTCAATCAGATATTAGATATGAAGCAGCAAAAAATGGATATTTGACAAATTTTCCTGATTTCAATCAAAACTTTACGCAAGTAAAAAACAAACAATTGAATCTTACCGCTCAAATGGAAGTCTTCAAAGACTTTAAAATAGATTTAAACGCTGATAGAACTTTAGCAGAAAATTTCTCTGAACAATATGATGTTTCTGCCGACGGACAATACAATCCAAGATCACCGTATGATTTTGGTAATTATAATATTTCGACCATTTTAATAAAAACAGCTTTTAGCGAAAGTAACGATGTTTTTTCTCAATCTTTTCAAGATTTTAGAGATAACCGTCTAATTGTTGCAACGCGTTTGGCAGAATCGTATTATGGAGCTGGAGGAATTCCTAGTTATGATGCAGATGGTTTTCCAGTAGGGTTTGGTAAGAACAGTCAACAAGTATTATTGCCTTCTTTCTTGGCAGCTTATTCTGGACAAAGTGCTAGTAAGGTTTCAACAAATGATTTTAAATCAATACCATTGCCAAATTGGAATGTAAAATATACTGGTTTAATGAATTATAAGTTCTTTAAGGATAAATTCAAACGTTTCTCAATTCAACACGGTTACAGAGCTAGTTATGGTATTAACCAATTTAGATCTAATTTGAATCCAGAAGTAAATGACCAAAACGGAAATATTTATGCTAAAAGAATTATATCAAACGTAAATTTAGCGGAACAATTTAATCCATTAGTTCGTTTCGACTTTGAAACCAAAGGTTCTTTAAAGTTCTTAGCCGAAATGAAAAAAGACAGAACTTTAAACATGAGTTTTGATAATAATCTTTTAACTGAAGTAAAAGGAAATGAATATACTTTTGGGGTTGGATATAGAATAAAAGATGTTACGATAAGTTCAACTTTAGCAGATACACCAACAGGAGTAATTAAAAGTGATGTAAACATAAAGGCTGATTTCTCTATCAGAAGAAATGAAACAATAGTTAGGTATCTAGATTATAATAACAATCAATTGTCAGGGGGTCAAAATTTAATGTCAATTAAATTTACGGCAGATTATTCATTCTCTAGAAACTTTACAGCCATATTCTATTACGATCACCAGTTTTCAAAAGCAGTTATTTCTACAGCATTTCCACTAACAACTGTTAGAGCAGGATTTACTTTAAGATATAATTTTGGAAATTAATTCAGAAAAATAGAAGTTATTGCCTATAAAAATTTAATTTTGCTTAAAATATATAACAGATGAACTTTCCAGAAAATTTAAAATACACAAAAGATCACGAATGGGTTAGCGTTGATGGTGATGTAGTAACAGTTGGTATTACAGAATTTGCACAAAAAGAATTAGGTGATATTGTTTATGTTGAGGTTGAAACTTTAGATCAAACTTTAAATAAAGATGAAGTGTTTGGTACAGTTGAGGCTGTTAAAACGGTTTCTGATTTATTTCTACCAGTTTCAGGTGAAATAATAGAATTTAACGATTCTCTTGAAAGCGAACCAGAAAAAGTAAATAGCGATCCTTATGGAAGCGGTTGGATGGTAAAGATTAAGATTTCTGACGCTTCTCAATTAGATGAATTGTTAGACAGTAACGCATACAAAGCATTAGTTGAAGCGTAATTACTACATCGGGCTAATGATAATTTGGATTGTAGTAATAACAATTCTTAGTTTAGTTAGTTTTGAAAAAAACACAATTACGTCTATTCACAATAGTGATAAGGTAGTCCATTTTTCATTTTATTTTATATTGACATTTTTGTTGTTAAGAATTGTTAATGGAAAGATGAGGTTTAAATATATGATAGTTATTGCTTTATCATTTTTTTATGGCATAATTATTGAACTCATTCAAATGTATTTTACTTTAACTAGGAAAGGTGATTTTTATGATGCAATTGCAAACCTATCAGGTATAATTTGTGCCGTGATATTAAATTATTTCATCATAGATAAGTTTTCTTCAAGTAAAGTTTAAAAAGTTTAAAATTATTATTTATATTCGTACTCTAAATTAGATAACCATGCAACCAAAAAAGAATCCTAATGTTGACGCAAAACGAAATAGTTTGTTGTATTTCCAAATTGGATTGGCAGCAATTACTATTTTGACATATATTGCTATTGAAGTAAAAACTCCAGATCCAGTTATTATAGTTGAAAAAACAAAAATAGTTGATAATTTTATCGATGATGAAGTTATTCCGTTAACTATGCAAGTGCAAAAAGCACCACCACCACCACCACCAGCGCCAGAAGTTATTCAAATTGTTGATGATAAAGTCATTCTTGAAGATAAAAAAATTGAAACTACAGAAACAAGCGAAAAAGAAGTTGTTGTTGTTAGAGCAGCTACTGTTGGTGAGGTAACAGGGACATTAGAAGATGTAGATTTAGATGTGCCTTTTGCAGTTTTAGAAGATGTTCCTTTGTTTCCAGGTTGTGAAAAAGTGCCTAGAAGTCAACAAAAAGAATGTTTTATGGAGCAAATGAATAAACACATTAAAAAATATTTTGAATATCCTTCAAGAGCAAAAGAGAATAGTGTTCAAGGTAGAGTTACTGTTTTGTTTGTAATTGATAAATCAGGTAATGTAACTAGTCTTAGAATAAAAGGAACAGGAAAAAAAGATAGTGAATTATTAGAAGCAGAAGCTGAAAGAATTATCAAAAAATTACCAAAGTTTACTCCAGGTAGACAAAGAGGAAAGCCGGTTGGAGTAAGTTATGCACAACCTATTTTATTTAAATTAGAAAACAGATAAAATTTTTCATATTTTAACTAAAACCCAATCTTTGTAAGATTGGGTTTTTTTTTGGCACATAATTTGTTTGTTGGTATTTAATTAACTTTTAAAACAAATTAGTATGAAACCAAATGTTAAAATGATAGACAAGTCTAAAAATAGCTTTATTTATTTCCAATTAGGATTAATTGCTGCAATGGTAACCGTGTTGTTTGTTTTAGAATTTAATTTTAAAACAATAGATAGTAATTTCGCTCTTAAAAAAGAACGTATAATAGATTTCGAAAAACCTTTTAAATATAGTCCGGCAAAAGAAGCTAACGTTGTGGAAACGGTTAAAAAAACTGTTGTAAAAACAATTATAAAACCTGTTGTTCCACCAAAAGTTATCAATCAATTTGTAATAACAAAAAAGGATGTTAATGATGATCTAATTAAAGATGCTTCACATCAAGATTCAAATGCTGCTGCAACTGCTAATGTTGGTAAAAACGAAGAGCCAATAGACGAAAACTCAGGTGGTGGAAATAAAGAAGAAGTTTTTGTTGTTGTAGAGTTTTTGCCAAGATTTCCAAGTTGTGAAAATGTATCTAAAGCAGATCAAAAAGCTTGTTTTGATGCACAATTAAAAAAAGAG
>JBLHNH010000003.1:0-47372 GCA_047622645.1 Flavobacterium sp.
TGATAACCCAAGCGCCATTCTGTACCAATACTCCATCGTGTATTTTGTAACATTGCTTTTCCATCATTTCCGTTCGTTGCAAAATCATTTTCTGCCATTAAATGAAACTGATTGCTTTCTGCTTGTAATTTTTTATAGGCTTTTTCTTTATTAGGTAAATATGGATTTGGTTTTGAATCTTCATAACTAAAAACACGATTCATTCCTGCCATCATGTGATATAAAATATGACAATGAAAAAACCAATCGCCATCAGCATTAGCTTCAAATTCAATTACATCCGTTTCCATTGGCATGATGTCTAAAACATTCTTAAGAGGAGCAAATTCTCCTTGGCCATTTAAAACTCTAAAATCATGACCGTGCAAATGCATTGGATGACGCATCATGGAATTATTATATAAAGTAATGCGGACATTTTCTCCTTTCTTAATCAAGATTTTATCGGTTTCAGAAAGTACAATATTATCCATACTCCAAACATAACGGTTCATGTTTCCAGTTAATTCAAATCGCAACTCGCGAACTGGTGCATCTTTTGGAAGCGTTGTTTTTGTGGGTGATTTTAACATAGAATAATTTAAAGTAACTATTTTGTCTTTCTCTGAATTTATGTCCATTTTTCCTTCATTCATTTTCATGGGTTTTCCAGATATTTCAGGATACATTACTGTATTCATGTCCATTTTTTGTAAACTCATGTCCATTCCCATATTATTCATTGTACCATTAACATTCATCATGTCATTCATCATTTTCATTCCTTCAAAATACTTCAATTTTGGCATTCGGCTAACCAATTGTTTAATCCCTTCTCCAATATAAATAGAAGTAGATTTGGTTCTATCTTCTGGAGTTACTAAAAATTCAAAGGACGTATTTTCAGCAGGAATCGTTATAACAACATCATAAGTTTCAGAAACTCCAATTATCAATCGATCAACTTCAACAGGTTCAACATCATTTCCATCATTGGCAACAACGGTAATTTTTCCTCCTGCATATTTTAACCAAAAATAAGAAGATGCTCCCCCATTTGAAATGCGTAATCTAACTTTATCTCCAGCTTTAAATTGGGAAAGTTGACTGTCTTTTTTACCATTAATTAGAAACTTATCGTAATAAACATCACTAACATCCATGGCTAACATTCGTTTCCATTCATTAGTTAATTTTGTTTTAAAATGACCTTCTTTTAGGGCTTCTGCATAACTTTGAGTGGTTCCTTTTTTGATAGCAAACCAATCAGAAGCATTATGCAACATTCTATGCACATTTTCTGGTTTATAATCGGTCCATTCGCTTAAAATAATAGGAACTTGTGGAATATCATCAATTCCTTTTCTAAAGGTTGGATCATTATTTTTTTTCTTTAAAACTAATGAGCCGTACATTCCTATTTGTTCTTGTAAACCACTATGGCTATGATACCAGTGTGTTCCTGACTGAATAATTGGAAAACGGTATATAAATTCTGCACCGGGTTCTATTGGCAATTGAGTTAGATAAGGTACACCGTCTTCTTTATTAGGCAGGTATAATCCATGCCAATGTAAAGAAGTTCCCTCATTTAGATGATTATAAACATGAATTTCTGCAATATCTCCTTCCGTAAAAGTCAAAGTTGGCATAGGAATTTGTCCGTTCACTGCAATCGCTCTTTTTTCTTTTCCAGAAAAATTAACAATAGAATCTCTAACATGTAAATCATAACGAACTACATTTTGACCAAATAGGGTAGTTGTAATTATTAATGTAAATACTAAATAATATATTTTATTCATTTTTTAAATTTTTATGGTTCGTAATCGCAAGGCATTAGCAATGACTGAAACTGAACTAAAACTCATAGCTAAAGCTGCAATAATTGGAGATAACAATAATCCAAAAACCGGAAATAAAACTCCTGCTGCAATAGGAATACCTATTGAATTATAGATAAAAGCAAAAAACAGATTTTGTTTGATGTTTTTCATCACAGCGTGACTTAAGTTTTTTGCTTTTACAATTCCTTGTAAATCTCCTTTTACTAATGTAATTTTCGCACTTTCAATAGCGACATCAGTGCCTGTTCCCATAGCAATTCCGATATCAGATTGTGCTAATGCTGGAGCATCATTTATTCCGTCACCAGCCATAGCCACAATTTTTCCTTGTGCTTGTAATTTTTTTATGTATTCTAATTTATCTTGTGGCAAAAAGCTTGCTTTAAAATTCGTAAGGTTTAATTCTGAAGCAACGGCTTGAGCTGTATTTTCATTATCACCTGTTAACATGATAACTTCTACACCTTGTCTTTTTAATTCTTTAATCGCTTCAAAACTTGATTTTTTAATAGCATCAGTAATGGTAATGTATCCCACTACTCTATTATCAATAGCAATGTAGGAAACAGTTTTGCCTAATTTTTGTTCAGCAATTACTTCTTGCTCGATACCTAAAAAATCTTCAATGCCATCTTGCTCCAAGATTTTTTTATTTCCTAAACTGATTTTTTCTTTTCCAATGAAACCAACAACTCCTTTTCCTGTAAAGGATTCGAAATTATCTACTTTAGAAAAAGAAACTTCCTTGGATTTAGCAAAATTTACAACAGCTGTAGCCAAAGGATGTTCACTATTTTGATTTAAAGAAGCTATTTTTCCTAATACTTCCTTTTCTATTTCATTTTTTACTACAATTTTTTCTACTGATGGTTTTCCTTCCGTCAATGTTCCTGTTTTGTCTGTAATCAGCACATCTATCTTATCCATTTTTTCTATGGCTTCGGCATTTTTAATTAACACACCTAATTTTGCTCCTTTCCCTACTCCTACCATAACTGACATAGGCGTAGCTAATCCTAAAGCACAAGGACATGCAATAATTAATACTGCAATTGCATTAACAAAACCATAAACTAACTTTGGTTCTGGTCCAAATATCCACCAAGCAAAAAATGTCAAAACAGAAATCAGAACTACAATAGGAACAAAGTATTTAGCTACTTTATCTACTAAATTTTGAATAGGAGCTCTTGAACGACTTGCATCACTAACCATTTGAACGATTTGAGAAAGCAACGTTTCTGAGCCTACTTTTTCTGCAATCATTAAAAAAGATTTTGTTCCGTTTATGGTTCCTGAACTTACAGTGTCATTTATTTTTTTATCAACAGGAATAGGTTCGCCAGTAATCATCGATTCATCAATCGTACTGCTTCCTTCTGTAATTGTTCCATCAACTGGAATTTTTTCACCAGGTTTTACACGAAGAATGTCGCCTTTTTCAATAGCATGTATAGAAATCACTTTTTCTTGACTGTCTACAACTAAAGTAGCTTGTGTTGGTGCTAATTTTAGTAATTCTTTAATCGCACCACTAGTTCTGCTGTGTGCTTTAGCTTCAAGCAATTGCCCTAATAAAACTAAGGTCAACACAACAGCTGTAGCTTCAAAATAAAGATGAACTGTTCCTTCTGATGTTTTAAATTGATATGGAAAAACACCTGGAAAAAGCATTCCTATAATACTAAAGACAAATGCAACACCTGTTCCAATTCCAATTAAGGTAAACATGTTTAGATTCCAATTAACTATAGATTTCCACGCTCTTTCAAAAAACATCCAACAAGCATAAAATACAACTGGTATGGTTAAAGCAAATTGCACCCAATTCCATTTTTCTAAATCCATTAGTTGGTATAATGGATTATTAGGAATCATATCAGACATAGAAATAATAAAAACTGGAATACTGAATAACATGGCAACCTTCATTTTATACCATAATTTTTCATAGGTCTTATTTTCTTCTGATTCGGTTGGTTCTATAGGCACTAAGTCCATTCCACAAATTGGACAACCTGCTGGTTCATCTCGAATAATTTCAGGATGCATTGGACAAGTATATTGAACAGCTACGTTATGAGTTGGTTCTTTTACCAAATCCATTCCGCAAACAGGACAATCACCAGCTTTATCATATACTTTGTCTCCTTCGCAATGCATCGGACAATAATAGGCCCCAACCCCCAAAAGGGGGCTATTATCTAAATCTTTATTTTCTAGCTTATGATTGTTTGAACAACAATCTGCTTTTGGTTTAGCTTGATTCGTAGTGTTTGGTAACGAAATTTGATATTTACTGTCTTTTCCACCAATGGCTTCCTGTAAAACATTTAGTTCAACATGTTTTGACATGGTAATTGTAGCCAATTCATCTTCATTCGAAACGATTACTTCAGTAATATTTTCAACAGCAGACAAGTCTTTTTTTACTTTGGCTTCACAACCAGAACAAGTCATTCCTTCAATGTGATATGTGTGTGTCATAATGTTATGATTTTAATATTACAAATTTCGGAAATTAAATATCCAAAAGTTTACACAATTATGGATAGCTTTTGCAAAATTTATAATTGATCGAGTTGTGTTCTTTTATTTCCTTTCATTTTTTTAAAATAAGAAGGTGAAAAACCAGTTACTTTCTTAAACTGATTACTTAAATGTGCACTACTGCTATAATGCAATAAATTTGCGATTTCAGAAAGAGTTAGTTCGTTATAAACTATTAGCTCTTTTATTTTTTCGACTTTTAGATTAATCAAATATTTTTCAATACTAATACCTTCTACTTCAGAAAATAAATTACTGAGTTTACTATAATCTTGATGTAATTTTTCTTTCAGATAGTCTGAAATTGTAATGTTTATATCGTTATTCTTATTTTGAATTAAGTCAATGAGAATACTTTTTATTTTTTCAATTGTTTTACTATTTACATCGTCCAAAATTTCAAAACCTAAAATTTCAAGCTGTTTGGAAATTTCTGTTTTATCTTCTTTAGATATTTCATCTTGAAAGGTAGCTTCACCTAACTCTACAGATAGATAGTTAAGTCCGAGTTTTTCCAACTTAGACTTAACCACTAAAATACATCGGTTACAAACCATGTTTTTGATGTAAAGTTTCATATTTTTGTATTAAAATACATTGTAAAAATTGTATTCTAAATTTAGATAAACACCGTTTGGAGCTGTTCGTAGCATTGAACTAATTAATTCATGACGATAGGCTAAATCAATACGTGCTTGGCTATTGATAATAAATTGAACCGCAGGAACAACATCTAAATAAGACTTTCCATTTTCATTAATAGTTTGACCAACAAGCTCAAGCATTAAATTAATATTGGTTTGTTTAAAACTAGTGTATTTTTTAGGATACATTAATTTACCAATTGAAAAAGTATAATTCGTTGCAGAATTGCCTAAAACATCTGGAAATGGATTATTAGTACCATTATCTAAAGCTTTTTCAAAACTTAAAGAAGAACTTATGGCTACTTTATGTATTAACTTTGTAGCTATTAATCCAGCTTCATAACCTGAATTATGTCCCATAATTTCAATTTGTTCTTGATGAATGTCAGAATTATTGAAACTATATCGTCCATAAGCTGCCAATCTAAAATGACTGTTTAAGTCATCTGAAGAAAAAAAACGATACTTTGTATAAAAACTTCCACCTTCTGTAACTAGACCATTGTTTCTATTACTTATAAAAGCCGTTCCTCTAAACATAAAATTTTTATTCAACCCATATGTGAGTTCAGGCATTAAGTGATAATTATATTCATCAGTCAATTTTTCTTTAAATAGAGAATTAAAAAGTCTAGTTGATAAAGTATTTGTAGGAACATTACTTGCGGGATCAGTAACAACAAATAACTCTTGACTAAATATACTTTGTGTCAAAAAAAATACGATTACTAAATAAATATTCTTCATTAATTTAGAATTTTAAAATGAAAATCATCATCGTTATTTACTAAATACGTTTCTGAATTTTTGTATTTTTTGGAAAGCTTTTTAAATTCCTTATCCGTTACAAAACCCTTATCTAAAACTTGTATTTGGAATTCATTTGTATTTGGAATTTCTTTTTCATCAATATTTATAAAGCTTTTCAATGCTTTTGAATCAACAGTAAGAACTAATGAACCAACAAAAAAACCAGCTTTCTCGACATTTTCCTTAAACAAATTGGGATTTGTAATTGCTCCTGCTTTCATTATTACCGTAAAAGTATTCGTATTTAAATCAGTTTCTACTGATTCCACTTCTGGTAAACTTTTTAATTGTTTATTAATGGCATTAGAACACATAGAACAAGTTAATCCTGTTGCTATAATTTCGGCTTTTACTATTTGTGCATTCGTTTGCAAAGCGAATAAAAAGGTACATATTGTGATTATTATATTTTTCATTATTATTTTTTATTTTTTAAATTAAGTAGTTGTTCATTTGAAGGATTAACTGCTATTAAAATTCCATCGTTATTAAATAAATAGGTTGTTGGCAATTCTTCAACTCCAAATATTGTTGAACTCATAGCATCAAATCCATTAGGGTCAATTAGTTGTGTGTATTTAATTTTGTCTTTTTCAATTGCTTTAATCCATTTTGCACTGTCTTTATCTAATGAAATTCCAATAATTTCTAGATCACTATCTAAGGTTTTATGTAATTGAACTAATTTTTTATTAGCAACTCTGCAAGGTGCACACCATGAAGCCCAAAAATCAATTAATATGAGTTTTCCATTGAATGAGGAAATCGAAATTTCCTCATTTTTTGTGTTTTTTAATTTTAAATTAGGTAAAGAATCACCAACTTTTATTTGTGCATTAGATAGACAAAAAAATAGAATTGCAATTAGTAAATAAATTCTTTCTGTCATAGTTGAATTATTTAATGGTTTCAACAGTTTTTCCACAACTCAACATCATAGAACCGTAATAGGGATTTTTAACTGTATTTTCTTTGCTCAACCAATTGGCTCCTTTTCCATCATTTGCCATTGGACAATGTTGCAAATAAACTGTTGAATCAGTTTTAGAAACTTTAATTAATTTGTATATGTTTTCAGAAAGTGAATCAAATGAATCTCTTTGTTTTTTAGTGTCTTTTGAATTAGCAATTGCTGTTGCATCCGATTTTAAATTTTTCATGACTTTCATCCAAACCATATGAACATCCATTTTTAGTTCGTTCATTTTTACAGCATCAATTGAAATTGCTAATGCTTTCGCTGCTTTTTGAGTCGCATTTCCATCCGTTTTAACCAAAGCGTCTTTAACAGCAAAATAATTTTCATAAATTACATCTAGTTGATTAATTTTTTTTATTTCCGCTGTTTTTATTATACTCTTTTTGGATTCCATTTTGGCTTTCATGTCATCATGTTTTGATTCCATTTTTGCATTAACTTCATCTTTTATTTCTGCATTGATGTTATGTTCAGAATGATCTGTTTCATTTTTTATTTCTGATTTCATTTCATCTTTAATTGGTGTTTTTGCTACTCTATCATATTGACAACAACCAGGAAGATTATTGTAAACATCATCAGGAGCTAAAAAAGAAGCATTATCATATCCTGCCAAAGCAATCTTTTTCAAAACGGCTTCTTTATTAGTTTTCTTATCATCATAAGTGATAGTGGCAATTTTAGTGTCCTTATCCCAGATTACAGAAGACTCTTTATTAACTGTTCCTGCTTTTTCAATTGTTTTTTTGCACATTCCACAGTTTCCAAATACTTCAGCAGTATCTGTTTTCGAATTTTTAATTTGTGCGTAACTAGAAGTGAATGATACCAACATAATAGTTAGCATCAATATGTTTTTTATTGATTTCATTTTGTGAATTTTAAATTATTTGTAACTAAATTTTCTCTTATTAGTTGAAAAACCAATAAGAATAGGCCATAAGTTTGGCTATACAATAAGTTTTTAGCTTATTTTTGGAGGACACCAAATACTAAAATAGTGTGTAAGAATATTTTTTTCTAAATAGAAAAAATTAGTATTTGGAGAAACAATCAATTCAATTGATGTAACTGCTTTAAATGGAAAATTAGAAATTATGCATGAAAAAGGTATTGTAAGGCTACAGTTAGAATTATTACAACTTCCATCACATGATTTCTTTTCCGATTTAGAGCTTTTACAACAAGATTTTTCAACTTCATTATTTTGTTGGGAATCCATGTTTAATTCGCAACACGTTTTTTTTGATGAAGTTTTTTCAGAAGAATTACATCCATAAGAATCCATAGGGTTTAATAAAAAACCACAAAATAGAATAAAAAGTATGTAATGCGCTTTTATCATATAAATCAAATTTACGAAAAAAAAGATTAGCTAATGACTTATTTAAGAAATCTTTAATGCTTATTTCTTATAATACTTTCGATATTTAGCTAAAGCGAAAAAGGCAATTACTAATACACCTGCAAGAATATAAAAATAATACGTAACGTTTTGTTTTTCTCCAGAAGCATAAGAATGCATTCCACTTAAATGGAAATTCACACCAAAATAAGTCATTAATATAGATGCAAAAGCTAGTACACTCATAAAGTTGTAAACCCATAAGCCTCTCAATGCAGGAACAAATCGTGCGTGAATAACAAAAGCATAAATCATAATACTGATTAAAGCCCAAGTTTCTTTTGGATCCCATCCCCAATATCTTCCCCAACTTTCGTTAGCCCATTGACCACCAAGGAAATTTCCAATAGTCAACATCACTAAACCAACAGTTAGAGCTAATTCGTTAATATAGGTCAATTCTTGAATACTCAACTTCATTCTTTCTTTGTTCTTTTCTGTTGTAAAAATCATTAAGAACAAAGCAACTAATCCAAGCATCATTGCTAAAGTAAATGGCCCATAACTAGCCACAATTACGGCTACATGAATCATTAACCAATATGAATTTAAAACTGGTTGAAGAGTACCAATTGTTGGGTCCATCCAATTCCAATGGGCAACCATTAATATCATAGAAACAACAAAGGCTGTAGAAGCGACAGTTAATTTTGATTTTATATCGAATGCTAAACCAAAGAACATCGTAGCCCAACCTACATAAATCATACTTTCATAAGCATCACTCCAAGGAGCATGACCCGAAATATACCAACGTACAATTAAACCAATAGTGTGTAAAACGAAAAACAGTCCTATTAATACGTGAAATCCGTTTATTGTATAATTAATCCATTTTTTTGACTTAAACATTCCAATTATGGTAAAAGCCAGCATTAAAATTCCTGCTATCAAATACCAATAATGCAACTTTTTAAAGATATCGTATTTATTGTATAGTATTTCTGATTCAATCTTTTTGTCTGATAGCATGACTTTTGAACCATATAATTTTTGATACTTACTTAAACCAATTAAAAGGCTATTAGGCAAAGTATAATCGTTTGTTTGAGATGATTTATTTATTGAGTTTAGATAGAAGGGCAATACATTTTTTATAGTATCTAAAGCTGTTCCTGTTGGCTTATCAATCTCTAAATAGGAAACCCATTTATTATTAACATCATTTGGAATCGGAAACACTTTTAATATTTGACCACCAATTGCAGAATACAAAAGGTTTACTTTTTTATCAATATCTAAAAAATCTTTTTCAAACTGATTTGGAATTGCTTTTGTATTTGCTTTTTCAAGTTGAGGAACTAGTTTATAATTTCCTTTTTCATCAAAAAAGTTAATTAATGCGGCATACTTTGCGTCTTTATCAATTCCTGCAATTTTTCTGATGCTATCGTTTCCTCTTTTTAAATAAATAATCGGTATTTGATACCAATATTCAGGAAACTGCGTCATAGAAAGTAATACTTGATCAGAATTCATACCTTCATAGGTATCATTTTTTGAAACTTTACGCAATAATTCAGACGAAAAAGTATTGATTGGCTTCATTCTTCCTCCTGCATCTTGAATCACAATTTTTCCAAAAGTATCGGCTTGTTCTTCAGAAACATTATATTTTTTTATAAACTCTAATGCTTTTAATCCATCTGGTTTAATTGATGCATTTGTATTTTCATCGTGATCATGTTGAGAGAACCCTATAAATGAAAACAATAAAAATCCAATAGTAAGCAATTTAGATTTCTTTAGTTTAATGCTTTCTAACTTGCGCTTTACATCTGCAAATCGAGTGTTTTTATCAAATAATATTGCCAATAAACCAAAATACAATAAAAAATACCCAATATAAGTAATCCAAGTTCCCCAAAAATCGTGATTTACTGATAAGTTAGTTCCTTTTTCGTCAGGATCAAATCCGGCTTGAAAAAATCTGTGTCCATCATAGTCTAATATATTATTCATATAAACACTGTCTTTAAAAACTTTATTCTCTCTTTTGTCCGCAATCTCTAAAATACTTTTATAAGCTGAATAACTTTTTTCTGTTCCTGGATATTTATCCGCAATAAAATCATCTAACTTAATTGAAAAAGGTAAATCATAAACTTTACTTCCATAAAACAAAGTAAAATCTAAATCACCCACTTTTACATTTTGAGGAATACCTTGTTTTCCTCTAGAACCAACTAAGGTTAATTGTTCTTCTTTTCCTTGTGCTTTTATAGTTACGGTTAAAGCATCATCTGCTGATTTATCTTTATAATCATTGTTTGATTTGTTTTCCAAATTTCCTTTGATAGCTGGCTCTGGCAATACAAACTGACTTCCGCCAAGATTATACAATGAGCGAAGCATTAAAGGTTGAACAGAATCTTTAGTAACAGCACCTTGAAATTTATCAGCCATTCGCATAAAATCTCCTTTAAAAGGTGCTTGAATCGTATAAGCATCACCTACTTTAGTCAAGTTTATTGCGCCTTCAGTAAATTTATTAAATGCAAAAAGTATGTTGTGAATATTCTGAACTTCACCTTCTTTTAAATAATGTTCGTGACGAGAACCTGAACTAGATTCAACTAATTTAATATAGAATTGTCCTTTTTCATTGGGTACAAAGGTTTCTAAAATATTCATTACAAAATCTTTATATTCAATTTCAAAAGGAACGCCACTAAAATTATCTGTAATAGAAAAATTATTATTGGCAAAAAACGAATTAATTGGTGTCAACAAAATATCTTTAGAAAAGGTTTTTCGTTTCATTTCGCCTTTATACTCACCATCTACAAATGCAGTTATGTAAGTTTTATCAGAATAAAATACTGAAGAAGTTTCTCCTTCTCTAATTGGCATCATTCCTTCATAACTAATATACCTTGTTACAAAAGCACCTATTAAAATTAAGATAAAAGATAAATGAAGCGTCAATGTTGCCCATTTTTCTTTTTTATATAATTGATAACGTTTAATGTTTCCAACAAAATTAATGACAAAAAACACCATTATAGTTGAAAACCACCAAGAATTATATATAATTTTTTTAGCAACATCTGTATTATAAGCATCTTCTATAAATGTTCCAGCTGCCATTGAAGCAGCAAAAGCAATAAATAAAAAGGCCATTAAACGAGTTGAAAAAAGTATTGAAAATATAGATTTGTTCATAACGAGAATTATTCAGTAAAAAAGAGATTTTATTCGACTGCAAATATAATTAATTGAAAAAAGATTCGACCCTTAAAATCGGTTTATTAATAGATATTTAAGACTTGTGCATAAAAAAAGTCACTTTAATTCATTAAAAAACTAAAGTGACTTTTTTATTGTGATTTAAAATACTAAAAAACAAACATTGCTCTTTCTCCCATTAATTGGTTTACTTGTTCTGCAACTTGTTCAATAATATCTTCATCTGTATGATTTGTTAAAACTTTATCGATTAAAGCAACAATCGTTTCCATATCACCTTCAACCATTCCACGAGTAGTAATTGCTGGTGTTCCAACACGAATACCTGAAGTTACAAATGGTGATTTATCATCAAAAGGAACCATGTTTTTGTTTACAGTAATTTCAGCTCTTACTAATGCATTTTCAGCTTCTTTTCCTGTAATGTTCTTATTTCTTAAATCAATCAACATCATGTGGTTATCTGTTCCACCCGAAATAATATCATAATCTCTTTTAACAAATGCCTCTGCCATTGCTTTAGCATTCTTTTGCACTTGCATAGTATATCTAAAGAACTCATCTGTTAAAGCTTCTCCAAAAGCAACTGCTTTAGCAGCAATAATATGCATTAATGGTCCACCTTGATTTCCAGGAAAAACAGCCATGTCTAAAAGATGGCTCATCATTCTAATTTCTCCTTTTGGTGTTTTTAAACCCCAAGGATTTTCAAAATCTTTACCCATCATTATCAATCCACCTCTTGGTCCGCGTAATGTTTTATGAGTAGTTGTTGTAATAATATGACAATGAGGAACAGGATCATTCATTAAACCTTTTGCAATTAAGCCAGAAGGATGCGAAATATCTGCTAATAATAAAGCTCCAACTGAATCTGCAATCTCTCTAAATTTTTTAAAATCCATATCTCTAGAATAAGCAGAAGCACCAGCAATAATCATTTTTGGTTGCTCTTTTGTAGCTATTTCTTGGATTTTATCATAATTTAAAACTCCAGTTTCTTTGTCAACTCCATAAAAAACAGGGTCGTATAATCTTCCTGAAAAATTAACTGGTGAACCGTGTGTTAAATGTCCACCGTGAGATAAATCAAAACCTAAAATTTTATCTCCAGGTTTTAAACAGGCAAAAAAAACAGCCGTGTTTGCTTGAGAGCCAGAATGAGGTTGCACGTTTGCATATTCAGCACCAAATAAAGCTTTAGCTCTATCTATTGCTATTTGTTCAACTATATCTACTACTTCACAACCACCATAATATCGCTTACCAGGATATCCTTCAGCATATTTATTAGTTAGCACAGAGCCTGCAGCTTCCATTACTTGGTCGCTTACAAAGTTTTCTGAAGCAATTAATTCAATTCCGTGAATTTGTCTGTCTTGTTCGTCAAGAATTAGGTCAAAGATTTGTTTGTCGCGTTGCATTTGATGAATTTTCGTTAAATTTTCTTCAAATTTACAAAAATCGTTTGTTAAACTAATAGTAAAGTTTATATTTGGTTATTAATTTTTCAACAATAAATCAACAAGATACATATGCCAAATAATGCAAACGACCCAAAAAGAAAATCATGGCTAGAAGTTCCTGAAAATAGTGACTTCCCTATTCAGAACATTCCTTTTGGTGTTTTTATTACAAAAGAAGATGTAATTACTATAGGAACTCGAATTGGAGATAGTGCAATTGATATGGGAGCACTTCAACAATTAGGTTATTTTAATGGTATAGACTTAACAGATGATATGTTCATGCAAGACACACTGAATGATTTTATTTCAGACGGAAAAAAAACATGGAGGCTTGTAAGGAACAGATTAGCTGAAATTTTTGACGAAAATAATTCATCATTAAGAGATAACAAAAAACAAAGAGATATCGTTATTTTTAAAATGGATGATATAGAAATGCAATTACCAGTTCAAATTGGTGACTATACAGATTTTTATAGTTCAAAAGAACATGCAACTAACGTTGGTAAAATGTTTCGTGATCCAGAAAATGCTTTATTACCAAACTGGTTACATATACCTGTAGGTTATCATGGTAGAAGTTCTACAATTGTTCCTAGTGGAAAAAATATTAGAAGACCAAACGGCCAAACTTTGCCAGCTGATGCAACAGAGCCTGTTTTTGGACCTTCTAAATTAGTAGATTTTGAGTTAGAAATGGCTTTTATCACTACAGATGCCAATGTGTTAGGAGAACCTGTACCTATTGATGAAGCAGAAGACTATATTTTCGGAATGGTTTTATTTAACGATTGGAGCGCAAGAGATATTCAAAAATGGGAATATGTGCCACTTGGACCCTTCTTAGCTAAAAACTTTGCTTCTACTATTTCTCCTTGGATTGTTACAATGGATGCTTTAGAGCCTTTTAAAACTGAAAGTTGTGAGCAATCTCCTGCTCCAATGAAATATCTTCAACAAAAAGACAAACATACTTTTGATATTAACCTTGAAGTTTCTTTAAAACCTGAAAACAGTACTGAAACTGTGATTAGCAAATCGAACTTTAAATATATGTATTGGACAATGGCTCAACAATTAGCACATCACACGGTGAATGGTTGTAGAGTAAATTCGGGAGATATGATGGGTTCTGGAACAATTTCTGGACCAACACCTGATAGTTATGGTTCTATGTTAGAATTATCTTGGGGTGGAAAAAATACTATAAAATTAAATGATGGTTCTGAACGTAAGTTTATTAACGATAACGACACCGTTATAATGCGTGGTTACTGCCAAAATAAGGAAGTAAGAATCGGTTTTGGTGAATGTGTTGGGAAAATATTACCAGCTTTTGAAATCAAATAAAAATCAAAATATTTAAAATAAGATGCTATTCTTAACAGAATAGCATTTTTTTTGGACACCTAAAAATATAATATATTTGCTAAAACCCAAATACTATGAAAAAAATTACTTTACTAGCATTAACACTTTTACTCTTTGCTTGTGGAACTGGAAATATAGAACGTTTAATTAGTTTCGGAAATTATGATGCAGCAATCGGTAAAGCCATATCTAAATTAAGTAAAAATAAAGATGCCAAAGGAAAACAAGATTATGTTTATTTATTACAAGAAGTATATGCAAAGGCAAATGAACGCGATTTGACTCAAATTAACAGATTGGTTAAAGAAGCAAGCGCGTCAAATTTTGAAAAAGTATATAATCTATATTTAGGATTACAAACTAGGCAAGATAAAATAAACCAAATATTACCTTTAAAATTAATAAAAGAAGGAAGAAATGCTACTTTTAATAAGGCTAATTATTCAGATGATATCATTTCAAGCAAAAATGGTTTATCTAGTTACTTGTATGCTAATTCAATTAAATTATTAGAATCTAAAAACAAAATAGATTTTCGCCAAGCTTATGATGATTTGATATATTTAGACAAGTTGAATCCTAACTTTAAAGATGTTCGCAAAAAAATAGATGAAGCTCAATTTAAAGGGACTGATTTTGTTCACGTTTATACAAAAAACGAAACAAACATGGTCATTCCTGTTCGTTTACAAGATGATTTATTGAATTTTGGAACCTATGGTTTAAACGATAAATGGACTGTTTATCACAACAACAAACAAAAAAATATTACATATGATTTTGGACTGTTTGTAAACTTTCGTCAAATAAACATTTCTCCTGAACAAATTAAAGAAAAAGAATTTATCAAAGAAAAACAAATTAAAGATGGAACAAAAACCCTTTTAGACAATAACGGAAACGTAGTAAAAGACAGTTTAGGTAATCCAATAAAAGTTGATAATTTCAAAACAGTAAGAGTAAACATCTATGAATTTAGACAGTTCAAATCAGTTCAAGTAACTGCAAAAGTTGATTATTTAGATTATAGAAACAATCAAACTATTGAAACTTTCCCTTTAGCAAGTGAATTTGTTTTTGAAAATATTTATTCAACTTTTAATGGAGATAAACGGGCTTGTGAAAGCGATTATTATCACTTCTTTGATCAAAGAGCTGTTCAGTTTCCTAGCAATGAACAAATGGTTTTTGATTCTGGTGAAGACTTAAAAGCTAAATTGAAAGATATTATTACTCGAAATAGGTTTAGAAAATAGCGTCAATAACTAATGCATAATAAAAACAAAAAACGCTTTCAGAATCTGAAAGCGTTTTTTGTTCCTTATAATTTTTAAACTAATTATTGAAAAGTTTTTTTAATTCACTATTTCCATTAATCATTGTTGTTCTTATTAATAAAATTGATGCGTTAAATGAATTATCTATATTATATTCTGAATTATTAATTAATCTTTTCGCAAACAACAACCTACCCGATAAATCATAAATTTCAATAGTATCTATTTCAATATCAGAACTTAAAAACTCAATTGTATTGTTTTTAGTTACAACCACAGAAAGCTTATTTTTTAAAAAACTCTCAGTCGCCAATGTACAAGTAGAGTCAACTCCACCATCAGTAATGGTCCAAGATTTAGTACTGACTATATTTTGCTTTGCTAAAACACCATTACAATACTTACTACTTCCAGCATTAAAAACAACGTTTGGCTTCAAAACAATTGAATTCCAACCTATTAATAATGCATCATAATTAGCAGTAGAAAGTGTAACACCAGCAAGCATTGATGTCATATTAACTACATTACCAACATTCCATGTTCCAATGTTTTGATTAAAAAGATTTGCTGATCTAAACATAGAAGACATGTTTATAACATTTCCTACGTTCCACAAACCAATATTTTGATTAAATGATGTTGCAGATTGAAACATACTATTCATTAATGTAACATTAGAAGTGTTCCATGAACCAATATTCTGATTAAATGATGTTGCAGATTGAAACATACTATTCATTAATGTAACATTAGAGGTATTCCATGAACCAATATTCTGATTAAAAGATGCTGCAGAATTAAACATAGAAGTCATATTTAAAACATTACTAACATTCCAAGAACCTATATTTTGATTAAATGGCGATGATAGAAACATACTACTCATGTTTGTAACATTAGAGGTATTCCATGAACCAATATTCTGATTAAAAGATGTTGCAGAATTAAACATGGAAGACATATTTAAAACATTAATAGTATTCCATAAACCAATATTCTGATTAAAAGATGCTGCAGCATTAAACATGGAAGACATATTTAAAACATTAATAGTATTCCATAAACCAATATTTTGATTAAAAGAACTTGCCAAACGGAACATTGCTGACATATTTGTAACTGTACTTGTGTTCCAAGAACCAATATTCTGATTAAATAAAGTTGCTGACTGAAACATACTATTCATAGCTATGACATTGGAAGTATTCCATGAACTAATATTTTGATTAAATAATGTAGCAGATTGAAACATTCCATTCATTAAAGTAACATTAGAAGTATTCCATGAACTAATATCTTGATTAAAAGATGTTGCAGAATTGAACATGGAAGACATATTTGTAACATTACCTGTATTCCAAGAACCTATATTCTGATTGAATGATGTCGCTGATTGGAACATACTACTCATTGTTGTAACATTAGACGTATTCCATGTACTTATATCTTGATTAAATAATAAAGCCGAAAGAAACATACTACTCATATTTGTAACTGTACTAGTATTCCAAGAACCAATATCTTGATTAAAAGAAAATGCACTTCTAAACATACCAGACATGTTAGTAACAAGGCTTAAATTTGGAGTGTCTAATGCATTTACAATCAAATTAGAACAACCATAAAAAGCATTAAGCATAGAATTCCACTGAGTACTTCCCCATTGATCTACTGATAATATTTTTTGTTTATCACCTGTATTATTAAAATAAATTCGTGGGAAATTTCCAGAAATTGCAATAGTATATGTCCCTGGTGCAGGATAAGAATGAGTTATATTACCAGTGACTGCCATATCATCAAAAACACCATCATTTTCCCAATCCACATTATAACTATAACCTAATCCAGTTGTAGGAATAGTAACTTCATTAGAAGCAGAGGCACCTGAGTTATCTGTTTTCCATGTAGTTATAAAGTTTTGAGCTGTAAGAACATAAGAGGCTAAAATAAAAACTAGGGGTAGTTTTGTTTTCATAAATAAATCATTAGATTACAACAAATATATTAAGAAAACTAATATCTTTTATTTTTTTACCTAAAATTTATTTCTAAAAAGCAATACGAAATTAAAATACTGATAATCAATATTTTAAACTACACAAACTGCTTCAAATCATAAGCATCAATGCCGTCATGAGTAGCTGTAAAAACAGCTTTTCCATTTCTAATTACAATAATTTGTGGCGATTGATGTTGCACATTATATCGATGAGCCATTTCATTAGAAATATCTCTATGATTTAATAAGTCTAATAAATACCAATCTATTTGATCATCAGTATAATTAAATTCAGCATCAAATCGCTTTAAAGCAAAACGACTAATACTACATCGTGTACTGTGTTTAAAAAGTACCACCGGTTTTGTTTGTGAAATTACATCCACTTCATCTAATAATTTTACATTGTCTAAAGTATAAAACTTAGCTTCTACTTTATTATCATTTTTTTCTTCTGAACCGCTTCCTCCGAATATTTTATCTAAAAATCCCATTTTTATTTTTATTTTAAGACTGTTTGACTAATAAACATGATAATTGTCATTTGATATAAGTCGTTTTGTCGTTATTTTTGTTAAGGTATATTTATTGAATTATACAATGCAAATGTAAAACAAATTAGCTGATTCATTTGTAAGCAATACAACATAAAAGCACTATTACTAATTTAATAAATAGAATCTGAACTAAATTTAGATTGAAAAAAAAAAATGAACTTAAATAACTTAACTATCAAATCGCAGGAAGCTTTGCAACAAGCACAGCAAATTGCGCAAAGACTTGGACATCAACAAATCGAAAACGAACATATTTTTAAAGGTTTGTTAGAAATTGACGAAAATGTGACACCTTTTATCCTAAAAAAACTAAATGTAAACATAGACCTTTTCAAAAAAGTATTAGACAGTACATTAGAAAGTTTTCCTAAAGTAACAGGTGGTGAAATTCAATTATCACGTGATGCATCATACATGCTAAATGAAGCAATTGCTATTGCTAAAAAAATGAACGATGAATATGTTTCAATCGAACATTTAATTTTAGCAATTTTTAAATCAAAAAGTAAAGTAGCTCAAATTCTTAAAGATCAAGGAGTAACACAAAAAGGATTAGAAAGTGCTATTACCGAATTAAGAAAAGGAGAACGAGTAACTTCTGCTTCTGCAGAAGAAACTTATAATGCCTTAAACAAATACGCAAAAAACCTAAACGAATTGGCTAAAAGTGGAAAACTTGATCCAGTAATTGGTCGTGATGAAGAAATTCGTAGGGTATTGCAAATTCTAACAAGAAGAACTAAAAATAATCCGATTTTAGTGGGTGAACCTGGAGTAGGTAAAACAGCTATTGCAGAAGGATTAGCACACCGAATTGTAGATGGTGATGTACCTGAAAATCTAAAAGATAAAATCGTTTTCTCTTTAGATATGGGTGCTTTAATTGCCGGTGCAAAATTTAAAGGAGAGTTCGAAGAACGTTTAAAAGCTGTGGTAAAAGAAGTAACTTCTGCCGAAGGTGTTATTGTTTTATTTATTGATGAAATTCATACTTTAGTTGGTGCTGGAGGTGGTGAAGGCGCCATGGATGCTGCTAACATACTAAAACCTGCTTTAGCTCGTGGAGAACTTCGTGCGATTGGAGCAACGACTTTAGATGAATATCAAAAATATTTTGAAAAAGACAAAGCCCTAGAAAGACGTTTCCAAAAAATAATTGTAGACGAACCTGATACAGAAAGTGCCATTTCAATTTTACGTGGAATTAAAGAAAAATACGAAACACATCACAAAGTGCGAATTCAAGATGATGCTATAATTGCTGCTGTCGAATTATCACAACGTTATATTACGAATCGTTTTCTTCCAGATAAAGCAATTGACTTGATGGATGAAGCCGCTTCAAAATTGCGAATGGAAATCAATTCTAAACCTGAAGAATTAGATGTTTTGGATAGAAAAATCATGCAATTAGAAATCGAAATTGAAGCAATTAAGAGAGAAAATGACGAAACAAAACTTAAAGGCCTTAGTTTAGACTTAGCGAACTTGAAAGAAGAACGCAACGAAATGTATAGCAAATGGAAAGCTGAAAAAGACGTTGTAGATAACATTCAAAATGTAAAACAAGAAATTGAAGACTTAAAACTAGAAGCTGAACAAGCTGAAAGAAATGGTGATTATGGTAAAGTAGCCGAAATTCGTTACGGAAAAATAAAAGAAGCTCAAGAAAAGCTAGATACTTTACAAATACAATTAGCCGAAAATCAATCCGAAAATTCCTTAATAAAGGAAGAAGTAACTCGTGAAGATATTGCTGAAGTGGTTGCAAAATGGACTGGAATTCCAGTAATGAAAATGCTACAAGGTGATCGTGAAAAACTGTTGAATTTAGAGAACGAATTACACAAACGTGTCGTAGGCCAACAAGAAGCTATTGTCGCAGTGA
Source organism: Flavobacterium sp. (assembly GCA_047622645.1). Classification (GTDB taxonomy): domain Bacteria; phylum Bacteroidota; class Bacteroidia; order Flavobacteriales; family Flavobacteriaceae; genus Flavobacterium. Next base: position 19,974 of record JBLHNH010000003.1, read on the forward strand.
GTGATGCTGTTCGAAGAAGTCGTGCCGGTTTACAAGACATGAAAAAACCAATTGGTTCCTTCTTATTCTTGGGTACAACTGGTGTCGGAAAAACCGAATTAGCCAAAGCATTAGCCGAATATCTATTTGATGACGAAAGTGCTTTAACTCGAATTGACATGAGTGAATACCAAGAAAGACATAGTGTAAGTCGTTTAGTAGGTGCTCCTCCCGGATATGTGGGTTATGATGAAGGTGGTCAATTGACAGAAGCTGTTCGTAGAAAACCATATTCTGTAATTTTATTAGATGAAATTGAAAAAGCGCATCCTGATACATTTAATATTTTATTGCAATTATTAGATGAAGGTCGTTTAACCGATAACAAAGGTAGAACTGCCGATTTTAAAAATACGATTATTATAATGACTTCTAATATGGGAAGTGATATTATTCAGGAGAAATTTGATAATTTAAAAGGAACTGTCGAAGCTGCAACAGAAGCTGCAAAGGTGGAAGTTCTAGGTTTATTAAAGCAAACAGTTCGACCTGAGTTTATTAATCGTATTGACGAAATTGTATTATTTACTCCCTTATCAAAAGCAAACATTATAGAAATTGTAGCTATTCAATTAAAAGGTGTTACCAAAATGTTAGAAAAACAACAAATAACACTAAATGCATCACCAGAAGCAATTGATTATTTAGCCGAAAAAGGTTTTGATCCTCAATATGGAGCAAGACCTGTAAAAAGAGTAATACAAAGAGAAGTTTTAAACGAACTTTCAAAAGATATCTTATCAGGAAAAGTAACAACTGATAGCATAATTCTACTTGATAGTTTTGATGGAAAATTAGTTTTTAGAAACAAAGAAGTTAGTGTTTAGAAGTTAGTTGGCAAATGACTGAAAGCTGTTTGAAATTGTTTTTGACACTAAACTTGATTTTTGATAAATTAGCATACTTAAAAACACCCAACGTTCGCATTAGAATGTTGGGTATTTTATTTTATATGTATTGTTTTATATATTACATTACTTTTAAGAAAAAGTACCGAAATCTATACTTTAAACCTTACATTCTTTACCAAAAGAAATAAAAAATAACGGTTAATAAATAAAAAACTAAAAGCTATTAGAACTAGAAATAAGATAAAAATCACAAACCCAACATCAAGTCAGTTTATTAGTCTACTTTTACTCAACCTATTATATACTACAATTTAAGTTCATGGCTATAAAACCGATACGAGAAAACAAGACATGTCAAAATTGTGATGATGTAGTAAACGATCGTTTTTGTCCTAAATGTGGTCAAGAAAATATTGAGACGCGAAAAAGCTTTCGTCACATCTTTAGTCATTTTCTAAAAGATTTTACCCATTATGATAATAAGTTTTGGAAAACTATCTTTTATTTATTTTTCAAACCAGCTGCATTATCTAAAGCATATATCTCTGGCAAAAGATTGCGTTATCTAGATCCATTTCGACTTTATATTTTTATCAGTTTTATTACTTTTCTATCTTTATCTTTATTTGCTGTCACAATAACAGAAAGTGAGGAAACACAACAAGTAACATTAGTAAAAGAAAACAATGTTCCGTCGATTGATTCGCTACATATTAAAGAGAAAGGAATTGATGGTTTAACCAAAATTGGACTGATTACTCAAAAAAACAATGATACAATTAAGAAGATTTTAAAAGAATCGGTTATAACGCATTCAAAAGAAATTCATTCGAAAGAAATTCACACTAAAGAAAATAATGATAAAGGTCTTTTTAAACTGGGCTACAAAAATTTAGCAGAATTAGATTCACTTCAAAAAACCGGTTCCGAAAATTTGGATGTGAATACCACTAAGTATTGGTTTTTAAAGAAATGGCTTAGCGTTGAAGAAGAACGAACGGAAGAAGAAATTTTTACTGATTTTAAAATGTCATTCAGTACGAATTTTCCCAAAGTAATGTTTTTGTATTTGCCGATTTTTGCTTTTATTTTATATCTTTTTCATGATAAAAAACTTTGGTATTATTTTGACCATGGTATCTTTACCTTACATTATTTTTCGTTTCTGCTATTGATGACTTTAACCCTTTTCTTTGTTGATAAACTTAAACCCTTGGCAGAAATCTACCCTAACATTGGATGGCTACATTTTACCCTCAAGACTTTAGGTTATGTATATATGTTCTATTACTTTTTTCCGGCTCATCGCCGTTTTTATGGTGATAAATTCTTTCTTTCTTTTTTTAAAAGTAGTTTAGTATATGTTATTAATATCATCTTGTTTAGTGCTTTGATGATTGTATTTAGTTTATACACTTTTTTAAATTTACATTAAAATTTAAACCCTAATTATTGTTTCATTTATCTTTGAAAATCGTCATAAAAAATGAATCAAAAATTAACTTTATCTCTTTCCGGTACTCATTAAATTGAAGATGTAGACAATGTTGACTAGGAATTAATTATTGCCAATACAGCACTTGCACTTCAAAACAAAGAACAATAAAACGTACTGACAAATTATGGACTGGTAATAAAGAATTGGAATCGTTTACGTTTATTTTAAGTCACGACTTAAAATAACCTTTAAAAAAAATAAAACTTATTCTAGCAGAATTCTAACAGTAAAGTACACCAATTACACACAAAAGGTAAACACTATTTTGAGCGCATACAGCTTTCGACATTACATAAGCAAATTCTAATTAATGATATAATTTCATATTCTCTTACGATTAAAACCGTTATGAAATATAAAAATAGCGAACTGAATAACACCCAATTTGTGAGCTTAGGATTATCAAATCTCAGTTTCATCAACTACTGCAAAACTATATAAGTAATACTCTTAAATTCTGCAAATCAGATGTTAATCCAACTATTATAATTAAAGGTACTTTTGTAAAGTATAATGTATCAGACACTGATAAATTTATTCTAAAAGAAGACTATTATCACATCAGCATTAGTGATAACGGTATTGGATTTGATTCTCAATTTAAGTTTACAATTTTTGAAGTTTTTCAGTTCTTAAATGAAAAGAATGATTATGAAGGAACAGGAATTGGATTAACTATCGTAAGAAAGAAAGTAGAAAACCATAATGGAATTATCACAGCAGATAGTGAAATTGACAAAGGTGCTCGATTTGATATTTTCATTCCTGCTAATTAATACTATTTAACACTATGCACCTCTTCTTTACTTTAAAAAAACTTTAAGAATAACTTTAGAGTTAAAATAAAAACGGGCATATAGGACTTAGATATGCTAATTGATAGTGTAAACTGCTCGTTTTTTGTTAAATAGTAGTGGGTGTTTTTATTAGATTAAAAAAAGCTGCCCAATTATGGACAGCTTTTTGAGAATAATAATTAACCAAATTAATAATTAAAATTATTTAGGCATTACAACTGTATCAATTGCATGTATAACTCCATTTGAAGCAGCAACATCTGCAATTGCAACAGTAGAAGTTTTTCCGTTTGCATCAGTCAAAACTACTTTACCATCTTTTAAGCTTAAATCAATTTTTCCACCTTGTACAGTAGTTACAGTAAATTTACCATTGTTTTTGTTGATAGCTTCGATTACAGCAGCAGCTTCAAATTTACCTGCAACAACATGATACGTTAAAACGCTTTTTAATTTTTCTACATTTTCTGGTTTTAATAAATTGTCAACTGTTCCAGCTGGTAATTTGTTAAACGCGTCGTTTGTTGGAGCAAATACTGTAAATGGTCCATCACTGCTTAATGTTTCAACTAATCCAGCTGCTTTTAAAGCTGCTACTAAAGTTGTAAAATTTTCGTTTCCAACAGCTACATCAACAATTGTTGTTGGCTGTACCATTTCTGGCTCTTCCATCACTACTTCTGTTGAGTCAACTGCAACTACTTCTTCTTCTGTTTTTTTTCCGTCTCCACATGAAGTCATTACTAATGCTGCAAATGAGAACATACTAATTTTTTTTACTAAATTCATCTTTTTTTATAGTTTAAGTTATAAATATTTCAACAAATATAATTATTATTATGTTTAACTTTATTAATAAAATGTTAAACAATTGTTGTGCTAAGTTTATAAGAAAACCTTAACATTCAAAATAGAATTTTTGTTTTTTTAATATTATTCAAATCTTTCTTATGCTGTTATATTTTAAGCATTTTAAAAAAAACCATTAACGTGTTATAGTTCAATAACCTTTACTAGCCTAAATTAACATAATACCTTAATAGTTTAAAGTAATATTCATTTTTTAGAGTCTTGCATCGACGATTCTATTCAGAATAAACTTCCTAAAACTCTTTATCTTATTGCATTAATGATTTTCCCTCATTTTTTCATGAGCAGAACTTAACAACCTTTTTACTTTACCAATAGCGTTATGAAATGCTTTTTCAATAGTATCTGCATGATCAGTAACGGCAACAGGTTCTTTTTTAGCGACTCTAACCTCAATTACACATCTCTTATCGTTTTTGCCAAATTTTTCGCTATTTTCATCACCGAAATGAACTTCTACTCTAGTGATTAAATTATCAAACCGTTCTAATTCATTACTTACTTCATTTGAAAAAAAGTTTACTAATCGTTCACTACTTTCAATGTGGTTGTCGGTGTTAATTTGTATTTGCATATAGTTTTATTGTTTTATAATTATTATTTAAAATTACAGAAATTTAAATGCTTTTCAAAAGATTTTAGGATAAGTTTAGTATTTAATTTCAACTCGGTTTCAGATTAAATATTAAAATTATAAATCACGTTCCTATAAAATAATCTTGCCATAAAAACAATAAGAAAAACTAACAAGCAACTCTCCTAGCTTATGAAATTTTAAAGATTTCTTCAATTGCTACACTCGAGCCTGAAAGTGCGAACAGATGAAGTAATCTGTGTTCCAAAAAAACTCATAACTCATAACTCACAATTCATATCTAAAATAATCCGCGTTCTAAAAAATACAATCTTACTCAATAATCAACTTCTGCTGTTTCAATTCTGTATTATTATCCTTAACAACTACTATATAAATACCTGCTTGATAAGAACTATTGTTCAACTGCAATTCACCTTTAGCAGAAAGTAAAACATATTGACTTATAGCTCTACCCGATAAATCATAAATTTCTACTCTTGCATTCGACGTGTTTAAAGTGTAACTAATCGAAACATCTTCTTTAGCAGGATTAGGGTAGATTTTTATTTCTTGAGTTTCGACACCTAAATTTGCTGTTTTATCCCCATTCATGTTTCCAATTTTAGTACTAAAAACATCACAAGTTTTAATCCTTACTTCAAAATCAAAAAAACAATCTACATAGCCAAATTGAACACCTCATTTACTATCACTTTATCATAGATTCAAGTTGTAGGCACTTATTCAGTAGTATATTCTTTAGAAAAACAGCTTTAAATTCGTATAAAAACAAAACCCCTTCAGCTTGCACTGAAGGGGTTTTTTAGTAAAATTACATTTTATTAAAAATAATCTTAACTAACCAATCTTAAATATATGTTTGTTATTCTTTCTTACCGTCTATTATAGCTCCTGTACCAGCACCAACTCCTGCTCCTGCTAAACCACCAATAATAGCACCCGTACCTTTTTTCTTGCTAACAATTGCTCCTGTTACAGCTCCAACTCCAGCTCCAATTACTGCTCCTTTAGCAGCTCCACTCCATTTCTTTTTGGCAGGTGCAGCAGCAGTTTGATTTACAATAACAACCTCTTTTTGTTGCGCTTGTTGCATAACCATAACATTGTTCATAGAGTCAATTACTCTTTGTTTTGCATATTCAATTTTTAGTGAATCTATAGTGGCTTCTTTAGCAAAATCGGCATCTGACTTATCTGTATTTTTACACGATATAAAAGCCAATCCTACAAGCAATAAACTTATCTTTTTCATAATGTTATATTTAATTAGTAATAACACTACAAACATACAATCACATGTTCTATTACATTTTATAAGATTTCATCAATTAGTTATAGAATTTAAGTGCTACAAAAAAAGGACTTCTAAACAGAAGTCCTTTTTTATAAATATGTTTTTTAAAACTTAATCTCTTGTAAAGTCAAAACTTTGACCTTGTACATTTAGTTTAAAACTTTTATTGTCTTCATTAAATTTAATCTCTAATCCTTGAGAAGTTTCAACAAATGTTCCATTACCTTTATCTTCTACTTCCATTTCTTGACCATTTCCGGTCATAATCATTTTATCACCATCTTCAGAAATACCAACTTTTACTGGTATTTGTTGGCTAGAATAATCACCAACATAAACTGCATATTTACCAGGTTTTGGCGCCACAAATCCTTCCGATTTCCATACATTATTATCGTCATTTGTATCTGGCAATAAATTCTCTGGGTCAATCGTTATTTTTGCAATCTCTTCTGTTGAGTCATGACTAAATGACCATGAAGTATTACGTTGCCATACTTCTACTGGTAATTTTACTATTTCTTTTTTACCAGAAACCATTTCAATTTCTAAAGTAACAGGCATTGCCATTTTTTCAAAGTTCTCAATTGAAATAACAGCTCCATTTTTAGGATCGTTTTTGTTATATTTAACTCCAGTTATGGCTTGATCTAATCTCCAGTTATTCGTAATCCAACCTCTCCAGAACCATCCTAAATCTTCTCCAGAAGCGTTTTCTATTGTTCTAAAGAAATCATCTGGTGTTGGGTGTTTAAAAGCCCATCTTTCTACATAAGTTCTAAAAGCTTTATCAAAACGCTCTTGTCCTAGCACTTCATTACGAAGTAAGTCTAAAGCTGTTCCTGGTTTCATATATGCCAAAATGCCTAAATTACGTTCTTTTAATCCATCTGGAGCAGTATAAACTGGCTCTAATGAAGGACTAGTCATCATCTCAGCCATTCTGTGCATGTTGAATTTTCTGTCTTTATATTCACCTGCATTAAAGTCTTCAGCACTTACTCCATTGATAAAAGTATTGAAACCTTCATCCATCCATGCAAATTGTCTTTCGTTTGAACCCACAATCATTGGGAACCAAGCATGACCAAATTCGTGGTCTGTAACGCCCCATAAACTTGAACCTTTAGAAGTATATTTACAAAACACAATTCCAGGATATTCCATTCCACCTTCATTACCTGCAACATTTATAGCTGCTGGATAAGGATATTCGAACCATCTTTTTGAGTAGCCTTCAATACTTGCTTTTGTATATTCTGTAGAACGACTCCAAGCTTTTTGACCTTCACTTTCAACTGGATAAGCCGAAATTGCCATAGCTTTTTTACCACTTGGTAAGTTAATACGAGCTGCATCAATAATAAATGCACTTGACGAAGCCCAAGCTACATCACGTGAATTTTTCATTTTAAACTTCCATGTTTTTGTTCCGTTAGCAGATAATTTTGCTAAATCATCAGAAGAACGAACCATAACGGTTGCTTCACTTTCTTTAGCTTTAGCCCAATTTGCTTGTTCAGAAGAACTCATAACTTGAGAAGCGTTTGTAATATCTCCCGAACAAACCACAAAATGATTAGAAGGAACTGTGATAGATATTTCAAAATTTCCATATTCACAATAGAATTCACCTGCTCCTAAATAAGGTTGAGTATTCCATCCTCTTACATCATCATAAACTGCAACTTTTGGATACCATTGTGCAATTGTATAGATTGTTCCGTTCTTAGTTGGTAAATATCCCATTCTGTCAGAACCATATTCTGGAGAAACAAATGAAAAATCCATACTAACTTTTGCTTTTCCACCGTTTGGTTTTAAAGTTTTATTTAAATAAATTTTCATTCTTGTATCCGTAATTTGGTATTTAACGTTTTTTCCGTCAACCATTACTTTAGAAACTTTTTGTCCCCCATCAAATTCTTCTCCTTTAGCTCCATTTCTAGAACCACTAACAGGAACAACTGCGTTTCCACGAGAATCTTTAGCAAACAAATTTTGATCTAAATACATCCAAATAAATTCTAATTTATCAGGACTATTATTGACGTAAGTCATTTCAACCGAACCATCTATTTGTTTGTTAGCTTCATTTAAATTAGCTGTTAACTTATAATCAGCACTATTTTGCCAATATTTTGGACCAGGTTGACCACTTGCAGAACGGTATTCTGTACCATTTTTAGTGTAAAAATTTGGTGCAAATGCATCTACATAACTGTATTTGTTTTCTTTAGTTTCTTTTGCATCTTGCGCTTGAATACTAGAAAACCCAATACATAAAGCTACAACTGTAATAGCTTTTGAGAAAAAGTTTTTCATTGATCTGGATTTTTGTTATTAATAATTCGAATAATGATAAGCAAATTAACGAAATTTTTGAATAAGAATTGTAATATTTAGTATATTCACGTCCTAAATATATGTTAATGCTTACACTAAATTTCACCCCTTTTCCAGTTTTAACATCTGAACGTTTGCGTTTTAGAAGATTAAGTAATAGTGATATTCATGAAGTTTTTGAATTAAGAAGTAATGCAGAAACCATGAAATATATTCCAAGACCATTAGTAACTACTAAAGATGAAGCATTATCGCATCTAAAATTGATAAATGATAAAATTGATGCAAACACAGATATAAACTGGGCAGTTACTGAAAAAGAAAATGACAAATGTATTGGAATTATGGGTTTCTTTAGAACACAACCTGAACATTATAGAACAGAATTAGGCTACATGATTCTACCCGAACATAACAACAAAGGATATGTTACTGAAGCTGTAAAAACAATCCTAAATTACGCCTTTAATGAACTTAATTTTAATTCAATAGAAGCTACGATTGACCCTAATAATTTAGCTTCTGAAAAGGTATTGCAAAAAAATGGTTTTGTAAAAGAAGGACATTTAATTGAGAACTTCTTCTATAACGATCAATTTATCGACAGTGTTATTTATTCCTTATTAAAACGAAATTTTAAAAAAAAATAATGATAATTACAATTAAAGATACTAACTATAGTGCATCCATTAATAGTAAAGGTGCTGAGTTATTTGAATTTACAAAAGACAATACCAATTATATTTGGACAGTAAATGAGCAGTTTTGGAACAAGACTTCTCCTATTCTGTTTCCAATTGTTGGTCGATTAAAAAATGATTCATACACTTTAAATGGAATAGAATACAACCTTCCTAGACATGGTTTTGCAAGAGATTGTGAATTTGAAGTAATTCATAAAAAAGAAAATGAAGTCGTTTTTTCATTAAGGGAAAGTGAAGAAACTTTAAAAATGTTTCCTTTTGAATTTGAATTACAAATTACATATACTTTAGTCGAAAGTAAACTGACTACTTCATATGAAGTAATAAATCATACCGAAAACTCAATGCCTTTTAATATTGGTGCCCATCCTGCTTTTGCTATGAATGGTAATTTTGAAGATTATAGTTTGCAATTTAATAAAGAGGAACGTTTTGAAACACATCATTTAGAAAATGAACTATTTAATGGTAAAACTACTTTAGTAGAAAGTCACAAAGGAAAAATTCCATTATCCTATTCACTATTTAAAAAAGATGCTTTGGTTTTTAAACACTTGAAATCAAATGAAGTATCCATCTTAAGAGAAAATTGTCCCTATTTGAAAATTAATTTTGAAAGTTTTCCTTTTTTAGGAATTTGGACAAAAAAAGATGCTCCATTTATCTGTATAGAACCTTGGTACGGTCATGCTGACGAAAAAATATCGAATGGGAATATTTATACTAAAAAAGCCATTCAAGTTTTAAATCCAAAAGAAAATTTTAAAGCTTGCTTTAGTATTGAAATTTCTTAAATAATTAAATAATGATGTTGTTGCAACAAAATATATTTTAATTTGAAAATCTATTCAAGTCGTCCTCACTTTTGTCTGGCATAAATGATCCATAAATAATCATTTGATTTTTTAGCTGAACAGTATCTGATTTTTGTTTTCTTACAATTTCTTGTTTATTGTAAGAACACCATTTTAAAAACATTGCTAAAATTAATAAGACAAACAAGTTTTTCATCTTTAACTCTGATTAATTGATTTTTTAAAACTAATAAGAAATATTTTATATTTCTTATTAGTTTTAAATTAATCACTAAACGTTAAGGATCAGTCGACAGAAGACATCTTTAATACTATTGTTTGAATAGAATCTTGTATTAGTGAACTTTGATGATTAACAAATCGCTAAGTCCTTTATTTATTGGAATATCTAAATCATCACTTTCCGTTTGTCCGACTATAACAAATCCTTTATCTTTTAATTCTACAGCATCATAGCCAAAATCAAAATTAGAACCTCCAAAAGTCTTTTGCCATAACATTTTTCCATTTGGACTTATTGTAAATGCCCAAAAATCATTTTCTCCTTTGTTTTCAGTAATTTGACCATCTACACTTCTTGTATGACCCGAAATTAAAAAGTTTCCATTAGAAATCATTCGTATTGAGTTTGAAGTGTCAAACCCTGAACCACCAAATGATTTTTCCCAAAGTAAAGCTCCATTATCATCTATATTAATTACCCAAACATCGTTAGCTCCTTTGTTTAAAGAAATATCTCCATCCATACTATTAGATGTTCCTGTAATTAAATAAGTGTTGTTTAAGTTTTTTACAATTCCGTAGGCTTGATCTAATTCTGAACCACCATATGATTTTTTCCAAATTAAATCTCCAATAGCGTTAATTTTAACAACCCAATAATCATAACTTCCATGATTATCATTGACATCAAAATTACTACTTTCTGAATAGCCTACCATAACAAAACCTCCATCATTAGCTTCAACTACATCAAAAACCCTATCGTTTTGTGTACCTCCAAAATACTTATCCCAAAGTTTGTTGCCATTTGCATCTAATTTTAATCCATAAAACTCTCCTACACCATGCAAAACACCTTTACTACTTCTTCCAATACCAGCATAGTCAACATAACCAACTACAAAATATCCACCATCAGATGTATTTATTATTTTGTGTGCGTGATCATGACTCATAAATCCATGACTTTTTGCCCAAATTAAATTACCTTGATAATCTGTTTTAAATATAAAGAAATCGTGCATTCCTTGATTACTTTGCACTTCCCCATCGCTACTTTTACTATAACCTGCAACTACAAGAGTTCTGTCCGCATTTTCGATGACACTATAGCCTAAATCATCCTGAGAACCACCATAAGTTTTGCTCCACAATAAGTTTCCTTCTGCATCATATTTAGACAACCAAATATCTTCTAAACCATATCTTTTGTCCGTTATGTCGCCATCACTACTTTTGGTATTACCCACAACAACAAATCCTCCATCTTGTGTTGCAGTTACACTTTTAATTTCTTCAAAATCAGAACCTCCAACTGATTTGGACCAAACTTTTTTTCCGTTAAAAACAGTTTCATCATTAAAGCTTAAGTTTTCATCTTTATTACATGAAACTATAAATAGAACTGTAAACAACAATATTAATTTTCTCATTATTCAATTATTAATTTTTTTGAAATAATTCCATTAACAACAATTAGGTACAAACCTGATGTAAATTGTAAGGTGTTAATTTCAAAATCATTTGAATTTATTTTCTCAAATTCCTTGATTTTTTGCCCTAAATTATTAAAAATAGCTACAGAATTAATAACCTCAGTAGATGTGATTTTTGAAAATCCTTTTGATGGATTTGGAAACAAAGCAAAAGTTTGCTTATCGAAATTTTGATTTGATAATGCTCCTCCTTTTCTTACTACAAATAATCCTCGTTCAATATCACTTATAATTATATTTCCACTTGCAAAATAAGGATAAACACTCCAAGCTCCATTAAAAGAATTTGAGTTACTTGTTGGATACGTATCAAAGTATCCTACTTCAGTAATAGTACCTGAGTTTATATTTGTAATATCCATTAATCTAAGACCAGCTCTATAATTTGCTAAATAAAACTCATTTCCTTTAGTATATCCATTGTGATCTATTGCTGGAGTTGTCCCAAAATAATTAGATTTTAAAACGGGTAAATCTAGATCAGTCATATCAATTATAATTGTTTTTGTATTAAACCCAAAGTTAGACTCATCAAGTTCATCCCCAACCATAAAAAACTTATGATCATCCGTTAACCATCCTTGATGTGTATATGACGTGTTTGAATAAGAAAAAGTTGAAAGCAGAATTGGATTTGCTTTGTTAGAAACATCAACAACAACAACTTTATCTTCATTAGCTCCAAAAAATATTTCTTTACCAACATGTTGTGTATCTGGTCCGTTATAGATTACAATATGAGCATCATGACAATAATTCTGAGCACTATAACCACCGGCTAAAACTGGAGATGTAGGATTTTGAATATTTATAATATGCGGTCCACCATTGTAAGTACCTGTTCCAATAGCATAAGCAAAACCAGTTGCTTCGTTGATTGCAATATTATGACAATTACCAAAACCTGTATAATGTGCATCCATTGTAAAAGTTTGAGGTGTAGTTACATTTCTTAATCTAGTTAAGTTAAAAACTTGCATACCGTGATTAGATGCTTCACTAACTATAAATGCATGATTATTATATACTTTTATATCTCTCCAAATACTATTTGAAGAAGCAGTAGGTAACTTTCCTAAATATATAGGAGAAGTCGGATTAGTTATATTTACAAATGCTGTATGACTAGTTAAACCTATAATAGCATATTCTTTATTGTCTAATGGGTCTGTCCATCCCCAAATATCATTAAAGTCAGAATTTAAAGTCCCTCCTAATTGAGTTTTTGTCATATTAGACATTAAATTAATATTATTGCACGGGAAAATTCCTGCCATGCCATTGGAACAGGGAGTTTGTGCAAAGGTTAGAGAAGAAACTAATAAAATTAAATAAATTAAATATTTCATGCTTTTTTTAGCAAATATAAAGAATTTATTTAATTAAAGAATTGCAACATTGCAGTGTTTTTTTTTACTTTAAAATAAAAATTCAAAACCTACTTATAAGCTTCCAAAATTTCTATCTGCAAAAAAGTTCATTGGATTAAAATTAAAGTCTGCATTTTTATTTCTCAAGTTTGTAGTAGTAGTAGTAGTAGTAGTAGTAGTAGTAGAGTCTGTTTTTAAAATTACAAAAGACATTTCCAATCTTAAACGTTAATCGCAAAATAATTAAAATCAGGTAAAACCTCTAATACAAAAGAAGGCCTTTATCATCTAAAATTTTGTCTTTGACAAACATTACTAAAAAACTGCTTGACTACAAAAGTGTACCTTTCAGCAGTAATTAAATATACTACTTTAGATTTATTACAAACATTACCTAAACCTACAGTAAATCAAGTAGTAGCAAAGTAACCAATAATTGATATAACTTTGATTGCTTTTCTTTAGAAAAAAAAGTCCTTTACCCTATTACTCTCAAAGCATCTTGTAAACCTTCTTGAGTAAATAAAAGAAAAACTAGATAATAATACTGCTGTAACTATAACTGTTTTTTTATTTTTTCATTCTTTTAAATTACAATCTAATTTTATTGACAACAAAGAACTTATTATGGGATAAAAATCATTGTTTAAAAAAACATTTTTAGTTTAAAAAATATTGCCTTTTTAATGTTTTACCTTACATTTGCATTGATATGCAGAAAACCATTAATATATTTAACAAAAGAGCTAAATTTGACTATGAAATATTAGACAAATATAATGCTGGTATTGTATTAACTGGAACAGAAATAAAATCTATTCGTTTAGGAAAAGCTTCAATCACAGAAAGTTTCTGTGAATTTCATAACAACGAACTTTTCATAATCAATTCACATATTGAAGAATATCAATATGGAACACATTACAATCACAAATCTAAAAGTGAACGTAAATTACTTTTAAAGAGAAAAGAATTAAAAAAATTAGAAAAAGATAGTCAAAACAAAGGTTTAACTATTGTGCCTTTAAAATTATATACCAACGAAAAAGGTTTAGCTAAACTTGAAATTGCTCTAGCCAAAGGAAAGAAAAACTACGACAAACGTGAAACTTTGAAAGAAAATGATTCAAAAAGAGATATTGATCGAATAAAAAAATCTTTTTAGGTTTTTTTTAAATAAAATTATGACCAAACCTGTCATGAAATTAAATGTCATAAAATGAAAGCTTTATTAAAAAATGCTAGAGAGCAAAAAAATCTAAAAACTCGTGAGTTAGCTCAACTTATTGGTATCGATCAAGCTTTGATAAGTAAATTTGAAAGTGGCACAAGAAAACCAACAAAAGAGCAAATTAAAAAATTAGCCGAAGTTTTAGAAATTGATTACGAAACTTTAATAGTAGAATGGATAAAAGAAAGAATTCTTTATGAAATAAAAGATGAGGCAGAATTTGGGTTAAAAGCGTTACAAGTTGCAGAAGCAGAAGCTATATACGCTTTTAAAAGAAAGCCACTTTCAAAAAACCTCCAGTCTATACTTGTAGAAATTGATCTATTAAAAAAAGAATTAGATAATTTTCGTCAATTTGATAATTTTAGAATTGCACAAGCTTTAGAATTAGAATATACTTTTGAAAGCAATAAAATAGAAGGAAATACTTTAACATTAAGAGAAACTGATTTAGTTGTAAATGAAGGATTAACTGTTTCAGGAAAAAGCATGCGCGAACATCTTGAAGCGATAAATCATCAAGAAGCTATTAGTTATATTAAACAATTAATAGAAAGAAATTTTCAGCTTAATGAAAGAGAAGTATTATCCATTCATAATTTAATTCTTCGAGGAATTATTCCAGAAGATGCCGGCAAATATAGAAAAGAACAGCTTATGATAAAAGGAAGCACTCATATGCCTCCACAACCTTATTTAGTTGCAAAAGCAATCGAAGATTATTTTATCTGGTTTTTAGAGAATAAAAATAAGTTACATCCAATTATTCTTGCAGCAGAAATGCACGAACGTTTGGTTGCTATTTACCCTTTTACAGATGGAAATGGAAGAACTTCTCGATTAATTATGAATCTCATTCTTCTCCAAAATGGGTATGTAATTGCAAACATTAAAGGAGATTATAATTCAAGAATAAGTTATTCTAAAGCCTTAGAAATGGCTCAAACTTCTAACAATAAAGAAGACTTTTTAATGTTAATTGCTCAAATAGAAAAAGAATGTTTAGAACGATATCTTTCTTTAATTAAACAATAAACGGTGGAATTAATTTTTTACCATTTTCCTTACTATCTCTTTTCCATCTGAATAAAACTTTAAAAAATAAATACCGTTTTCAAAGTTAGAAACATCAATTGTATTTTTTTCAAAAGTGAATAGCATTTGCTTGCCTAAAACATTGTAAATTTCTAATTTATTATAACTATCACCCGATATTTCAATAAAATGACTTGTTGGATTAGGGAATATCACAAAGTTTGATTCTTCGAAATTAGCCGTTTTTAGCAAACAATTAGGTGGAGTTCCAGAAGTAGAATTAAAAACACCATTATTAATAGACCAATGTTCCCAACTTCCGCCTGAAACAATTGGAAATTCCCAATTATTCAAATTAAAATAATTTACACCATTACTTGTTCCAGGAACTTTGTATACTTTTAATGATTGACCAGAAAAATCCCATGTTAATGGCTGACCAGATTGCATGTTTTGAATATTATTTGCAATATTACAATTTGGTTGAATAAAATAAGCAAACTCTTGATAATTTGGATAATCACCATAAACATGCGCAATCCCGTCATTTCCAATACAAACGGCAGTATACTCATTGCAAGCTATCCCATAAATAGTTGTGAATATTTTAAATCTAGCCATAAAAGTTGAATGCCTTCCTCGTCTATCTGGATTGTCATAATGAGTATCCGTAATTACATTCTGTAAAAAAGGAATATTTAAAAAAGTTGGAATTGGTGTTCCATCATACCCATCAAGTGTAACATTTGAAGCATAAGGATTTGCCATTGCTTGTGCTGATGTTATTGTTCCGTTTTGTGCAGAAAAAAATTTACCTCCAAGTATTGCCATTCCGGCACTTGTTCCTCCAATGGGTGCATTTTTTACATTTATATGATTATTAATAGCGTCCTCTAAAGCATTATCCTTGAAATAGGATATGTAATCATATTGATCACCACCAGCAAACCAAATCATTTCAGCTTTAGCTATTTTATCTAAAACGTATGGATTTGTTGCTCCTGCAACGGATGTAATCACTAAAGTTTCTACTGAGTTTATAGCCACACCAAGTTGTGAATATAAATAATTGTTATACCCATTACTTCCAGATGAACGCAAAACTACAACATCACCACCATTTGCTTTATTTAAAAGCCATATCATTGCGTTATCGTGTTCTGTTGCGCCACCCATCATACAAACTCCAAATTCTGGTGTTGTAATTATATTTGTAGTGTTTCCTGTAAAAAAACTAGTATATCCTTGAGAAAAAACTATAAAAGGGAAAAATAAAATAAGTAGTTTTAATTTCATTTCTGTGATTTTTTAAAAGTATGTATATTTATAATTTACACTCAAATGTAATGAAATTTTAATTTTTATTTTCTAAAAGTGGTACAAATCTAAATTCGCCAAATTCTTGTTTTTCAAATTGTGTTTCGTTCTTACGAATTAACATAGTCATTATTTGATGTTCGTCTCCTAATGGAATAACCAACTTTCCTCCTACTTTTAATTGTGCCATTAAAGGTTGTGGAATAAAAGGTGCTCCAGCTGTAACTATAATTCCATCAAAGGGCGCAAATTCGGGCAAACCTTTATAACCATCTCCAAAAATTAATCTCTTTGGCCTAGTTCCTAATTTTGGTAATAGAAGTAAAGTCTTTTTAAATAATTCATTTTGTCTTTCAATAGAATAAACTACAGCTCCCATGGCACATAAAACTGCTGTTTGATAACCACTTCCTGTTCCAATTTCAAGAATTTTATCTCCTTTTTTTACTTCTAAAAGTTGACTTTGAAAAGCAACAGTATAAGGTTGTGAAATAGTTTGATCTGCAGCAATTGGAAAAGCTTTGTCTTGATAAGCAAAATCCTCAAAACTTGAATTCAAAAACAAATGCCTTGGAATAATTTTTATTGCTTCTAAAACATTTTTATCTGTAATTCCTTTTTCTTCAAGTAATTTAGCTAATTGATTTCGAAGGCCTTGATGTTTGGATGTGTTGTTCAACTTGAGTGGTAATTTTGATTGGTAAAAATACCTTTTAAAAATTAATTTTCAAATTGAAATTTACGAAACTTTTAAACCTATAAACTTTTAAACTTTAAACTAAAATAGTACTTTTGATAAAATTTAATTTTTATGATAAAAGTCGGAGTTTTAGGTGCTGGTCATCTTGGAAAAATACATTTACGATTATTACAACAATCTGAAAAATATGAATTAGTAGGTTTTTATGATGAGAATCAAGAAAACGGAAAAAAAGTTGCAGCCGAATTTGGTTATAAACAATTCGATACTATTGCTAAATTAATTCACGCAGTTGATGTAGTTGACATTGTAACTCCTACACTTTCACATTATAAATGTGCTAAAGTTGCTATCAAAAGTGGCAAACACGTTTTTATAGAAAAACCAATTTCAACAACAGTTGAAGAAGCAGAAGAAATCATTGCATTATCTAAAGAATATAAGGTTAAAGGGCAAGTTGGACATGTCGAACGATTTAATCCTGCCTTCATTGCAATCAAAGATCAAATTGAAAGTCCTATGTTTATAGAAACGCATCGTTTGGCCGAATTTAACCCAAGAGGCACAGATGTTCCTGTGGTTTTAGATTTAATGATTCATGATATTGATGCAATTTTAAGTGTTGTAAAGTCAAAAGTAAAAGCCGTTCACGCAAGTGGTGTTTCTGTTTTAAGTCAATCTCCTGATATTGCCAATGCTCGCGTTGAATTTGAAAACGGTTGTGTTGCTAACATTACTTCTAGTAGAATTTCGATGAAAAATATGCGTAAATCTCGATTCTTTCAAAAAGATGCTTACATTTCTGTAGATTATTTAGAAAAAATTTGTGAGGTAGTAAAAATGAAAGAAGCTCCAGAGGTTCCTGGAGATTTTGATATGATTCTTCAAAATGCTGAAGGAGAAAAAAAACAGATCTATTTTGATAATCCAGAAGTAAATGCGAATAATGCTATTTTGGATGAATTAGACACTTTCGCTGATGCCATAAATAACAATACAACACCAATCGTAACTTTAGAAGATGGAACAGAAGCTCTTAGAGTAGCGTATATGATTATCGATTCGATGAATGAAAAATAATTGATTTTAGGATAAAATAACCTAACATCTTAAACAAATAAAACATAAATAATGAAACAAATAGCTGTAATTGGAGCTGGAACAATGGGAAACGGAATTGCTCACACATTTGCTCAATCAGGGTTTACTGTAAAATTAATCGATATATCTGAAAAATCATTAGAAAAAGGAATGGCAACTATTGCTAATAACTTAGACAGAATGGTTTCTAAAGGAACATTATCTGTCGAGGATAAACTCAAAACAATATCAAACATAATAACGTACACTGACATTAAAGATGGTGTTGTAGGTTGTGATTTAGTAATTGAAGCAGCAACAGAAAATGTTGGATTAAAAAAGAACATCTTCAGGGAGTTGAGTGATACTTGTGATCATAATGTAATTTTAGCTTCTAATACTTCTTCAATTTCAATTACACAAATTGCTGCACAAGTTGTTCATCCAGAACGTGTTATTGGAATGCATTTTATGAATCCTGTGCCAATTATGAAATTAGTGGAAATTATTAGAGGTTATTCAACTTCTGATGAAGTGACTAAAATCATTATGGATTTGTCAGTAAAATTAGGAAAAACACCAACAGAAGTTAACGATTATCCTGGTTTTGTGGCAAACAGAATTTTAATGCCTATGATTAACGAAGCTATTGAAACTTTATACAATGGCGTAGCTGGTGTTGAAGAAATTGATACCGTAATGAAATTAGGAATGGCTCATCCAATGGGACCTTTACAATTAGCTGATTTTATTGGACTTGACGTTTGTCTTTCAATTCTAAACGTAATGTATGATGGTTTCAAAAATCCAAAATATGCTCCTTGTCCTCTATTAGTAAATATGGTAATGGCTGGAAAATTAGGTTCAAAATCTGGCGAAGGTTTCTATGACTATGCAGAAAGTAGAAAAGCAGAGAAAGTTTCTAAACAATTTAATAAGTAATAATGTCAAGAAACAGAAAGATACTTTCGACTTTTAGACTTTGGACTAAAGCATGAGCAAAATAATTCCTTTTAAAGCCGTTCGACCTGCACCCGATAAAGTTGGGTTAGTTTCGTGTAGAAATTATGATGATTACAGTGCTGCTGAATTAGCTGCATCATTAAATTTTAATCCTTATTCTTTCTTACATGTAATAAATCCTGCTTATGTAAATGCACAAAAAATCACTTTGGATAAAAGATTTAAAGGTGTTGCTTTAAAATATCAAGATTTTAAAAATGAAAAAATATTTATTCAGGAAGAAAGTCCTGTTTTTTATGTTTACGAAATTAAAACCAAATATGATAGATTTACCGGAATAGTTGCTGGAACTTCAGTAGAAGATTATCAAAATGATGTAATAAAAAAACACGAAGACACGTTGCAATATCGTGTAGAAATGTTTAAAGATTATTTGCATCAAACTGGATTTAATACAGAACCTGTTTTGATAACTTATCCAGATAGTGTTGAATTGAATACTTGGATTTTACTCAAGAAACAAAACGAACCTTTATATCAGTTTACAACAACTAATAAAGAAAAACATTCGCTTTGGAAAATTGAAACAGAACACGACATTAATTGGTTGCAAGAACATTTCGAAACCATTCCCAATTTATATATTGCAGATGGACATCATCGTTCGGCTTCAGCAAAATTATTGTATGAAGAAGACAAACATTCAGGAAATAAAAATTTGTCTTATTTTATGAGTTTTTTAATTCCAGAAAGCAATGTAAAAATTTACGAATACAATAGAATTGTTCGTGATTTAAATGGGAATTCAAAAGAAGAGTTCTTAAGGAAATTAGAAGAAAATTTTATCATTAAAATCAAAAAACAAGAATTGTGGAAACCACAAGACAAGTTTGAATTCGGAATGTATTTAGAAGGAAATTTCTACGCTCTATTTTACAAGAAAAGCAATAATGAAACCAGTATTTTAGAAAATCTAGACGCACAAATTCTATATAATAAAGTATTAAATCCTATTTTAGGAATTGAAGATTTAAGAAATGATGAACGCATTGATTATATATCTGGAAAACAATCCATTACAGCTATAAAACTAGTAGTTGATGAAGGAGAATTTGAGGTTGGATTTATGCTTTATCCTTCAAACATAAATGAAATTAAAGGCTTTGCTGACAACAATTTAATTATGCCACCAAAAAGTACGTATATTGAACCTAAATTCAGAAGTGGCATGATGGTTTATGAACTATAGATATAAAGATTTTGATTAAATATTTTAGTTACGAAACTTAGGGAGCAGAAGAATTTTAAACTAATTACAAAACGCAACACTTTACATGATGTCAATAAAAAACAACTTACAAAATATAAAAAATCAATTACCAGCAAATGTAACACTTGTGGCAGTTTCTAAAACTAAACCCGTTTTAGATTTAATGGAAGCTTACGAAGCTGGTCAACGTATTTTTGGAGAAAACAAAGTCCAAGAAATGACTCAAAAATGGGAAGAAATGCCCAAAGATATCCAGTGGCATATGATTGGTCATGTGCAAACTAATAAAGTCAAATATATGGCTGAATATGTTAGTTTGGTTCATGGTATTGATAGTTTAAAGTTGTTTAAAGAAGTAAACAAACAAGCCAAAAAACACAATAGAGTTATTGATGTTTTATTACAAATGCATATTGCCGAAGAAGAAACAAAATTTGGTTTAGATGAAAATGAATTGAATGAGATTCTAAAACAAGTAAACGATGATAAAAACAAATACGAAAACATCAAAATAGTTGGTTTAATGGGAATGGCAACATTTACCGATAATCAAAATCAAGTCAAAAAAGAATTTCTATATTTAAAGTCCCTTTTTGACAAACTAAATACTAAAAACCTCCAATTGAGCATTCTTTCAATGGGAATGTCTGGTGATTACAAACTAGCAATTGAATGTGAAAGTACTATGATTCGAATAGGAAGTAGTATCTTTGGTAATAGAAAATAGAGAAAAGAATAAAGAAAAAGATTTAACTTTACCCCTTTTTAACTCATAACCTAATAAACTTTTAAATTATTTATTGTATACTCGACATAGAAACCACTGGTGGACAATTTAATGAAGAAGGAATTACAGAAATTGCTATTTATAAATACAATGGACACGAAGTAATTGATCAATTCATAAGTCTTGTTAATCCCGAAAAACCGATTCAACCTTTTGTGGTTAAGTTAACCGGAATTAATAATGCCATGTTACGTTCTGCTCCAAAATTTCATGAAGTAGCTCGAAGAATTATTGAAATCACTGAAGGCTGCATAGTTGTTGCGCACAATTCATCATTTGATTATAGAATTTTAAGAACCGAATTTGACCGTTTAGGTTATAAATACATTCGTCCTACAATTTGTACGGTTGAATTATCAAAAAAATTAATTCCAGAACAAGCTTCTTATAGTTTGGGAAAACTAGTTCGTTCCCTTGGAATTCCTGTTACAGATAGACATCGCGCAAGTGGTGATGCATTAGCAACTGTTAAATTATTTAAACTTTTACTTTCAAAAGATTCTACCAAAGAAATAGTAAAAAGCTATATCAAAACAGAAGTTAAACCAGGTATGGCTCCAAAACTTCTAGATATTGTTGAAAGTTTACCTAATAAAGTTGGAATCTATTATATTCACAATGAAAAAGGTGATTTAATTTATATTGGAAAAAGTAAAAACATAAAGAACAGAATCAACCAACACTTTACCTCAAAAATTTCAAAGTCAATTAAAATTCAAAAACATGTTTATGCTGTAACTTATGAAGAAACAGGATCTGAATTAATTGCACTCTTGAAAGAAAGTGAAGAAATAAAAATAAACAAACCAATTTACAACAGAGCTCAACGCAAAACCTTGTTTAATTGGGCTTTATATTCAGAGAAAACCAAAGCAGGTTATATTGCTTTAAAAGTAATTAAAACTGATGGTAGAAAAAAAGAAATTACTTCATTTACATCACTTCAAGAAGGCAAAAACGCATTGTTTAGAATTACTGAAAAATATAATTTGTGTCAAAAAGTAAATGGCATTTATGATACTAAAAAAAGTTGTTTTCAGTACGACATTGACCAATGCTTAGGAGCTTGTGTTGAAAAAGAAAACCCAGATGAATACAATAAAAGAGTGCAAGATTTTATTCAAAACAACTCTTTCGAAAATAATAATATGGTTATTATTGATAAAGGTAGAACTAACTCCGAAAGAAGTGCAATTCTAATTGAAAATGGTGTTTATAAAGGCTATTGTTTTTATGATTTGAATTACCAAATAAGCAACATCGAAATTCTTAAAAATCTGATTATTGCTATGCAAAATAATAGAGACACACGTACTATTATTCAATCTTATATGCGAAAAAATAAGAACCTTAAAATTGTGAAATTTTAATTGATTATCTTTGAATATATTTAATTAAAATGGCGAGAAAAAAATCTCTTTTTGAAAAATTAAGACAAAAGGCCTTTATTATAATTTACGGAACTAATACAGTTTCGGGAAGGCTCTTTGATTTAATTCTTTTAGGCGTTATTGTATTAAGTGTAATATTGGTAATGTTAGAAACTGTACAAGGTTTTGATACTGAGTATCATAAAGAAGTTGTGTTTTTAGAATGGGTTATTACCATTTTCTTTACAGTCGAATATATTTTAAGAATTATTACTACAAGAAAACCATTAAGATATATATTTAGCTTTTATGGTATAATTGATTTAGTAGCTGTTTTACCAATGTACATGTCTCTTTTTATAGTAGGTTCAAGTGTATTGTCTATTGTGAGAGCATTTCGTTTGTTGCGTTTATTTAAGATTCTTAATCACCCACAATTTACGGGACAATCATTACATTTAAAAGAAGCTATGATTGCTAGTAGAGGCAAAATTGTAGTATTCATTTATTTTGTACTTATTAGTGCCATTTTTATCGGTTCTTTAATGTATGTTATTGAAGGTCCAGAAAGTGGATTTACAAGCATTCCAATAAGTATTTATTGGACTATTGTTACTTTAACAACTGTTGGTTATGGAGATATTTCACCAATAACACCCTTAGGACAATTTATTGCTTCTTTTGTAATGATATTAGGTTATGGGATTATTGCTGTACCAACTGGAATTGTATCCGCTGAATATACAATGACAAATAAAAATCGTAATGGCGCTATTATTCCTAATAAAACAGACAAATCTTGTTCTGAATGTGGTAAAAATGACCAAAGAAAAAAAGCCTCTTATTGTTACAATTGTGGAAATGAATTAAATAATGAGTAAAAATTTTCTAATCATAATCGTTGGACCAACAGCTATTGGTAAAACAGCATTAAGTATTAAATTGGCAAACCATTTTGGTTCTGACATACTTTCGTGTGATAGTCGTCAGTTTTTTAAGGAAATGAAAATTGGCACAGCTGTTCCAAATGCAGAAGAATTAGCAGCTGCAAACCATCATTTTATTCAAAACAAATCAATTTTTGAGAATTATTCGGTTGGTGATTTTGAAAAAGAAGCAATTTCCAAATTAGAGGATTTATTTCGAGAAAATAACGTTCAAATTGTTGTTGGTGGTTCAGGCTTATATGTGAATGCAATTTTGCAAGGTTTTGATGATTTTCCTGAAGTTCCAAACGAAATTCGAGAAAATATTAGAAATCAATATGAACAAAAAGGATTAGAATTTCTTCAGAATAAATTAAAGGAATTAGATAGTAACTACTACTCTACTCTTTTAAACAAAAATCCGCAAACGCTTCAAAATCCTCAACGAATGATGCGTTTTGTTGAAGTTTGCATGGCTTCAGATTTACCTTACTCATCGTTTTTAAATCAGAAAAAAAATCAAAGAAATTTTATTCCAATTGTCATTGGATTAGAAGCTGAAAGAGAAATCATGTACAACAGAATCAATCAAAGAGTTGATAGTATGATGAACGAAGGTTTACTTGAAGAAGCCAAAAAAGTTTATCCAAATAAAGAATTAAATGCGCTACAAACAGTTGGTTACAGAGAACTATTTGATTTCTTTGATGAGAAAACAACTTTAGCCTTTGCGATAGAACAAATAAAGATGAACACCCGAAGATTTGCCAAACGCCAATTAACTTGGTTTAAACGTAATGAAATAACGATTTGGTTTGATTTTCAAACAGAAACTTCAAAAATAATTAATATAATTTCTGACACAATAAATAATGCTAATTAATCCCGATTTCACCTCAATATACGAACAAGAATTTGAACTTACTTTTTTAAACTGTTATCCAAATGGCTTATTAAAATATACAGATTTATGTAATTTTATTCAGATTGTAGCTGGAAATCATGCCGATTTAGGTGGGATAAGTTATTCAGACATGCAAAAACACGATCAAGCTTGGGTTGTAAGTAGAATGCGTGTTGAAATTTTAAAATTACCCAAATGGCGAGATAAAGTTGTTGTGAAAACTTGGATTAAAACCTTAGAAAATTCTCGCTCTATTCGTTGTTTAGAGTTTTATTTAAATGGTGAAAAAATAATAGGTTGCGAAACGTTTTGGGTTGTAATAAACACTAAGACTAGAAGACCAGATAGTTTGTTTTTAAGCCATGACCATTTTGAAAAACAGGAGATCAATGCAACTGCACAACCAACCGAAAAAATTAATACAAACCAAGTTTTTGAAAAAGTTGGAAATAAAAAAGTGCTTTTTTCAGATTTAGATGTTGTAAATCATGCTAATAATGTAAAATACTTAGAATGGTGTTTGGATTTTGAAAAACCTAAAAACCTATTATTAAGTAAAGTCAAAGCCTTTGACATGAACTTTATGCGTGAACTCAATTTAAATGATGAAGCTGAAATTAGTAAATCCTCAATCGAAAATGAAAGCACTTTTACTATTTCAAAAGAAGACAAAATAGCTTATGCTTTAAAAATTGAGTGGAAATAAAAAAAATGATTAACGCAACTAAATAGTTTATTTATCATCTATCATTAAATAGCCTTTTGTATGAAAAATTTTATTGTTTTGTTTCTTGTCTTCTCTTTCTATTCTTGTAGTATTCCATATGATTTAGAAACAAGATATATTATTGAAACTAAATTAGTTGATTCAAACGGAAATGCGATTGCAAATGAAGAAATTTCTGTTTATGTGACTGCTGAAAGCAGTGGCGAAACTATTTCAAAATCTATTTCGGATGAAAATGGAACAATCAGAATGATTTTTCCAAAACCAGATGTTGAAGCTTATTCTTTTTCTTTTAAAAATGAAAACAATTCAGTTAATGGTTATTTGAATAAAAATATTTTTAATATAAAACCAGAAAATTTTGTTGATTATAAGTTGGTTTTAAATGAAATAAAGTTAGCTAAATATGAAGAAATTACTAATTTTAACATTGAATTAGATCAAGTAACTCAAAATAAAGAATTAAGGAAAATTGAAATTATTGGCCAAGTCTATAGTCAAAATGAAAATTTAAATCCAGATTCAAATCTTGAAAATTATTATGATTTACAAACTTATTTTTCATTATTTAAAAATCAAAATTTCACTCTAAAATATTCAGTTTTTGATTATACAACTATGCTTTTAGAAGAAAACAATGTCAATTTAAGTATCAGCGATCAACCCATTAATTACATCTTAACTTATTAAAAGTTTATCCATGAAAATGAATTTATTTTTGGTTTTACTTTTAATAAGTCAAACCTTTTATTGCCAAGAAAACAAATCGGTAAAAAAAATCAGTTTTGAGCCTTATTTTAGACTTAATTATGTCATGCCGATTCAAACTGGCAATCATTCACTAGCTAAAGATTTTGACTCTAAATTAGGTTTAAATGCTAACTTATCACTTGTTTCATATGGCGCTTTAAATTTTAATGCGGGTTATGAATTTTCTCAATATAAAGTAACTAGTATTTCAAATGTTGGAGATATTAACCATGTAAATTTTTCAGTAATTTATGGTGAATTTGATTATGATGTTACTGTTTATAATAATTTTAAAGTCATTCCTACAATTGGTTATGGTTATGTGACTAACAAATATAAATCAAACAATAGAAGTTTTGGTATCCAAGAAGGTTCCGAAGTAAGATTAGGTACAATATTGAATTATAACTTTACTAAAACGTTCTCTACATTTATAGGTTTCAATTATATGTTTACAAATTTAAATATAAATACTAATAAAGATTATGAAGACTATTTTGGAAAAGCAAATAGGTTTCAAATTAGTTTAGGAATAAAATTTGAATAGTTTTATAAAAAAAGCCCTAATTTCTTAGAGCTTTAGATTTTACAAAATATAATCTGTACTTATAAAGTTTGAGGCTTTTTTATCTAACAATTCATTTAAAATAGCATTGTTATATTCATTGTCTTTAGAAGCTACAAATGTCCTTATTGAAAAAGTACGAAGTGCGTCATGAACACTCAAGGTTCCGTAAGCTGAATCTTTTCTTCCTGTAAAAGGATACACATCTGGTCCTCTCTGACAAGAACTGTTTAAATTAACTCTACAAACCAAGTTAACTAAAGTGTCAATTAATGGGGCAAGCGTATCTGTATCTTTTCCAAAAACGCTTACTTGTTGTCCATAATTTGACTCAGCCATATCGTCTAATGGCTCTTCAATATTAGTAAATGACAAAATCGGAATAATTGGACCAAATTGCTCTTCTTTATATAAACGCATTTCTTTATTTACAGGATACATTACAGCAGGAAAAATATAGTTATTTGATATATTTCCACCTTTATCATTTATGATTTTAGCTCCTAAATTTATAGCATCATCAATCAATTCTTGAATATATGCTGGCTTTTCTTTTTCAGGCAAAGGAGTTAGTTTCACGCCAGATTCCCATGGATTTCCAAATTTTAAAGCATCAACTCTAGCTGAGAAACGTTTATTAAATTCTTCAATAATATCTTTGTGAACGTAAAGTACTTTTAAAGCTGTACATCTTTGTCCGTTAAATGATAGAGTTCCAGCAATACACTCATCAATTGTTAAGTCTAAATCAGCATCTGGTAAAACAATAGCGGGGTTTTTAGCTTCTAAGCCTAACACTAATCTTAATCTATTCTTTTTAGGGTGAATGGATTGCAAAGCATTAGCAGAAACACTGTTTCCTATTAAAGCTAAA
>JBLHNH010000004.1:0-45566 GCA_047622645.1 Flavobacterium sp.
ACCTGAATATCAAAGCAAAGGAGTTACAGCTATAATTTTTGATGAGTATTATACTGTTTGTCAAGCAAAAGGAATTGAAACTTGTGTAAGAACTCCAGAATTAGAAGAAAACACTGCAATTCAGAACCTTTGGAAAAACTTTAATAGTAAGATTACAAAACGAAGAAGAACTTATAGTAAGAAATTGAAAAAATAACGCAACTTATTGCAGAAATTTTCATCTAATAATGAAAAATATTTTAACCCTATCCATAATTGCATTATTATTATTTAGTTGTTCAAAAGATGATAATGATTCTAATAAAACTTCTTCATATGAAGGAAATTGGAGTGGAACATTTGAAGGAACTTATGATATTGGAACATGGTTAGTAAACATAAACTCAAAAGGAGAAGTAAATGGAAGCGGAACTTCCACTTTTTATAATAGTACTTTTCAATTAGAAGGAAATGTTAATGATTCTGGAGAATATAAAGCAATTTTTAATACTACTCGTAATACTAATTTTGGTCCTATTTCAGTATATGGTGAATTTAAGGGACAACTTAGTGGAAAATCCGCAACTGGATATTGGACACAACATAGTTTTGGTGATGGTGGTTATTGGGTAGGAGACAAACAATAATAGCTTTTTTATTTTCAAAATTTAATTTTACATAACTACATTATTTTTCAAAAGTATTCAAAAACAAAAAACCCATTAATAAACTAATATTAATGGGTTTTTAATTTCAAATCTAACTGAACACTATTAACTGCTCACTGAACGCTAAATTAAGCGTCCATATCAACCTTAGTTGCTTCAGCAATCTTTTTATAAGTTCCGTTTACTAATTTTTCTCGGATAACTTCAAAGGCAGACAATGTTTCGTCAATATCTGATATCGTATGAGAAGCTGTTGGAATCATTCTTAACAAGATTATTCCTTTTGGAATAACAGGATAGATTACAATCGACAAGAAAACACCATAGTTTTCTCTTAAATCATTTACCATAACCATAGCTTCAGGAACACTTCCTTCAAGATATACTGGAGTTACACAAGTATTAGTATCACCAATATTAAAGTTTCTTGATCTCAACCCACTTTGCAATGCATCTACATTAACCCAAAGCTTATCTTTTAATCCTGGATTATCTCTTAATAATTGCAATCTTTTTAAAGCTCCAACAGTTTGAATCATTGGTAATGATTTAGCAAACATTTGAGAACGTAAATTATATTTTAAATAATCAATAATTTCTTTATCAGCAGCTAAAAAAGCACCAATACTTGCCATAGATTTAGCAAATGTTGAAAAATAAACATCAATTCCATCTTGGCAACCTTGTTCCTCACCTGCTCCAGCACCTGTTTTACCTAACGTACCAAAACCATGAGCATCATCAACCAATAAACGAAAATTATATTTCTCCTTCATGGCAATAATTTCTTTCAACTTACCTTGTTGACCACGCATTCCAAAAACACCTTCAGTAATGAATAAAATTCCACCACCAGTTTCAGTTGCCATTTTTGTAGCACGTTGTAGGTTTTTTTCCATACTTTCTAAGTCATTGTGCCTGTAAGTAAAACGTTTACCCATATGCAAACGCACACCATCAATGATACATGCGTGAGCATCAACATCATAAACGATAATATCATTTTTAGTAACCAAAGCGTCAATACATGACATAATTCCTTGGTAGCCAAAATTTAGCAAATAAGCAGATTCTTTTTGTACAAAAGCAGCTAATTCATTTTCTAATTGTTCGTGCATATCAGTATGACCACTCATCATACGAGCACCCATTGGATAAGCAGCGCCGTATTTCGCAGCAGCATCAGCATCAGCCTTTCTAACTTCAGGATGATTCGCTAACCCTAAGTAATCATTAATAGACCAGTTTAGAATCTCTTTACCTTTAAACGTCATTCTAGGACCAATTTCACCTTCCAATTTAGGAAAAACGAAATAACCTTCAGCTTGCGATGCCCATTTTCCTAATGGACCTTTATTATCTTGTATTCTTGCAAATAAATCTTTGACCATAATAAATATCTTATAAATATAGTTTTAAAAACTGCGCAAAAGTACAAATAAAAAAAAGTTTATGCTAATTTATTTTTGGGAGATTGCAAAACATCAAAATCCGATAAAACATACTAAATAACTGTTTTGCAACGTGCTATCCACTATATCTTTTGTAATTTTTTTTTAAATCAAAAAAATAAATTACAAAAGGATGTCGTTTCTATCACTATCTCAAAAAAAAGAATAAAAAAATTAGATTTATATTAAATAATGAATGTATATTTGCACCAGAACGACACAGCAATGTGGTTACACGTTCATCATGAAAGTCGATCGCTCCAGATCGGCTTTTGTACTTTTAAGGAGATTCTAAATTTAAAATTTCTATATAATGCAATTAGTTTTCGCTTCCAATAACAAAAATAAAATCAAAGAAATTCAGCAAATGCTTCCTGAATCTATTACTATTTTAAGCTTGGAAGAAATTGGATGTACAGAAGAAATCCCAGAAACTTCAGATACTATTGAAGGAAATGCAATCTTAAAAGCCAATTATGTTACCGAAAAATACGGCCATAATTGCTTTGCTGACGACACAGGTTTAGAAGTTGACGCTTTAAATGGTGATCCAGGCGTTTTTTCTGCAAGATACGCAGGAGAAGAAAAAAACTCAGATCACAACATGGATAAATTACTTTTAAATTTAGAAAAGCATTCTAATAAAAAAGCCCAATTTAAAACCGTAATTGCCTTAAATCTCAACAAAGAACAACACCTTTTTACTGGAATCGCAAAAGGAAAAATCATTAAAGAAAAAATCGGAACTCAAGGTTTTGGTTATGATCCGATTTTTGTTGCAGAAAATGATACTCGAACTTTTGCACAATTGTCTATAGAAGAGAAAGCAATCATAAGTCACAGAGGAATTGCCGTTAAACAGCTTATAGATTTTCTTTCTAAAATTTAACCTTTTCTATATAAAGAAGGTAAACACCATTTATACTTAATGGATAAAAGTCTGAAAGAAATCATAAACAACGATGTTATTACATACAAAATATCGTGATTTAAATTTATTTTTTGCAACACAAAGAATAAAATTCCACCAAGAATACAAACAGTTGCATAGATTTCTTTTCTAAATATAATTGGTATTTCATTACATAGAATATCTCTAATTACTCCACCAAAACTTGCGGTTAGTGTCCCTAAAGCAATACATATTATAGGATGTAATCCATATTCAATTCCCCTTTCTATTCCAATTATGGTAAAAACTCCTAACCCTATTGAGTCAAACAAAAACAAAGAAATTCTCAATT
Organism: Flavobacterium sp.; assembly: GCA_047622645.1. GTDB lineage: Bacteria > Bacteroidota > Bacteroidia > Flavobacteriales > Flavobacteriaceae > Flavobacterium. The sequence goes on from JBLHNH010000004.1 coordinate 3,343, forward strand.
TTTCTAAATATTTTTTAAAAAAAACAGTTATAAAGTAAGCTATTACAATTAGGTATAGATATTTTAAATCTACCATCCACCCTACTGGCATTTTTCCTATAAGAATATCACGCAAAGTGCCACCTCCAAGTGATGTTACAAAAGCTATTATAAAAACACCAAAGGCATCAAGTTTTTTGTTTAACCCAGATAAAACTCCAGAAATAGCAAAAACTAAAACCCCTATTACATCTAAAATTTGAAACATTTTTGAACTAATTTAATTGAACCCCGACAAAAGTATAGAATATTTAACTTGATTAAAGAATCAATTTGAGTAAATTTTGAGATTAAAACAGCTGAATATGAACATTTTACAAATAATTAGTATATACCACTTATAATCAGTACTTTTGCACCAAATTTAAAATACTTTATGAATAAATTTGAACAATTAGGTCTGAATGAATCGTTACTGCTGGCGATCAAGGATCTAGGATTTGAGAATCCGTCAGAAGTGCAAGAAAAAGCGATTCCAGTACTATTGGAACAAAACACTGACTTAGTAGCTTTAGCACAAACAGGAACAGGAAAAACAGCAGCATTTGGTTTTCCACTTATACAAAAAATTAATGTTGAAGACAGAAACACTCAAGTTTTAGTCTTATCACCAACACGTGAACTTTGTTTACAAATTACAAACGAAATTAAACTGTATTCAAAATACATTAAAGGTTTAAATACTGTTGCAATTTATGGTGGTGCAAGCATTACAGAACAAGCTAGAGAAATTAGACGTGGAGCACATGTAATTGTGGCGACTCCAGGTAGAATGCAAGACATGATTAATCGTGGATTGGTAAACATTAAAAACATAAACGTTTGTGTTCTTGATGAAGCCGATGAAATGTTAAACATGGGATTCTACGAAGATATTGTTTCTATACTATCTGATACACCAGAAGACAAAAACACTTGGTTATTCTCTGCAACAATGCCAGCTGAAGTAGCTCGTATTGCCAAAAAGTTTATGAAAGATCCGGCAGAAGTTACTGTTGGTCACAAAAACGCAGGATCAAAAACAGTTTCACACGAATTTTACTTAGTAAATGCTCGTGATAGATATGAAGCGTTAAAACGTTTAGCAGATTCAAATCCAGATATATTTTCTGTGGTTTTCTGTCGTACAAAGCGTGACACGCAATCTGTGGCTGAAAAATTAATTGAAGATGGTTATAGCGCTGCTGCTTTGCATGGAGATTTATCTCAAGCTCAACGTGATGGTGTTATGAAATCTTTTAGAGGTCGTCAAATTCAAATGCTTGTAGCTACTGACGTTGCTGCCCGTGGAATTGACGTTGACGATATTACTCACGTAGTAAATTATCAATTGCCAGACGAAATTGAAACATATACTCACCGATCAGGTCGTACAGGTCGTGCTGGTAAAACAGGTACTTCTATCGTAATTATTACGAAAAGTGAATTGCGTAAAATTTCATCAATTGAAAGAATCATTCAGATGAAATTTGAAGAAAAAACAATTCCTTCAGGTATAGAGATTTGTGAAATTCAATTATTACACTTAGCCAATAAAATTAAAGATACAGAAGTTGATCACGAAATTGACAACTATTTACCAGCTATTAACGATGTTTTATCTGGTTTAGATAAAGAAGAGTTAATTAAAAAAATGGTTTCTGTAGAATTCAATAGATTTATTGATTATTACAAAAAGAAACGTGATTTATCTGGTTCTGGAGAAAGAAGCGAAAGAAGTTCTGAACCAAGAGAGTTTAAAGCTGGTGATGATGTTAGATATTTTATCAACATTGGATCTAGAGATGATTTCGACTGGATGCAGTTAAAAGATTTCTTAAAAGAAACACTTGACTTAGGTCGTGATGATGTTTTCAAAGTAGATGTAAAAGAAGGTTTCTCTTTCTTTAACACTGATGCTGAACATATGGATAAAGTTATGTCAATAATCAATGGTTATGACATGAACGGAAGAAGAATCAACGTTGAAATTTCTAAAAACGAAGGTAGTTCTAGAAACTCTGGAAGAAGAGACCACAACGGAAGAAGTGGTGGCGGAAGAAGTTCTGGTGGTGGCGGATTTAGAGGAAGTCGTGACGGTGGAAATCGTGATGGTGGAAGCAGAAATTTCACTAAAAGAGACTCAGGTTCTGGAAGTGGTGAAAGAAGAAGAAGTTCTTCATCTGCATCAGATGCTCCAAAAAGAGAAAGAAAAAGCGCTGAAGGAGAATCAAAAGGATTTTTTGAAAAAGCTAAACGCTCTAGAAGAAGCGAATAAATAGTTAATATTCTTATAAAACTGCAAAATATCTCTAATTGATTCGTATTTTTGAATCAACATTTAAAATATGAGATATTTTGTAGTTTTTTTATGCTTTTTTGTTATCTCTTTTAGTTTTTCTCAAACTAAAAAGGATTCAATAGTAACTGTTGAAAAAGTTAAAGGTACAGTTGTAAATATTGAAACGTTACTTCCAATGAGTAATGTACATGTCATTAACACAACCCAAGTAAAAGGATCTGTTACAAACGGAAGTGGTCAGTTTGAAATTGAAGGTATTGTAAATGATACTGTAATTTTTACTTATTTAGGTTTTGAAACTGTAAAAACAGTAATCACAAACGACTGGATTAAAAACAGTACTACTAAAATTAAACTTACCGAAAAAATTTATGTATTAGACGAAATTAAACTTTCTCAATACAACCTTACTGGTTATCTTGAAGTTGATACCAAAATCATTCCGGTTAACGAAAATTATAGAGCAAATATTGCTGGTTTACTTGCTGCTTACGAAGTAGGTGATCGTTCTCCAAATGCTTTAGGAAGAGTCGTTCGTTCGGTGTTAAATCCTGCAGATTTTTTATACAATACCTTTAGTAAAAAAACTAAGGAAATGAAAAAGCTAAAGCAGATGAAAGCTAATGAAGATATTAGAAAACTTTTGGCTACTAAATATGATAGAGAAACATTAGCCGCTTTATTAGAAATTGATAAAGCAGATATTCCTACTATTTTAGAAAAATGTAATTATTCGCAAGACTTTATAAAATCTGCAAATGATCTACAAATTCTAGATGCAATAAGTGGTTGTTATGAAGAATATAAAATGTTAAAACGTTTATAGATTTTTATAAAATCTGCCTTCTACATTTTTAATGTCTTTAATTGTTTTTCTAGCCCAATCAACACGTTTTTCTATAATTTCTTCTTCCGTTAAATGCCAATTTATGTCTGAATTACGCAATCTATTTGTAATGTCCTGAATTATAATTGCTGCTGAAACAGAAATATTTAAACTTTCCGTAAAACCAACCATCGGAATTTTTAAATAACCGTCAGCTTGCTGCATTACCTCATCAGACAAACCATCTATTTCTGTTCCAAAGAATAAAGCTGAAGGTTTTGAAATATCAAAATTTTCAATCGTACAAGACTCATTATGCGGAGTTGTTGCAATAATTTGATAGCCTTTTTTTCGTAAATCATCAATACATGCTTGACTAGATGAATGTTCAAAGATATCAACCCATTTTTGTGCACCCATTGCAATTTGCTTGTCAATAGATTTGCCATATTTTTGCTCTACGATATTGAGTTCTTGAATACCAAAAACCTCACAACTACGCATTACAGCACTTGTATTATGCATTTGAAACACATCTTCTACAGCTATTGTAAAATGTTTTGTACGATTGGCTAAAACGTCTAAAAAGCGTTGTTTTCTATTGTCTGAAAGAAAACCTTCTAGGTAAGTAAGTAAGTCTAAATTTTTCATTTAGCCAAAGATAGAGAATTAGGTTTTATTACAGAAAAAAAACGTCAGCCTAAGATAATAAACATTACTTAGACTGACGCAAACAAAATAAAAACTAATCGTTAATAATCACCTACAGACTATTAAAAATTATAGCCTATTTTTAATTTTGTAAACAATGGTGTTCCGGGTGTAAAGTGAATTTCTTTAACCGATTGTGTTTCATTTTTTAATCTTGATTCGGTTAAAAATTGTGTTTCATTCCATTTTGTATTAAAAATATTTTCTACAACTAATCCTATATTGAAATTATTTACTTTGTAATTCAAATTAAAATCAGATACAAAATATCCTTTTGCAACTACTGAATTATCATCATTTGCAGCTCTATCTCCTAAATATCTATATTTTATTCCAGCTGAAAACCCTTTGTAATCTTTTAAAGTAATTCCTCCAGTTGAAGAAATTTTTGGAGCTAAAGGAATATATTCTTCATAATCTGTGCCCGTTCTTGCAAAAGCATAGTTCCCGTCAAAATCTGCAAAAAAATAATCACTTAATTGATATCTAAAACCTAAATCAACACCGTATCTTCTAGATTTTCCTGAAGCTTCCACTACTCCAGCGTCACCTACATAAACAAATTCTTGTTGAGAAAACAAAGTCCATAAAGTTGTATTTAAAATCAAATTATTAGTTGGTTTCCAAACATTTCCAACATCAACTCCAAAAACACCTGGCACAACTTCTTTATCTTGTTGTAACGCTACACGTGAATCATTTGAATGAAACCCAAAACCAGTTTTAATAAAATACTCCACATTATTACTTTTGGAATAACTAAAATTTAACTTAGGTGAAAATTTAACAGCTGTTGTTGACAATGTTTTAAACATTGGTTCTAAAGCATCTTGATAATTAAATTTAAAATAATCTAATCGAACAGCTGGAGCAATTTTGAATTTATTAATCTTAAATTCTGAATTAAAATAGCCATATAAATTAGATTCATCAATATCGCCAAGTTGGACATTTTCAATAACTTCTAGCCTGTTTATAGTGTGTGACAACTCTATTCCATCTATTTCATCAGCTCTAAACCCTACTCCGCTTTGCATGGTAACGATGCTTTCATCTAAAAATATTTTTTTATTAAATTCTGTATTTGCTCCATATAAATTACGACTTTCTTTTTGCTTGATTTGATCACCGTTTATGGGATCATTTAAGAAAAACGTAAAATTTGAAAACAAGGTGAAATCATATTTTGAATAAAACACATTGGTTTTTACAAACGTATTTTCGTCTATAGATTTTTGATGTGATATAATAAAGTTTGTTCTACTTGTAAATCCTCCTTCAGTATCGTCAACAGCACCAAATCTTGAAATAGTTCTGTTTTCTACCAAACGATTTGGAATTTGTCCAGAAGCATCCCAACGACTAGAAAATCTTGAAGCTTGTAATGTCAGTTTTGAAGAATTATCTAATTGAACATTATATTTTCCAAAAAGATTGAATCGATTGAAGTTTTGAGGTGAATCAAATGGTCCGTCTGTTAAAATATATTCTGTTGCTATGTAAGCGTTTTGTTTTTTGTTGTTTTCCAAAAGGTTAAAAAGTCCAACCATACGTGTTGTATTAAATTGTCCGGCTTCTAACGTAATGGAACTAGTGTCTAATTTATCCTTAGTTTGAAAACTTACAAATCCAGCTGTGGCAAAATTTCCTTGATTAGCTTTGTATGGTCCTTTTCCGAAATCAATTTTATTTACCGTTTCCGGAATAATAAAATGCAAATCTGAATAGCCTTGTCCGTGAGCATGAGAAACCATATTAATTGGCATTCCGTCAATACTTAAAGCAACATCAGTTCCGTGATCAACATCAAAACCTCTTAAAAATATTTGTTCTGCTTTTCCACCTCCAGCATGTTGTCCAATGAATAAGCCTGGTACTTTTCTAAGAATTTCTTGAGAAGAGTTCATTGGATTTGTCATCAAATCGATTTTTGTGATGTTATTCGTTGTATTAATTCCCGAACTTAAAACCACTTCATTTAATTGAACAATATCATCTTCAATACTAATTGACAATGGAGTTTCAATATCTTCAACAGAAACAATACTAGTTTTGTATCCTAGTTTACTAATTCTTAAAACATCTCCGTTTTGAGTTTTGTCAATACTAAACTCACCTAATTCATTTGTGTGTGAATGTGAATCTGAAATAAGATTAATGATATAAACTTCACTTAAAACGCTTTCATCACTATCCATAATTTTCCCTTTCGCTATTTGCGCTGAAACTATAGAGTAACAACACAACAGCAATACTGTTATGTAAAATTTCATGATGATTATTTTATAAGTTCTTGATCTTGCTTTCTAAACTTGGACCTAACTCATAAATACTAGCTAGTAATTCTTTTTTCATAGGAGCAATTTCATCAGTTTGATTATTTGCTTTTAGAATTTCAGCATTATGATATAAAATGTTAGGTTCAAATGATTTTCCAATAGTATATTTTTGAATAACTTCTAAAGCTTTTTCTTTTTCTCCAATTTTAAAAAAACTCCAAGCTAGTAAATCGTAAGATTCTGGTGTTGGTCTATTTTTAATTTCTTTTTTAGCGATTTTTATTGCTGCATCAACTTGATCTGGGTTTTCAGCCATTAATAAAACATTGTATTTATTGTACATATCTCCATAATCGTTTAAAGCTAGAATTTCAGTATAAGTTTTAATCTCTTTTTCTTCTTCAGCTTTATTGTTTTGAAATGCAGCTATTTCTGCTTTTAATAAATACAAATCAGGCACTAAATGTTTCGATTCAATAGTATTTATTATTTCTAAAGCTTGTTCTGGATTTCTTTCGTGAGAAAAGGATATCCAAGCAATTCCTTTTAAAGCATAAGTATTGTGATTGTCTACTTCTAAAGTTTTTAGATAATACTTGTATGAATCTTCAATTCTACCAGCATGTCCGTAAAAATCTCCAATATTTGAATAAACCCAAAGTTTCAACCCTTTATTATTTTCATCTTCAGCAATTTTCAAAGCTTTTTCCATACAAGAAATAGCAGTGTCTAAATCACCTTTATGATCATTCCATTTTGCTAAACGAATAAGGTAATCGAAATCATCTGTCATTTGAATAGCTGTTAATTTTTCTTTAGCTAAATCATAACTTCCTAATTCCATATAGACATCAAAAAGCATTTTATTAGTTCCCATTTTGTTTTCACCTAATTTTTGGGCCTTTTCTAAATGTGATAAAGCTTCTTTAAAACGGTGTTGAGAAATATAGTTGCGAGCAATTGCTCTATGAATTCCTGCATTTTGTTCCACAAATTTTTTATTTGCCTCCAATAAAAGTTTTTCGGCTTTATATAAGTCACCAATTTTTCCTTTAATTTCGAATAATTGAGAATATTGTGAAGCTAATGTGATTAAATAAGAAGACTGGTTTGGCGCAGCATTATATTTAGTCTGCCAAAATTCAATTTCTTTATTTATATCTTGAAGGATTTTATTATCATTTACTTCTAAATAAGCTTTATAGTCTTCTTTATTAGTAACCTGATTTGATTTTTTGGAGGTACAGTTATAAAATACCATTGGTATTACTAAAAGTAAAATCAGCTTTATTGTTAAGTTATTTTTCATTGTAGGTAGGTTTTTATTTTGCTTTATTTTGTTTAAAAATAAAAGAGCGTAATTAAAAACTACGCTCTTTTAAAAGGTAATTCTACCAAGGAGATGCTAAGTATGGGAAAGACGTTAAAAACGCTTTATCATTTGAACCTACATTATCCGAAGTTAATCCAGGGTTTTCAGTTGCGTTTGGTCCACCAAAAATTAAGATTAATTCAACATCAATTACATCATCTGCCAAAGCTCTACCAGTTAATACATTTGTTCCATCATAAAAAGTTGTTGGAGCAGTTGTAGAAACATTTAATACGTCAGTTGCTAAAACAGTTGTAAAAGTTGCAGCATCTAAACCTAACAAATTAGTTGTATAACCTGTATTTAAAGCTAAAAGTTTTGTTTGAAAAGCTGATTGAAAACTTGCACCCATTGTTGAAGGTGTAGTTGTATTAAAAGTATCTTTATTTCCAGAACTCACAAATACTGTATTGATTGCTGGTCTACCCATTTGGTCTTGTTGGTTATAAGTCCCGCTAAAGTCTAAAGTAGTCGTTGGAGTTACTGGTGAAGAACTATCATCATCACTACATCCTACGAATAAAAAAGCTGAAAGAATCGATGCCGTAGCTACTATATTTTTTATTGTTTTCATTTTATTTGTCTTTAAATTTTTTAAAAATTATTTTTTCTTAGTTTCAACCCAAGTGTTTAATGTTCCTGAACCACCTAATAACGATTTTGGTAATTCAATTACAATTGACATTACATTTGAACCTGCAAATGTATCTGTACCAGGATTATTAAATGATGTTGCAGTTCCGGCAATAATTGCTGAATACTGACCAAAGTCAAAGAAGAATGGATCATCTCTTAATCCAGCAAACATATTTACTCCATTTAATGATGCAACAACTGCTGAACTTCCATAAGCAGTAATGTCAACTGAACCAATTTGACTAGCAGTTTTAACTGTACTACTAGTTCCTGGAGTTCCTGGAGCAACTGGTCCAAAGAAATACATTTTTCCATTTCTTGGAATTGCTTGAATAACTAAATCTTCTTTGTTATCTCCATTGTTGTCAATGTTAAATTCTACCATTACATTTTCATCAAATGAAGCTGATGAACTTGCTGTTGGAGTTATTAAACCCTGAACATTTGCTACAAACACCATATTGTCTGTATTTGAACCTTGAAATACATAAAAATCAGTAATGTCTGATTTTCCACCTTGAACAGCTGGAGCTTCAATGTGATCCGCTGCAATTAAAGTAATTGCTAAAACTCCTGTTAAAGCCAAACCTAATAAAATTTTCGATTTTTTCATTTTGTTAGTTTTTAAATTATTAATTTATTTTTCATCCTTATTAAATGTATGCGATACACATTTTAATAATAGATTTATAACTACAGTTACGAGATAACTTTCTTTTTGGTTTTAAAAAAAACGAAAAAAAAATTAATATTTATTTTTTTTAGTACTTTTACCGATATGGAACAAGAAGAATTACTAAAGGAATTACTAAAAAAAGATGATAAATCTTTTACACTATTATATGATAACTATTCAAAAAGTCTATTTGGTGTGATTTATAACCTTATTAGAAATACTGAAGAAGCCGAAGATGTGCTTCAAGAAGTATTTGTTAAAATTTGGAAAAATATAGATTCTTACAATGAATCTAAAGGACGTTTATACACTTGGATGCTAAATATTGCTAGAAATACTTCTATTGATAAATTACGTTCTAAAAACTTTAACAATAGCCAAAAAAACTTATCTACAGATAATTTCGTACATATACTTGAAGATAACTCAAAAACTACCAACAGAATTGATGCAATTGGTATAAAAGAGTTTATCATGAAACTGAAACCTAAATGCATACAGATAATTGATTTGTTATTCTTTAAAGGGTACACCCAACAAGAAGCATCGGATGAGTTAGAAATGCCATTAGGTACAGTGAAGACGAACAATAGAAATTGTATGAACGAATTAAGAAAAATGCTCCATGACTAGTAAAGAATATATAGAATCAGGAATTTTAGAATTGTATGTTTTTGGAAAACTTTCTGAAGCAGAAAACAATGAAGTCCAACAAATGATGGCTGATTATCCTGCCGTAAGACAAGAAGTAGTAGCTATAGAAAGTGCTATTGTTGATTTATCACAAAGTGTTGCTCCTAGATTATCGGCAACAAATTATGAAAAAATTAGAAATCAGATATTAGAAAAACGAAAAGTAATTCAAATAAATAGTAAATCAGATTGGTCTTCTTATATTGGATGGGCTGCTGCCGCAGTACTTGTTGTTGGATTTGGATTGCAATTGAATAAATTAAACGAATCTAATCGAGTAATTGATAAATTAGGGGCTGAAAAGTCAGTTATGCAAGAATCAATAGTTGATTTAGAATTAAATAAAAAAGAAACAGAAACAATTTTAGCAATTGTTAGAGACAATAACAATCAAGCTGTTGTGCTTGCTGGACAAGCTGTTTCTCCTGAATCTTATGCAAAAGCATATTATAATAAAGTAACTAAAGAAGTTTATGTAGATGTTGCTGGATTACCAACTCCTCCAAAAGGAAAAGTATATCAAGTTTGGGCTTTAAAATTAAATCCCTTAACACCTACAAGTATTGGAGTCTTAGACAACTTCACTGCTGATAACACTAAAGTGTTCAAAGTAGCAAACGCACAAGATGCAGAAGCATTCGGAATTACTTTAGAACCAGCTGGTGGAAGTATTTCTCCAAACTTAGAACAACTTTACACCTTAGGAAAAGTTTAATATTTCTATTTAAAATAATTAAATCCTTCAAATAATTTTTATTATCTGAGGGATTTTTTTTTAACTTTATCTAAAATTATAATACACATGATAAAAATTGTTGTGCTCACCGGTGCTGGAGTTAGTGCTGAAAGTGGTATCAAAACATTTAGAGATGCAGATGGATTATGGGAAGGTCATGACATTATGGAAGTGGCTTCTCCTGTTGGATATCTGAATAATCCAGAATTAGTGTTAGACTTTTACAACAAACGAAGAAAACAACTTGCAGAAATACAACCAAATTTAGCGCACACAATTTTAGCCGAATTAGAAACCGATTTTAATGTATCTATAATAACGCAAAACGTAGACGACTTACATGAACGTGCAGGAAGTACAAAAGTCATTCATTTGCATGGTGAACTTTTAAAAGCCAGAAACGAACAAGACATCAATTCGATTATAAATTGGAATACTGATATTCTTTTAGGAGATTTTGACAAAAACAACATTCAATTGCGACCACATATTGTTTGGTTTGGTGAAGAAGTACCAGAAATGGAAAGAGCTATGGAAATCATCGAAGAAGCAGATTATTTATTGGTTATAGGAACATCCTTGCAAGTGTATCCTGCAGCAGGATTAATTAATTATGTTTCGGAAGATGTTTTGGTTTATTATATTGATCCAAAACCTGCTACTATTTATGATTTAGATAATCCTTTAAAAATTATTCCGCTTTCTGCTACAGAAGGAATGAAGCTTGTTAGAGAAGAGTTTAGAAGACTTAAATAAGTTAGAAATTAAGAATTAAGAATTAAAGGAACAATTAAACTTCTTTTACAATAATACATATTCATCATAAAAATTAATTATATTAAAAAAAAAGTCTCTAACAAATAAAAAAACAATGAAAAAAACAGCATTAATTACAGGAGCAAGTAGTGGAATTGGCGAAGAATTTGCTAAAATACATGCAGAAAAAGGAGGTGATTTGATAGTAGTAGCAAGAGGTGAAAACAAACTAAATAAATTAAAAAAAGAACTAGAGAAAAAATACAATATAACTGTTTTTGTAATTCAAAAAGATTTAACAAAATCTAACGCAACAAGAGAAGTTTATGACGAAATAAAAAATGCTGGACTAAAAGTAGATTATTTAATAAACAATGCAGGTTTTGGTGGTTTAGGTAAATTTAACGAAAGAGAGTTAGAGCAAGACTTAGCGATGATAAATTTAAATATAACTGCATTAACTACTTTAACACATTACTTTTTGCAAGATTTTATAAAAAATAATGAAGGCAAAATTCTTAATGTTTCTTCAACCGCGAGTTTAATGCCAGGACCCTTGCAAGCTGTCTATTTTGCAACAAAAGCTTATGTCACTTCTTTTAGCAACGCAATTGCAGAAGAACTAAAAAACACAAATATTTCTGTTACCAATTTAATGCCTGGAGCAACCGAAACTCAATTTGGAAAAATATCAGGTATGGATAAAACAACAATGTTTAAGAAAACTGCTAGTGCTAGAAGTGTTGCCGAGGATGGATATATTGGAATGTTAAACGGTAAACTAGATGTAGTTTCAGGTCTTACTTTTACACAAAAGATAATGACTTCAATGATTCCATTAATGCCAAAAAAAATGATCTTAAAACAAGTAAGAAATATGCAAGAAGTAAAATAAAAACGAGCAATTTTTAAACTATTTTTATTTCTTTAAGTGGTACTCAAAAAACATTAGTTAATTCATTTAACTTCTTTTGGAAATTAATCCATTTAGAAAATGCAATAGAATAAAAGTTTATTGGGATAACCCAACATTAGTTTATTAAAAAACGCAAGTAACTCCCAAAAAAAATAAAGAAGATACTTATAAAAAGTTTTAAACTTATAACTCAAAACTTATAAGTAATACCTATTTTTGCACTTCTTTTCAACACAACACTTACAAAAATGCAAAACCTAACGGAATTAAATGCTATTTCTCCCATTGATGGACGTTATAGAAACAAAACAAAATCTTTAGCACCTTATTTTTCTGAAGGAGCTCTTATTAAATATAGAGTTTTAGTAGAAGTCGAATATTTTATTGCTTTGTGCGAATTGCCTTTGCCACAACTTGAAAGCGTTGATGTAAAAAAGTATGCAGCTTTACGAGATTTATATAAAAACTTCAGCACAGAAGATGCTCTTTGGATTAAAGAGACCGAAAAAACAACTAATCATGATGTAAAGGCTGTTGAATATTTCATAAAAGAAAAGTTTGAAGCTTTAGGTTTATCTCAATATAAAGAGTTTATTCATTTTGGGTTGACTTCTCAAGATATTAATAACACTGCAATTCCTCTTTCAACAAAAGAAGCTTTTGAAGATTGTTATTTGCCAGCATTAATTTCATTAGTTCAAAAATTAAAAGAATTAAGTGTTGAATGGAAAGACATTCCAATGTTAGCAAGAACTCACGGACAACCAGCTTCTCCTACTCGATTAGGAAAAGAAATCTTGGTTTTTGTAGAACGAATTGAAGAACAAATGCGTTCATTATTTAATGTACCATTTGCTGCTAAATTTGGTGGTGCAACAGGAAATTATAACGCTCATAAAGTAGCTTATCCAAACCAAGATTGGAAACAATTTGGAACTTCATTTGTGGAAGATTCTTTAGGGTTACATCATTCTTTTCCAACTACACAAATAGAACATTACGATCATTTTGCTGCGTTTTTTGATGCATTAAAACGAATCAACAATATTGTTTTAGATTTAGACAGAGATATTTGGACTTATGTTTCAATGGAATATTTCAAACAAAAAATAAAAGAGGGTGAAATTGGTTCTTCAGCTATGCCTCATAAAGTGAACCCAATTGATTTTGAAAATAGTGAAGGTAATTTAGGAATAGCCAATGCAATTTTTGAACATCTTTCTGCTAAACTACCAGTTTCTCGTTTACAACGTGACTTGACAGATAGTACTGTTTTAAGAAATATTGGTGTTCCATTCGGACACACTTTAATTGCATTTGAAGCAACTTTAAAAGGACTAAACAAATTATTGTTGAATGAAGCTAAATTTGCAGAAGACTTAGAGAAAAACTGGGCTGTTGTTGCAGAAGCTATTCAGACTATCTTAAGACGAGAAGCTTATCCAAATCCGTATGAAGCTCTAAAAAATTTAACAAGAACAAATACTGTTATTAATAAGGAATCAATTCATGCGTTTATTGAAACGTTAAATATTTCTGATGATATTAAAACTGAATTAAAACAAATTACTCCAAGTAATTATTTAGGTATATAAAAATGAGAAAAAAGTTCCTCTTAGCCTTCCTTTTTTTAAGTTTAAATTTTTGTTTTGGTCAAAACTATACAAATCAACTAAAAGGTTGTTGGGTAAATTATAAAACTGAAATAAAAAGTGATAGCACAAATATTACTAAAAATAATTATTTAAATTTTACATTTAATCAGAACAAACTATACATGAATATAGATCCTACTGTTGTAGTGTCAAATTTTCCAGTTGCGTTTGAAATGAAAAGCAAATTAATTAAAACTAGTATAATATCAGAATCAGGATATATCATTGAAAAAATCACAAATGATTCATTAATTCTTTCTGATTCTTTTGAGAATAAAGCTAAAAGATATTACTTTATCAATGAAAAAATATTGTGTAATAATTCTAAAATAGAAACAGAAAATAAAGATATATTTTTAGCAAATTATTATTGCACACCAAAACAAAAACAAAGTATAGAACAATATCTTTTTTCAAAATTAAAAGGAAAAATAAAATCTACTTTTAAAATTGAAGGTACTATATCTATTAATATTGAAGAACAAAAGGTAAAATCAACTGTTTCAATAGAAAATATTCATGATGATAAAATGCTAAACAAAATAGTAGAATATCTCAATGAAACTTATAATTTTTGGAATTTAGAAAATTTTCAACAATATAAAAGTATAGAGATTCCTTTTAAAATTATTGCAAACAAAGTAAATAGTTTTGAAAACATACAGGTTAAATTCTTATAAAAAATTTAAAAAAGTCTAAATCCTGATATTCATTTGACAGGATTTTTTTATTTTTAAAAAGTTAATTAAATAAAAAAATTGTTGTTCAGTAATAAGGTAATACATAACTTTATAAAAAAACCTTATGTTAACACTATTAGTAGTTAATACTACTGTTCACATACCTAACTTAATTAATGATTTAGGTTTAATTCTAATCACTGCGGCTATTGCTGTTTTGATATTTAGAAAGCTGAAACAACCTTTGGTGTTAGGTTATTTAGTCGCTGGTTTTTTAGCAAGTGAATATTTTCATTTTTTTCCAACAGTTAAAGACACTAATAGCATAACAGTTTGGGCAGAAATCGGTGTAATATTTTTATTATTTAGTTTAGGATTAGAATTTAGTTTCAAAAAACTACTAAAAGTTGGAGGAACTGCCTCTATTACAGCATTGACCCAAATTTTCTCCATGATTATTCTTGGATATTATGCTGGAAAATTAATGGGTTGGGAAGAAATGAATTGTATTTTCCTAGGTGTAATTTTATCTATTTCTTCTACAACAATTATCCTAAAAGCATTCGATGAATTAGGTGTAAAGTCCCAAAAATTTACTGGAAATGTTATTGGAGCTTTAATTGTACAAGATATTGTTGCCATTTTGATGATGGTTTTACTTTCTACAATTGCAGTAAGTCAACAATTTTCAGGAACAGAATTGATACAATCATTATTTAAATTGGGGTTTTTCTTAATTATTTGGTTTGTATCTGGAATCTTTTTTATTCCGACTTTATTAAAAAAAATGAAGCCGCTTTTTACTGATGAAACACTATTAATAATTTCACTAGCTTTATGTTTATTTATGGTAATTTTTGCAGCTGGTGTTGGGTTTTCTCCGGCTTTAGGGGCTTTTATAATGGGCTCAATAATTGCAGAAACAAATGAAGCCGAACATATTGAGCATTTAGTAAAGCCTGTAAAAGATTTATTTGGAGCTATTTTCTTTGTTTCAGTTGGAATGTTGATTAATCCAGAAACACTTGTTGAGTATGCTTTTCCGGTAATGATTTTAACTTTAATTACCATTTTTGGACAATCTATTACATCAACTATAGGAACATTAATTTCTGGACAACCTTTAAAGGAATCTATTCAAACCGGTATGAGTTTATCTCAAATAGGTGAATTTTCTTTTATTATTGCAACACTAGGTGCTTCCTTAAATGTTACTAGTGATTTCTTGTATCCAATTATTGTTGCCGTTTCTGCAGTAACTGCATTTACAACTCCTTATATGATAAAATATGCAACCCCATTTGCTGTTTTTGTTGAAAAAAAAATACCCAAACGATGGGCTAAGAGAATTGAAATCTATAGTACAAATGCTCAAGCTTTAAAAACGGTTAGCACTTGGAGAAAAGCTATAAAAGAATATGTTTTTCAAGTTTTAATTCATTCTATTATTTTATTTGCTATCATTCAAATGTCAAAAAGATATTTAATGCCTTTGATGGATGATTATAGTTATGGAAATAGTGTTACAGCTGCTATTACATTCATTATTATTGCTCCTTTTTTATGGGCTGTTTCCTTGCGGAGAATTGCAACAACTGAAGTAGAAGAATTACTAAAAAACAAAAAACATCATGGACCAATTTTTGTTTTAATTTTTATTAGAATGATAATTGGTTTGTTCTTTATTGGAATGATGTTAAACAACTTCTTTTCACCCGGAATTGCTATTTTAGCCTTTGTACTTTCTGTTATGATTATTATGTTGTTTCCAAAAAAAATCAACAAACTCTATTTAAAAATAGAAAATAGATTTGTCAAAAATTACAACCAAAGAGAACTTTCTGTAAAGAAAATAAACCGAAACAATTTATCTCCTTGGGATGGTCACTTAGCAAATTTTCAAATTGTTCCAGAATCAGATTTAGTTGGAAAACCTTTGGAAGAAATAAAAATTAGAGAAGAAATTGGGGTTAATATTGCTTACATAAAACGTGGAAATTTGCACATTAACATGCCAACAAAATATGAAAAATTATATCCAAGTGATGAAATTTTTGTAATTGGAACAGATATTCAGGTTAAAGAATTTGGTGATTATTTAAAAAAACACGAATTTAAAATACTTCAAGAAGAAGAATCAGATATTGTATTACAACAATTTGAATTAGAGCATCAAGAGTTTATAGGTCGAACCATAAGAGAGTCTGAATTAAGAGAAAAAACAAAAGGTTTAGTTGTTGGAGTTGAACACAACGGGAGAAGAATATTAAACCCTGAATCTAATTTAATCTTAAGTAAAAACGATATTGTTTGGGTTGTTGGTGATCGAAAAAAGATTGCTTTATTTTTTGGGTAATTTTATTAAATATTTTTAAGCTGATTTGAAATTTAAAAGTAAATCAATCATTAATTATAAAGTAAAACCTCGTTCCTAAAAAAGAGGTTTTACTTTATAAAATTTTTACTGAACACTATCTCGAATAATTCGGTGCTTCTTTAGTAATCGTAACATTATGAAGAGGACTTTAACCTATTACACTGGTTGCAATTCTTATGAAACTTCCTGAATTTTTAGAGTATAAAGATCTTTTTAATCAGAATTCATTTAAAAATAAAAGGTAAATCCTAGTATTCACTAAACTGCAAATTACTTAAATTCTTATAAATTCCGTTTTCTATTTCGAGTAATTCTTTGTGTGTACCTTGTTCGGCTATTTTTCCATCGTTTAAAACCAAAATAGCATTAGCACTTCTAATGGTTGAAAGTCGGTGCGCAATGATAATGCTAGTTCTACCTTTCATTAAGTTTTCTAAAGCTTCTTGTACTTGCTTCTCACTTTCGCTGTCCAATGAAGAAGTGGCTTCGTCCAAAATCAAAATACTTGGGTTTTTTAACAAAGCACGCGCAATTGCTATACGTTGTCGTTGTCCACCTGAAAGTTTAATACCTCGTTCTCCAACTAATGTATCAAATTTTTCAGGAAAACCATTTACAAAATCAAATGCGTTGGCTTGTTTGGCAGCGATTAGTATTTCTTCCTCAGTCGCATCTGGATTTCCGTAAGCAATGTTTTCTCGAATACTTCCACCAAAAAGAATAACATCTTGAGGAACAATACTCATATTACCGCGAAGATTTTCTAAATCATATTCATAAATATTCTTATCATCTATTAAAATTTCGCCTTTATCAATGTCATAAAAACGAAGTAAAAGTGATGATATAGTTGATTTTCCTGCACCACTTGGCCCAACAATAGCAATTTTTTGACCAAATTTGGCAGTGAAAGTCACTTCTTTTAAAACCTGTATTTCTGGTCGTGAAGGATAAGAAAAACCAACATTTTTAAAGGTTACATTCCCTTTTATTTTTTCTTTGGAATGATTTTGAGTCGCATTAATTTTTTCGGGTATTTCTTCTAAAAGTTCAAAAACACGTTCGGTAGAACCAACCGCTTTTTGAATTTGCGCATACAATTCTGCAATTCCTCCAAAAGAAGCACCAATAAAAGTAGAATATAATACAAAAGAGATTAATTCACCAATACCTTTTATTTCCCCATCAATACACAAAATAACACCATACCAAACAACCACTACAATAGCTCCAAACAGACAAAAAATGATAAAAGAAGCAAAATAACCTCGATAAACACCTCCTTTGATAGCCAATTTTACAACCTCATTAATTTTACCTCTGTAACGCGCAATTTCGTACCATTCGTTAGCAAATGCTTTTACGTTAGAAATACCTTGCATCGTTTCTTCAACGACAACTTGACTTTCAGCTACTTTATCTTGTACACTTTTAGAAAATTTTCGTATAAATCTACCAAAAACAACAGCAGCTATTGCAACAACAGGAACAATACAAAGCATCATTAAAGTTAATTTTAAACTTATAGTAGCTAAAAAAATCACACCCCCAATAATTAAAATGATTTGTCTTAAAAATTCGGCTATTGTTGTAGTTAGCGTATCTTGAATTTGTGTAATATCAGAACTTATTCGGCTATTTAATTCTCCCACTCGTTTTTGTGAGAAAAATGTCATTGGTAATTTAATCAGATTACTATATAAAGCCAATCTAATATTTGCTAATGTGTTTTCAGTAAAATTAATAAATAAGGATAATCTAAAAAAAGAAAAAAACGATTGAAGTAACAAAATCACTAGCAATCCTAAAGCAATATTTTGGGCTTTAGCTAAGTCTTTATTAGTAACACAATCGACCAACATTCCTAATAACATTGGGAAAGCCAACGCCGTTCCACCCGTTAAAAGCAAAAATAGTAAACCAATATAAAATTTCCATTTGTGCGTATCGGCATAATTAAAAATTTGAAGCGCTTTGCTTAAGGTACTTGCGTTAAGTTTTGATTTGGGTAAATCATTTTCTTGAAATCGAGCCATTTCTTTTTTATGAAACTTAAATTATCTTGAATAGTTCGGTGCTTCTTTAGTAATCGTAACATTATGAGGATGACTCTCGCCTATTCCACTAGTTGTGATTCTTACGAATCTCCCTGTTTCTTGTAAAGTTGAAACATCTTTTGATCCACAATAACCCATTCCGGCTCTTAAACCACCTATGAATTGTTGCATACTTTCGTTTAATTCTCCTTTATAAGGCACACGACCAACAATCCCTTCTGGAACTAATTTTTTCACATCATCTTCAACATCTTGAAAATACCTGTCTTTTGAACCTTCTTCCATAGCTTCAATAGAACCCATTCCTCTATAAGATTTAAATTTTCTTCCTTCAAAAATAATCGTTTCACCTGGACTTTCTTTTGTTCCAGCTAATAATGAACCTAACATTACACAATCAGCACCAGCAGCAATTGCTTTTGGAATATCACCTGTATAACGAATTCCACCATCAGCAATTACTGGAACACCACTGCCTTTTATAGCAGCAGCTACTTCAATAACAGCAGAAAATTGTGGAAATCCAACTCCAGCCACAACACGTGTAGTACATATCGATCCTGGTCCAATTCCGACTTTCACACCATCTGCGCCATTTTCAACTAAATATTTAGCTGCTTCTGGTGTAGCTATATTACCAACGACAACATCCAAATTAGGAAAAGAAGCTTTAACTAGTTTTAAGACATCTACTACTCCTTTTGTATGTCCATGAGCAGTATCGATAATAACTGCATCAACTCCAGCGTTAACTAAAGCAGTTGCACGTTCTACAGCATCGGCTGTTACTCCAAGAGCAGCAGCAACACGTAAACGACCATATTTATCTTTATTTGCGTTTGGTTTTTGAATTAGTTTTGTAATATCTCTAAAAGTAATTAATCCAGCTAATTTGTTGTTATCAGCAACTACTAATAATTTTTCAATTTTATGATCTTGCAAAATTTCTTCGGCTTGCTGTAAAGTTGTACCCGTTTTTGCCGTAACCAGATTTTCTGAAGTCATTACTTCTGTAATTGGACGATCATTTCTACGTTCAAAACGTAAATCCCTGTTTGTGACAATTCCTTTTAGCGTCATGTTTTCATCCACAATAGGAATTCCACCAATTCCGTGTTCTTTCATAGCTCTTTTAGCATCTCCAACAGTTGCTGATAAAAGTAATGTTACAGGGTCGATTATCATTCCAGATTCAGCACGTTTTACTTTTCGCACTTCGGCTGCTTGTCTTTCGATAGACATATTTTTGTGTAAAACACCAATTCCTCCTTCTTGAGCCATAGCAATTGCCATAGCACTCTCTGTAACAGTATCCATAGCTGCAGATGCTATTGGAGTGTTAAGTGTAATATTTCTAGAAAATTTTGATTGAATATTTACATCGCGTGGTAAAACTTCTGAGTAATTAGGAACTAATAATACATCGTCATAAGTAAGTCCTTCTCCGATGATCTTTGTTTTGTGTGCGTTCATTGCAATTTAGTTGTAGTAGTTAAATTGCATGCAAATTTAGTGAAAAATTTTTAGTTATTAGTTATTAGTTATCAGTTTTTTGGCTAGTATTGAAATGAAAATCATTTTTTAAAAGTCAATTACTAATTAATGATAATTCGTAAAAATCTTTAAAGCTTCATTATAAGAACTTTCAAAACTCATTGCGTGGCAATTGGTATCAACTTTTTCTGCTGTAAAATATGACAATAATTTTTCTGTTGGCATATTTCCTGTTAAGTCATCGGCAGCCATTGGGCAACCTCCAAAACCTTGAATGGCTCCATCAAATCGATGGCAACCTGCTTTATATGCAGCATTTACTTTTTCGTGCCATTTATCTGGAGTTGTATGCAAATGTGCTCCAAATTCAATGTTAGGATATTTAGGAATTAAGTTTGAAAACAAATAATCTATCACTTCTGGAGTTGAAGTTCCAACTGTATCCGAGAGCGAAAGGATTTTTACACCCATTTTATCCATTTTTTCGGTCCATTCTCCAACAATTTCTACATTCCATGGGTCACCGTATGGATTTCCAAATCCCATTGATAAATAAGCTACAACTTCTTTATTGCTTTTATCTGCAATTTCAAGAATTTCGCTTAAAGACACAATAGATTCTGCAATAGTTTTATGTGTATTTCGCATTTGAAAATTCTCTGAAATAGAAAAAGGAAAACCTAAATACTTAATTTCTTTATGTTCTGCAGCCATTACTGCACCTCTTGTATTTGCAATTATTGCTAAAAGTTTACTTTGAGTTTGCGACAAATCTAATTGTGCTAAAACTTCGGCAGTATCGATCATTTGTGGAATTGCCTTAGGAGAAACAAAACTTCCAAAATCAATAGTATCAAAACCTACTCGCAATAAGGACTGAATGTATTGCACTTTTTTTTCAGTAGGAATAAATGCTTTAATGCCTTGCATAGCATCTCTTGGACATTCTATTATTTTAACTTTTGGCTTCAATGATTTACTTTTAAAAGGCTAATATAGGAAGAATTTGATTCAAAAAAAAAATACTCTATTCTATATATTGGTAATAAATATAATAATTACGATAAATAGTAATAATAAAATATATAACATTCTTAAGCAATGCATTTTGTAATTTAAAAAAGTTTGTTACAAATTTCACTTATGAATTGCATAATTACATGTGACCAAAAATTATCATACAGAACAGAACAGGAAAAATAACTAGAAGGCTTGAAGAAACTTTTTCAACAATTTAGAAAAACACCAATGGATTAGGAAATTTATAGTAGAGACGAGTTTCAATTGGAAGTAAAAAATTGCGAAGAGGTTTTACTTGCTCTTTTTCAGATAAAAGCTTATTTTAGAAGTATAAAAATGAATGCTCGGATGATTATTAGTTTTGGTGATAACAACATAATTTTCTTTAAAAATCTACTTAAACGAAACCTATGGAGAACTATTCAGTTTTAAAATTATAGTAAAGCTTTATTGATTTTTTTAATCAATTTTGGTCCTTCATAAATAAAACCTGTGTATAATTGCACTAAACTTGCACCAGCATCTAATTTTTCCAAAGCATCTTTTGCAGAATGAATTCCGCCTACACCAATAATTGGAAATGATTTATTACTTTTTTCAGAAAGAAAACGAATTACTTCAGTGGAACGATTAGTCAAAGGTTTCCCAGACAAACCACCTATTTCTGATTTATTTGCTGATTCTAATCCATCACGTGAAACAGTTGTATTTGATGCGATTACACCTGCAATTTTCGTTTCGTTTACAATTTCAATAATATCTAGTAATTGTTCATTAGTTAAGTCTGGAGCAATTTTTAATAAAATTGGTTTTGGTTTTGACTTTTTAAGATTAAGATTTTGAAGTGTATTCAACAAAGCTTTCAAAGGTTCCTTTTCTTGAAGTTCTCTTAAGTTTGGTGTGTTTGGAGAACTAACATTCACAACAAAATAGTCAACGTAATCAAACAAAGCTTCAAAACAAATTACGTAATCGTTTACAGCTTCATCATTTGGAGTGGTTTTGTTTTTTCCGATATTTCCACCAATAAGAACAGTCTTGTTTTTCTTTAAGCGTATAATAGCATCTTCTACACCACCATTATTGAATCCCATTCGGTTAATAATAGCTGAATCTTCTTGCAGTCTAAAAAGACGTTTTTTAGGATTTCCGACTTGAGGTTTTGGTGTTAAAGTTCCGATTTCAATAAAACCAAATCCGAAGTTTGATAATTCGTTATATAATTTTGCATCTTTATCAAAACCAGCTGCTAAACCAACAGGATTTTTAAATTTTAGTCCGAATACTTCTCTTTCTAATTTTGGACTTTTTACTTCGTAATATAAATTGATTAAAGTTCCTACAAAGGGAATTTTATATAAAAATCGAATTAATGAAAAAGTGAAGTAATGTACTCTTTCTGGATCAAACTTAAATAAGATAGGACGAATTAATAAACGATACATAGTAATTGTGTTGAAATGCAAAAATAGGTATAAAAAAAAAGTCCCACTAAAAAAGTGGGACATTTAATAATTAAATTATATTTTGAAACGTTTTCTGTCTGTTTCTGTCAAATAGATTTTTCTTAAACGAATAGATTTTGGAGTAACCTCAACATATTCATCTTTTTGAATGTATTCTAAAGCTTCCTCTAATGAGAAAATAATTGGAGGAATAATTCTTGCTTTTTCATCATTTCCAGATGAACGAACGTTAGATTGTTTCTTCGCTTTCGTTACGTTAATACACATATCGTCGCTACGAGAGTTTTCACCAATTACTTGACCTTCATAAATTTCAGCGTTTGGTTCAACGAAGAATTTACCTCTATCTTGTAATTTATCGATAGAATAAGGAATTGCTTTTCCGTTTTCCATAGAAATCAAAGAACCATTATTACGTCCAGGAATTGCTCCTTTGAATGGCTGATATTCAATGTAACGGTGTGACATAATAGCTTCACCAGCAGTAGCAGTTAACAATTGATTACGTAATCCAATGATTCCACGAGATGGAATGTTAAATTTAATAATCATACGCTCACCTTTACCTTCCATAGAAAGCATTTCACCTTTACGAATTGTAACAAATTCTACAGCTCTACCAGAAAGATTCTCAGGTAAATCGATAGTTAATTCCTCAATTGGTTCACATTTTTTACCATCAATTTCTTTGATAATAACTTGTGGTTGACCGATTTGTAATTCGTATCCTTCTCTTCTCATTGTTTCAATAAGAACAGATAAATGAAGTACACCACGACCAAAAACCATAAATTTATCAGCAGAATCAGTTTCACCCATTTTCATGGCTAAGTTTTTTTCTAATTCTTTCATTAATCTTTCTCTAATATGACGAGAAGTTACAAATTTACCCTCTTTACCAAAGAAAGGAGAGTCATTAATTGTAAACAACATACTCATAGTCGGTTCATCAATTGCAATAGAAGCAAGTCCTTCAGGATTTTCAAAATCAGCAATAGTATCACCAATTTCAAAACCTTCAACACCAACAATTGCACAAATATCTCCAGCAGTTACTTCTTGTACTTTTTTACGTCCAAGACCTTCAAAAGTATGTAATTCTTTAATACGTGATTTTGTTACTGTACCATCTCTTTTTACTAATGAGATTGGCATTCCTTCTTTTAAAACACCTCTTTCAAGACGACCAATTGCTATACGACCTGTAAAGCTAGAAAAGTCTAAAGATGTAATTAACATTTGAGGCGTTCCTTCTGAAACTTTGGGAGCAGGAACATTTGCAATAACCATATCTAATACTGCTTCAATATTATCAGTTACGTTTTCCCAATGATCAGACATCCAGTTGTTTTTTGCTGAACCATAAACAGTTGGAAAATCTAATTGCCATTCTTCTGCACCTAATTCAAACATTAGGTCAAAAACTTTTTCATGTACTTCTTCTGGAGTACAGTTTTCTTTATCTACTTTATTGATTACAACACAAGGTTTTAATCCTAAGTCAATTGCTTTTTGTAATACGAAACGCGTTTGAGGCATTGGGCCTTCAAAAGCATCTACTAAAAGACACACACCATCAGCCATGTTTAATACACGTTCTACTTCTCCACCAAAATCCGCGTGACCAGGTGTATCGATAATGTTGATTTTTGTTCCTTTATAATTAACAGAAACGTTTTTAGAAGTAATTGTTATTCCTCTTTCACGCTCTAAATCATTGTTATCTAATATTAAATCACCTGTGTTTTCGTTATCACGAAATAATTGACAGTGATACATAATTTTATCAACCAAAGTAGTTTTACCGTGGTCAACGTGTGCAATAATTGCAATGTTTCTGATAGATTCCATCTTATTTTTTTAGTGGTGCAAAGGTAATACTTATTTTGTAATAAAATACAAACCAACGCATTACTTTGTATATATTTACTATTTCTTAACTTTTATCCATAAAAAAAGCCCTCATGTGAGGGCTTTATATTCTAAAAATAGGACTTCTTATTATAAAGAAGCAACGTATTTAGTTAACTTAGATTTTAAGTTTGAAGCTTTGTTAGAATGAATAATATTCTTTTTTGCTAATTTATCAATCATTGAAAACACTTCGTTCAATTTTGTTGTAGCATCAGCTTTATCAGTAGCCATACGAATTGCCTTAATAGCATTACGCGTAGTTTTGTGCTGATATTTGTTGATTACTCTTTTCTTCTCGCTTGTTCTAATTCTCTTTAATGCTGACTTATGATTTGCCATTTTTTCTTAATTTAATTGTAATAATTATTTATAAACTACTAGTTAAAAAAGAAAAACCTCCCACAATTGTAAAACAATCGCTTTAGTTTTAACTAATAAAATAAAAAATAGAGACACTACCCTTTATTTTACAAAACTTATTTACAACTAATTGTAGCCCGTAGGGGAATCGAACCCCTCTTACATGGATGAAAACCATGCGTCCTAACCGATAGACGAACGGGCCAGTAATTCTGTAATTTCAATATTTGTAGCCCGTAGGGGAATCGAACCCCTCTTACATGGATGAAAACCATGCGTCCTAACCGATAGACGAACGGGCCAGTATTTCTGTATTGCGGATGCAAAAATACAACTATTTTTTATTTTCGCAACAGAAATGTATTATTTTTTAATATGCTTTTGCAAACAATACTCTACGCACTGATTTTGAACCAGTTAAAATACACTTTCCTTCTTCAACAGTACCGTCTAAAGGGATACATCTGATAGTTGCCTTGGTTAATTCCTTAATTTTCTCTTCAGTTTCTGCCGTTCCATCCCAATGTGCAGACACAAAACCAGCTTTATTATCTAAAACATCTTTAAATTCTTCAAAACTTTGAACCTCAGTAATATGCGTGTCTCTATAATTTAAAGCTTTATTAAACAAATCTTTTTGAATTGTCTCTAATAAGTCAGAAATATAGCTTACTACACCATCTTGAACTACAATTTCTTTGGTTAAAGTATCTCTTCTTGCAATCTCAAAAGTTTTATTTTCTAAATCTTTTGGTCCAACTGCAATTCGTACTGGAACACCTTTTAATTCCCATTCGGCAAACTTAAACCCTGGCTTGTGCGTGGTTCTATTATCAAACTTAACTGATATGTTCAGTTTTTTAAATTGAGCTACTAAATCATTTACAATAGCCGAAATTCTTTCAAATTCTTCGTCTGTTTTAAAGATAGGCACAATTACAACTTGAATTGGAGCTAAATTTGGAGGTAAAACCAAACCTAAATCATCTGAATGTGTCATAACCAAAGCGCCCATTAAACGTGTTGAAACACCCCAAGAGGTTCCCCAAACGTATTCTTGTTTTCCTTCAGAATTAGCAAACTTTACATCAAAAGCTTTTGCAAAATTTTGACCTAAAAAGTGAGAAGTTCCTGCTTGAAGTGCTTTCCCATCTTGCATTAAAGCTTCAATACAATAAGTTTCTTCTGCACCAGCGAAACGTTCTGTTTCAGTTTTTATTCCTTTTATAACTGGAATTGCCATAAATCTTTCGGCAAAATCAGCATAAACATTCATCATTTTTTCAGATTCTTCTAAAGCTTCTTGTTTTGTAGCATGAGCTGTATGCCCTTCTTGCCATAAGAACTCAGCTGTTCTTAAAAACAAACGTGTACGCATTTCCCAACGAACAACATTTGCCCATTGATTAATTAGCAGAGGTAGATCCCTATAAGATTGTACCCATCCTTTATAAGTTGACCAAATAATTGCCTCACTTGTAGGACGAACAATAAGCTCTTCTTCTAGCTTAGCATTTTCATCAACTTTTAATTTCCCTGGATTATCTGGGTCATTTTTTAATCTATAATGAGTAACTATTGCACATTCTTTAGCAAAACCTTCTGCATTTTTCTCTTCTGCCTCAAACATACTCTTGGGAACAAAAAGAGGAAAATAGGCATTTTGGTGACCTGTTTCTTTAAACATTCTATCTAATTCGGCTTGCATTTTTTCCCAAATTGCATAACCATATGGTTTAATCACCATACATCCTCTTACTCCAGAATTCTCTGCTAAATCGGCTTTTACAACTAATTCGTTGTACCATTTAGAATAATCCTCTGCTCTTTTTGTTAAGTTTTTACTCATTACTAGTGAATTGGCATAAAAATTGTTACTATTTCTTATATAAATTTTAACTAAAATATTCGGCAAAACTAACTATTTTTGTGATGTCCAACAATAAAAAACTTGCTATTATGAAAACTATTTACCAAACTACAATTAAAAACTATCGATTATTGCTATTAAGCATGCTATCGATTGGTATAATTTCATGTGGTTCTTTTAAGAATTCTTCTTATGAAGATAATGATGGAATTTACAGTTCTTCAAAAAGAGAAACTACGATAGATGAAAGTCAAACATACACTCAAGTTAAACCAAATAGTGTTTATGTTGACAAATTTAAGGATATGCAAGATGAATTTGAGGAAACCGAATATTTTACTGATGTCGATTCATACACTTCAAATGAAACTGATACTGTTTACGTTATAGAAAGAAGTTATGCAGGATGGGGAAATAATTCAGATCAAGTAAATGTCAACGTCTATAATAATGGCTGGAACAACTGGGGCTATGGCTTTAATTCTTGGTATGGTCCAGGATGGAATAATGGTTTCTATTTTGGTAATACTTGGGGTCTTGGTTTTAACTATGGTTGGAACAATTGGTATAATCCTTATTACGGGTACGGTTACGGTTTCAATAATTTTTATGGCTATGGCGGAAATTATATAGGAAATGTTTCATACAATGCAGGAACCAGAGGAATGAGTAGATATAATCCAGCTAATTCTAGAAGGGATTCTGGAAGAACAGCAACTGTTAATGGAAGAAACAATCAAATAGGAAATTCTACTGTGAGAAGTACTAGAACAAGATCTTCTTCAATAAATTCAAATAACTCTCCTAGAAGAACAATTACAAGTCCAAGAACAACATCGCCAAGAAGTACAACTTCGCCAAGAAGTATAAATAGTCCTAGAACGACAACTTCTCCAAGAACAACTACAACACCACGTAGTAGTTCAACTCCTAGAAGCAGTAATTCGGGCGGAAGTATTGGTGGAGGTAGATCATCAGGTGGTTCTTCTGGTGGAAGTTCAGGTGGTGGACGTTCATCAGGTGGCGGAGGTGGTCGTGGAGGACGCGGTTAAAATTAATTGATTTAGATAAAGAAAAACAATACTATGAAAAATATATTCTTATCCTTACTGCTAGGAACCTCTTTTATTGGTCTTTCACAAGAAACAACCTCAGGTGATGCGCTTAGATATGCTGTTGAGGATTTAAATGGAACAGCTAGATTTAGAGCAATGAGTGGCTCAATGGGCGCTATTGGTGGAGATTTGTCTGCTATAAACATCAATCCTGCTGGTTCTGTTGTGTTTAAATACAATACATTTAGCGCTACAGTTTCTGGTTTCAACCAAAAAAACAATTCAACTTATTTTGGCACTAGGTATAGTGAAAATGATTTTAAGTTAGATATAAACCAAATTGGAGCTGTTTTTGTTTTTGACAACACCAGTGAAAACAGTGATTGGAAAAAGTTAAGTTTTGCAATCAATTATGAAAACACTAACAACTTTAATAACCAACTATTTTCAAAAGGTACTAATCCTTATAATTCAATAGGTAATTATTTTGTTAATGCTTCACAAGGTTATCAATTAGAATTTTTACAAACACAACCTGGAGAATCAGTAAGTAGTTTATACAATTATCTTGGAGAAACTGGAAGCTTAGGCTTTGGTGCTCAACAAGCGATGTTAGGGTATCAAGGTTATATTGTAAGTGCTTTTGACGATACAGATTCAAATAATGTTGATTATTTTACAAATATTCCAGTTGGTGGAAATTATTACCAAGAAAGCTATATTAAATCTAAAGGATACAACGGAAAATTAACTGGGAATTTTGCAGCTAATTATAATGATATTCTTTCTTTGGGTATGAATTTAAACATTCATTTTACAGATTACACAAAGTCTTCTTCGGTGTATGAAAGCAATAACAATCCAGAATACACTACTGGTTCAACAGTCAAGAGAATTCAATTTAATAATGACTTATACACTTATGGAAGAGGTTTTTCTCTTAACTTAGGTGCAATAGCTAAGGTTACTGATGAATTCAGACTAGGACTTGCTTATGAGTCGCCTACATGGTATGCTTTAAATGATGAATTATCGCAACGTCTTGTTGTCGTTAATTCTGATGAGAATGGAACTTATACCGATGTGGTTGATCCAAATGTTGTAAATATTTATCCGAATTATAATGTACAAACACCAAGTAAATGGACAGGAAGTGCTGCTTATATTTTTGGAAGTAGTGGTTTTCTTAATGTAGATGTTTCTTCTAAGGATTATAGCACAACTACTTTTAGACCAAAAAACGATTTATTTTATGCTTCTTTAAATGATAATATGAGTGCAAATTTAAAAAACACTATTTCATATAACATTGGTGGTGAATATAAAATTAAACAAATTAGTTTGAGAGCTGGCTATAGATTCGAAGAAAGCCCTTATAAAGTTGACGCTGCTTTTGGTGATTTAATTGGATATTCTGGTGGTTTAGGGTATAGTTTTAACAATGCTAGAATTGATTTATCTTACGCAAATACACATAGAAATTACAACCAAAGTTTCATTTCATCTGGAATGAATGACCAAGCTAGGATTAACAATAAAAATGACAACGTAAGTTTAAGTTACTCTGTAAGTTTTTAAAAAGACACATATAAAAAATTAAAAATCTACTTCAAATGAGGTAGATTTTTTATTTAAATCCATAAAGAGAATCATAAATGTTACACAAACCAAAACAATTAAATTTAAAAAGCGTAATTTTGCACTCCAAAACTCAGAAATAAAATTTCAATTCTATGAGAACCAAATCGTTAAAGAAAAATAAAATCAATGTTATTACACTTGGATGTTCAAAAAACGTCTATGATAGTGAAATTTTAATGGGTCAATTAAAAGCCAATGGCAAAGAAGTGACTCACGAAGCTAAAGAAGATGAAGGAAATATCATCGTAATTAACACTTGTGGTTTTATTGACAATGCAAAGGAAGAATCAGTAAATATGATTTTAGAATATGCAGATAAAAAAGAAAGAGGTTTAGTAGACAAGGTTTTTGTAACTGGATGTCTATCTGAAAGATATAGACCAGATTTGGAAAAAGAAATTCCGAATGTAGATCAATTTTTTGGTACTACAGAATTGCCTTTATTATTAAAAGCATTAGGTGCAGATTACAAACACGAATTAATTGGTGAACGTTTAACAACAACACCAAAAAACTATGCTTATCTAAAAATTGCTGAAGGTTGTGATAGACCATGTAGTTTTTGTGCAATTCCTTTAATGAGAGGAAAACATGTGTCTACTCCTATTGAGCATTTGGTTATTGAAGCTACAAAATTAGCTAAAAATGGTGTTAAAGAATTAATCTTAATCGCTCAAGACTTAACGTATTACGGTTTAGATATTTACAAAAAAAGAAACTTGGCTGAATTGCTAGAAAACTTAGTTAAAGTTGAAGGGATTGAATGGATTCGTTTGCATTATGCTTTTCCTACAGGATTTCCGATGGAAGTTTTGGAATTGATGAAACGTGAGCCAAAAATCTGTAATTATATTGATATTCCGTTACAACATATTTCTGATAGTGTTCTTAAATCGATGCGAAGAGGAACTACTCATGAGAAAACAACTAACTTATTAAAAGACTTTAGAAAAGCTGTTCCAGAAATGGCAATTCGTACGACTTTAATTGTTGGTTATCCTGGTGAAACCGAAGAAGATTTTCAAATTTTAAAAAAATGGGTTGAAGAAATGCGTTTTGAAAGATTAGGTTGTTTTACCTATTCTCACGAAGAAAACACACATGCCTTCAACTTAGTAGATGATGTTCCTGAAGAAGTGAAACAAGCCCGTTCTCTTGAAATTATGGATATTCAGGCACAAATTTCTTGGGATTTGAATCAGGAAAAAATTGGTCAAACTTTTAAATGTGTGATTGACAGAAAAGAAGGTCAACATTTTATTGGTAGAACCGAATTTGATAGTCCAGATGTAGATAACGAAGTTTTAATTGATGCTTCAAAATTCTATTTAAAAACTGGCGATTTCGTGAATTTAAAAATTATTGATGCTACAGAGTTTGATTTGTATGCTGAACCGATTGTCTAGAACTAAAATTATTAGTTTAATAAAATAGAAAAAGGGAAAAAAATTATTTTTTTTCCCTTTTTACTTTTACAACATATGTAAATAGATAATCTTCATTTAACTTTATATGTATATCATAGACACCTCTAACATTGAATAAATATTTTAATTCAATAAATCCGTCTTCATTTCTAATCACACTAGGTTTGCTTGATTCATTATAACTTCCTGAGACAAGTTCAAGACTAATAACACCCACATCAATCGGAACTCTTTCTTTTAAGAGAAAAAACACCTCATCATACTGATCTACTTCAAAAAACATAACAGAAGGCTCTAATGGCATTATTTCATGTTTAAATGCATCTCTATAGACAAATGGAGCTTTTAGAAATTCACTAAGTTTGTTTTCTTTTTCAGTCAACAACCATTTACTATCTAGAGGAAAATGGTTTGTAGCAAACATTTCTGGATTAGATAAAAAGTAACCATCATTATAATTAAATTCAAAAACATATTTATCTAAATCAAAAACACCACTTGCCCAAGTAGCATCACATAAATACCATTTATTATTCAACCAGACAGCATTCCATGAATGATTAGGAACAAAAGAATCTTTATTGTTGTCATTCACTGTACGTCCATAACCATCAATCATTTCACACTTAATATTGGATAAATCTGATAACTCTTTTATTAAATAAGCATAACCTGTACAAACCGTTTTTTTTTCCTTTAACAACTTTTTAAAAACCTTTACACTAAACTTCTTATTCCAATTATTAAGAGCTATGCTGTCTTTTTTTAATCTATTACGTTCTTTAGTATTCTTTAAATAATAGTTATAATCATTTTCAATATTTGTTGAAACCCACATAAATATTGCTCTAAATTTTTCCACATCAGAAGGCAATGAATGAGTTAAATTATAAGCTAATATTGGTAAACTTTTAAGATCATTACCATAAAGACTAATGGCTGCTTTATCAGCTTCTCTAAAATCAACATTTTCAAAATCTGCTAATTGGGCATTACCAATTATTGTAACAAATAAAGATAAGTATAGTAGTATGTTTTTAATCATTTTTAAAAAATCCAATTATTTTTTGAAAAAAAGTACGTTTAGATTTAAATACTTTGTTTGATGAAACTTCACCAGTAATAAAACATGTATATTGATCCATATGTAAAATAATTTCCTCGTTTTTAGAAACCTTAAACTCAATTTTTTCAAAACCAACAAAACTTACAATTAATATTGCATCTTTATCAATTGGTTCTTTGAATTCAAATTTACCATCAGAATTAGTTGTTACACCAATAGTTGAGTTTTTTAATACCACACTGGCTCCAGGTAAAGCACCTAATTCGTCTAAAACAATTCCTTTTACAAAAAATTTTTCCGGTTTTATACTAGAATCAAATTTCTCATTATTTAAACTGTTATTTTGAGTTTTATGCAATATAGTATCAATTTTTTTTTCTTGTGAAAAACTATAATTAAAAGATAAAAGTGATACTAGTGAAAAACCCAAAACACTTCTATTCAAAAAATTAAATTTATAGCTCAAATTTGATTGCCTGTAATCTAAATAATATTTTAATTGATCTTTACGAAAGTTACCACAAGTTTTTTCATTGTTAGAATTAAAGTACTTTACTATTTCAGCATTATTCATAGTACTAAAATCAATTACTTCTTTATTGCATGAACTGCAAAAACCACCTTTTTCTGTAGAAGCAAATTTATTAAAATCTTCTGAACAAGGCTTTTTAATTGATATATTTAATCTTTGATTCATATGTAAGTATAATTCATTTAAAATTAACAGTTTAAAATTAGATTTTTATCCTAAAAAAAACAAGTAAATAGATTTTTTTATATCTTTACTTTTTAAAAGCACTAATAAAATTTAAATTATGAAAACAAAAACTATATTTTCATTGGCCTTTATTTTGTTTGCTTATTTTATGCAAGCACAATCTAATGAAGTGGAAGTTTACACCGAAAATTCAAAATTATTCACAGTTTTCATTGATGGTGTTAAAATGAATCAAAGTCCATTATCTAACGTAAAATTTACTTCTACAAAAACAGATAATATAGATTTTAAAATCATTTTTGCTGAAAACGAAACAACTTTAGAAAAGAAAGCTGTTCAAATAATTTCAAATACTAACAAAATATCATATACAAATGGAGTTAAAGCTGTTTATTTATTAAAAATTAGAAATGGTAACTATGACTTAATTCAAACTTCTGTAACAAATAGGCCAAATGCTAATCAAAAAGCGACAGACTAAGACTACATAAATATTAATTTAAAAGAGCCTCATTTTTAATGGGGCTTTTTAAATAACTGATATTTATCATATTTCATTGAGGTTTTAAAAAGTAACTTTAAAAAATAATTAAAATCAATAGATATGATTAAAAAACACAATTTAGCAGAAGCATTTCCGAATTTTGAAGAGAAGATTCACACATTAAAAGTTGAAGACACTCATTTTAAAAATTTATTTGATAAATATGATGAATTAGATCATGAGATTTATAGAATTGAAACAGACACAGAGCCTGCATCAGATGATACTTTAAATGAATTAAGAGTAGAACGAGTAAGATTAAAAGATGAAATATATCACTATTTAAATAAAAATTAATCGCTATCAAGTACTAATTGAATCCTCATGAGTTATGTAATTTATGAGGATTTTTCTATATTTGAAAAAATTAAACTTTATGTTTATACGAACAGAGCTAATAACTTCAAAAAAACTCATCGGTTTTTCTACAGAAACATCTTTAGTAAATGATCGAACTTCAGTTGTCTGGAGAAAGTTAATTCATCGTTTAAAAGAAGTTAAAAATGCTGTGTCATCAGATTTATTTTCATTACAAATTTATGATTTTGATAATTTTCAGAATTTCACACCACAAACTACTTTTAAAAAATACGCATTAATTGAAGTTAATAACTTTGATTTTCTTCCCAATGAATTTGAAAGATTTGAACTTACTAGTGGAAAATATGCTGTATTTTTACATAAAGGAACAAGTACAACATTTCCTAAAACTGCCCAATATATTTATGCAGAATGGTTACCAAATAGCGAATATGAATTAGATGATAGACCTCATTTTGAGGTTTTAGGAGAGAATTACAAAGGACATGAAAATGCAGAGAATGAAGAGGAAGTTTGGATTCCAATTAAGTAAGTTTTATATTTACATATTACAAAAATCAGACAACAAAATTTAATACTAAAATTTATGTGGAAAGAAGAAAACAATACATTAACGCAAACCTTTAAATTTAAAAACTTTATAGAAGCTTTTGGGTTTATGACTAAAGTAGCTCTTGTTGCTGAAAAAATGAGCCATCATCCTGAATGGAAAAATGTGTATAATAAAGTAGAAATTACTTTAACAACTCACGATAAAGGAAATACAATTACTGAAAAAGACAGAACGTTAGCTAAAGTAATTGATGAAATCATAACGAATTAATTAATATTATCCAAAACTCTATTAATTCTAATAAAACGTCTTGTGTAATATTTTTCATGTAATGAAGAGACAACTACACCTCGACTTACTGATGAATGAATAAAAAAGATTTCATCATCAACAATTTCTGTTATCATTCCAACATGATTTACAGATCCACGACCATTTGTAGAAAAGAAAATTAAATCTCCTTTTTGTGCTTGTGCTTTCTTAACTTTCTTTCCCGTTCTAGATTGTTCATTTGAAGTTCTAGGCAGTTTAAAATCTAATTGAGAGAATGTATAGCACATTAAGCCCGAACAATCAAATCCACCACTTTTTGTCCCACCACTTCTGTAACGCGTCCCTAGGTGCTCAGAAGCTATACCCACTAATTGATCAGCACTTTCTAAACTTTCAAAAGAAAGAACGGGTGCATCTTCAATAAACTCATCAAACTCTGCATAAACTACAACAGATTTAGTTGAAGTATTTGTGATTCCTTTTTTAATAATTAATTTTCTTCCAGGAAAGATTCTATCACCAACTTTCGGATTTAATTCTTGTAATTTAGCTAAAGTAATTTTATTCAATTTAGCAATGCTTATTAATGTTTCTCCATTAACTACAACATGAGTTACTTCACCCGACTCATCTGCCTCTTCTACATCATCATCAGCAGCTGCCATGCTTTCAACTTGAACTGAACTTGGACTAATTATTTTGATAGGTTCGACTTTTGGTTCAATAATTTCTTTTTTAGCTTTTTCTTTACCTTTTCGAATTATGATTTTTTCGTCAATTTGAAGCTTGACGTCTAATTTTGGGTTTAATTTTTTTAATTCTTTAAAGCTAACATCATACATATCTGTAATATGACTAATAGTTTCTCCTTTTTTTACCGAATGTATTAAATCTTTTGAAATTGATGCTTCTTCTTTTTTATTCAATTTAGCATCTTTAGCGTTTTTATTTTTAGTTAAAGCTATTTTGGTACCAATTTGCAATTTACTTGGAGAAATAGTCGAATTAAAATCCTTCAAATCTTCTATACTAATGTCATATTTCTTTGCAATGGTGAAGAAAGATTCACCAGAAGTAACTTCATGAAAATCATTACTATTTTTTCTGGATGATTTAGTTGTAGATTTTACTTTCGGAATAATCAAAACAGTATTCAATTGTAAAGTCTGACCTTTAACTTTTGGATTTAATTCATAAATATCAGATTCAGTAACACTATATTTTTTTGCAATAGAATAAAACGAATCACCACTAACTACTTTATGCTTCTCTGTTTTTTGAGCAAAAACAAAAGAATTAGATAGAAAAAAAAATAATATAATTAATAAAAAACGACTCATTATCATATAGTTAAACAATTTTTATTATACTTTAAAAGTTTGACAAGATAAAAAAACTAAACTTATAAAATTGATTTTAACTTTATTTTAATTCATAAAAAAACCATCTTTACAGATGGTCTAAATTTTATAAGGGAATATTTCCGTGTTTTCGTTTTGGTGTATCGACTACTTTATTTTCTAGCATACTAAATGCTTTTATTAATTTCTTTCTTGTAAATTTTGGTTCAATTACTTCATCTATAAAACCTCTTTGAGCAGCTTTATAAGGATTGGCAAATAATTCGGCATATTCAGCTTCTCTTTCTTTTAGCTTTTCTTCAGGATTTTCTGCGGCAGCAATTTCATTTTTAAAGATAATTTCTGATGCTCCTTTTGCACCCATTACAGCAATTTCAGCACTTGGCCAAGCAAAATTCATATCAGCACCAATGTGTTTAGAATTCATTACGTCATAAGCACCACCATAAGCTTTCCTAGTAATAACTGTTATTCTAGGTACAGTAGCTTCACTAAAAGCGTACAATAATTTAGCTCCGTGAATAATAATACCGTTCCATTCTTGATCTGTTCCTGGTAAAAATCCGGGTACATCTTCTAAAACCAATAACGGAATATTAAATGCATCACAAAAACGAACAAAACGAGCTGCTTTTGTGGAACTATTTACATCCAAACAACCCGCTAAAACCATCGGTTGGTTCGCCACAATTCCAATACTTCTTCCTCCTAAACGGGCGAAACCTACAATTATATTTTCGGCAAAGTCTTTATGAATTTCAAAGAAACTATCCTCATCAATAATATTTCCAATGACATCATGCATATCATAAGGTTTATTGGCATTATCTGGAATAATTGTATCTAATTTTTCTCTGATTTCATCATTTAAAACATAGTCCAATTTTGGAGCAGTTTCTCTATTATTTTGAGGTAAATAACTTAATAAACGTTTTATATCTTCTAAACACTCCACACCATTTGAAGAAGTTATATGAGCTACACCAGACTTTGTAGAATGCGTACTTGCTCCACCTAATTCTTCTGAAGTTACGTTTTCATTAGTAACTGTTTTTACAACATTTGGGCCAGTTACAAACATATAACTTGTTCCTTCTACCATCATCGTAAAATCTGTCATTGCTGGAGAATATACAGCACCACCGGCACAAGGTCCCATAATCGCAGAAATTTGTGGAATTACACCACTAGATTGAACGTTTTTATAAAAAATATCAGCATATCCTCCTAATGAACGTACACCTTCTTGAATTCTAGCACCTCCTGAATCATTAAGTCCAATCATTGGAGCTCCGTTTTTAAGTGCCATATCCATTACTTTGCAGATTTTTTCAGCATGAGTTTCAG
The DNA here is from genome assembly GCA_047622645.1 of Flavobacterium sp. GTDB lineage: Bacteria > Bacteroidota > Bacteroidia > Flavobacteriales > Flavobacteriaceae > Flavobacterium. The sequence continues at coordinate 40,463 of JBLHNH010000004.1, forward strand.
ATAATGAACCTCCAAAAACCGTAAAATCTTGTGCAAATACATAGACTAATCTTCCATTGATTGTTCCGTAACCTGTAACTACACCATCACCAAAATAGATTTCTTTTTCCATTTCGAAATCAGTTGTACGATGTGTAACCAACATACCAATTTCTTCAAAAGAACCTTCATCCATAAGATAATTTACTCGCTCTCTAGCTGTAAGTTTCTTTTTTTCGTGATGTTTTGCAATTCGCTTTTCACCACCACCTTGTTTGGCTAAAGCTATTTTATCGTTTAATGTTTTTATTTTGTCTTGCATTTATTCTGAACTTGTTTCAGAATCTTTTCAACAAAGATTCTATTTGTTTAAATTAAATTTTAGTTAGGAAGTTTTACCAATTTCAAATCATTCAAATACTGTTTTAAGGCAATTTTAGCTGCAATTTCAGCTTCGATTTTATGTTGTGCTTTTAGTTTTTCAGCATCGTAATAGTTCTTTACAAAACCTGTGTCAAATTCTCCTGAACGAAAAGCTTCGTGTTGCATTACAAATTTTCCGAAAGCTAAAGTTGTGGCAACACCTTCAATATGATAATTATCTATTGCTTTAATCATCAAAGCTATTGCTTCTTCACGATTTTTTCCATAAGTAATTAATTTAGAAAGCATTGGGTCGTAATAAATCGGAACATTTGTACCTTGTTCTATTCCGTTATCTACACGAATTCCTTCACCTTCAGGTAAAACATATGTGCTTAAAAATCCAACATTTGGTAAGAAATCATTCAAAGGATCTTCTGCATACACACGAAGTTCCATTGCGTGACCGTTTATTTTTAAATCTTCTTGCTTCATTGGCAAAGCTTCACCTTGTGCAACTTTTATTTGCAATTCGACTAAATCTAATCCTGCAATAATTTCAGAAACTGGATGTTCTACTTGCAAACGGGTATTCATTTCTAGGAAATAGAAATTATGTTTGTCATCTAGTAAAAACTCAACTGTTCCTGCTCCTAAATAATCACAAGCTTTGGCTACTTTTACTGCAGCTTCACCCATTTTTTTACGTAATTCTGGAGTTAAAACACAAGAAGGAGCTTCTTCTACTACTTTTTGATGTCTTCTTTGAATACTACATTCGCGTTCGAAAATATAAATTATATTTCCATGACTATCAGCCATCACTTGGATTTCGATATGTCTTGGTTTCGTTACGTATTTTTCAATAAAAACAGAACCATCACCAAAAGCATTTACTGCTTCTGAAATTGCTCTATCCATTTGAGAAGTAAAATCAGCTTCTTTTTCTACAATACGCATTCCTTTTCCTCCACCACCAGCAGCTGCTTTAATCAAAATTGGAAATCCAATTTGTGTTGCTATTTTTTTAGCTTCTTCGATATCAGTTATAGCATCTTCTGTTCCTGGAACCATAGGAATATCATAATCTTTAACAGCTTCTTTGGCTGCTAATTTATTTCCCATGATTTCAATGGCTTTGGATTTTGGCCCAATGAAAATGATATTATTTTTTTCGCATAATTCAGCAAATTGTGCATTTTCGCTTAGAAATCCATAACCAGGATGAATAGCATCAACTCCTAATTCTTTGGCTACTTCTATAATTTTATCACCTCTTAAATACGATTGACTTGAAGGTGCTTCACCAATACAGACGGCTTCATCAGCAAATTTTACATGCAATGCGTTTCTATCTATCGTAGAATAAACCGCAACCGTTTTAATGCCCATTTTTTGAGCCGTTTTCATTACTCTTATGGCAATTTCACCTCGGTTGGCAACTAATATTTTTTTTATTTTTTTCATTTATACTGAACTTGTTTCAGTATCTCACGATACTTTTATATGTTTTTATTTATAAATTTCCAATTTTACAGACTCTACTGCACACTTTCTATTCAAATTCAATTAATAATTGTCCTTTTTCAACAGCATTCCCTTTTTCAACAGAAATTGATTTAATAATTCCATCTCTTGGTGAAAGGAAACTGTTTTCCATTTTCATAGCTTCTAAAATTAATAAAGGATCATTTTCTTTTACTTCTTGCCCTACAGAAACATTGATTTCAAGAATTAAACCAGGCATTGGTGCTTTAATGGCATTTATGATTTTCGTTTTTCCTGCTTCGATTCCCATTGCAGTAATTAATTGGTCTAATTCGTTAGCAATAGCTACTTCATAAACTGAATTATTTACTTTAATACTATATTTTTTGGCAGACAAATCTGTTGAAAAAACTTCGACAGTATAAGGTTTATTATCTTTTAGCACATGAAATTTTTCATTGGACAATTGAATTTCATCTAATTTAAGTAAATCGCTTTCATTTAAATCAAAAGAGTTTTCTTGATTTACAGAAAGTTTATAATTAGCACTCATATTTTAAATTTTAGGTGACGTAAATTTACAAAAAAGAAAACGTTTTCGTGAATGAAAATTGCTAAAATACTATAGTTGATGAAAAAGTACATTTTCCTATTAATTTGATATGCGTTAGTGATGGGAACGACATCCTTTTTTTTGTCTTGTACTTCGACAGACTCAGCATGACAAACCAAAAAAAGATATAGTGGACAGCACGACCTGAAAGGGAACGCCCAAATAATTATAAAACCAATAAACCTATTTCTCTCAACGAATTAATAGATTTTGAATACCAAAGCAGCTCAAAATCATCTAAGTTGGTTTCATAATCTGTTTTTAGTTGAGAAAAAGTCATTTTGTTATTTGAAGCAATTGAAATCTTTTCTAAAGTTAGGATTAACCATGTTCCTTTTTCTTTTTCGAGAGTAATTTCGGTTACATTTTTTTTATCGTGAAAAGTCAGTTGCATCATTTCCCAACTGTTTCCTTTTTTGGATTTGGTAAAGATTTCGTGAGTTGGCTTTCCTCCTATCCAAACGATTTTGGCCGAAGGTTTTGTGTTGAAATCAGAAGAATCTTGTAAAGCATTATAAATAAAATCAGGTTGAATTTTTGTATTTGGAATTTTAAAATCAAACCAATCTTGTAAAGCGTAATCGAAACAAATTCCGTGCATATAATTGAATAACGATTTCTTTAGACCAAAGCTAAATTTCTCGTGATTTATTCCGGTTTTGTCTTTAAAAGCTATGTCATTATTAGCAAAAGTCACTTCGTTTTGTTGTGGAATTACACCAAATTCTTCTGGAAACATTCCGACAGGAGAATGAGCAGTCATAGCAAATTGGTGCCAAAATCCACTTTGCATAACACCTAGTTCAAACAATTGACGCACCATTTCTAAACTATCAACTGTTTCTTGAATAGTTTGTGTTGGATAGCCATACATTAAATACGCATGAACCATGACGCCACTTTCCGTAAAATTTCGAGTCACTTGAGCTACTTGTTCAACAGTAACTCCTTTTTTAATTAGTTCTAAAAGTCTATCCGAAGCCACTTCTAAACCACCTGAAATTGCAATACAACCAGAAGCAGCCAACAAAATACATAAATCTTGTGTAAAACTTTTTTCGAAACGAATGTTGGTCCACCAAGTTACTTTTAGGTTTCTTTTTAGAATTTCTAATGCAACTTCTCTCATTAAGGCCGGTGGAGCAGCTTCATCTACAAAATGAAAACCATTTTCTCCAGTTTGTGTGATCAGTTCTTCCATTCGATCTACCAAAGTTTTGGCAGCGATGGGTTCGTATAGTTTTATATAATCTAGTGAAATATCGCAAAACGTACATTTTCCCCAATAGCATCCGTGAGCCATGGTTAGCTTATTCCAACGACCATCTGACCAAAGACTATGCATTGGATTTGCAATTTCGATTACGGAAATGTATTTGTCTAAAAATAAATCAGAATAATCTGGAGTTCCGACTTCACTTTGTTTGTAATCTGGTTTTGTGGAGTTGTTTTTGTAAACTACTTGGTTGTTTTCTAGAAGAAATGTTCGCTTGAAAAGCACTTCTACAGGCTCAGTGTGACAAACATGTTGATAAAGTAATTCAATAGGAAGTTCTCCATCATCTAAAGTAATGAAATCGAAAAACTCAAAAACACGTTTGTCTTTTAAAGTTCTTAATTCCGTGTTTGGAAAACCACCACCCATTGCGATTTTAATTTCTGGAAAATTGGCTTTTAAAAATTGAGCACACCTAAAAGCACTGTATAAATTTCCTGGAAAAGGAACCGAAAAACAAACTAATTTCGGCTGGACTTCTTCTACTCTTTCTTTTAATAATTTAAGGGTAATTTTATCTATAAAAGTTGTTTCCTTCTGTAATTCGTTATGTAATTCGTCAAACGAATTGGCACTTCTTCCTAAACGTTCTGCATAACGACTGAAGCCGAAATTTTCGTCAATACATTCTACAATAAAATCAGACAAATCTTCTAAATAAAGCGTTGCTAAATGTTTCCCTTTATCTTGCATTCCCATAGAACCAAAGGCATAATCTAAATCATCTACTTGATCAAAACGAGAAGCTTCTGGCAAGAAGTTTCCACTACAAATTTGTCTAGCTAATGTTGGATTTTTTCCTTGTAGAAATGAAATTACATTGTCAATTGTACTTATGTAATCGTTTTGAAGTGCATAGATTCGTTGGCAATTTTCTGAAACTTTTTCACCCGAAATACTAAACAAATTTTCTAAACCTTGTTTTGAAAACATATTTAAAATCACTTCTATACCTAAATCCATTTGAAAAGATTCAATGTTTTTGGTATTTAAAAACCCTTTTAAGTAAGCAGTTGCCGGATATGGCGTATTCAGTTGCGTAAAAGGTGGTGTGATTATGAGTATGTTTTTCAATGAAAAATGTTTTTTGCAAAGGTAGAATTATTTTAGATGAATTACTGAAACCAATATTTTTTATATTAAGAAAAAGTTTATATTTGGGTTAATATTTATATGAATTCTATTACGTTTTTTATGAAGGCATTTTACTTATCTTTATTATTAAGTTTTTCTTTTTTAAGTTTTGGACAAAAACAAACTAGTACTATTGGTTTCATTGAAAACAAAGGACAAATAATTGATCAAAAAGGAAAAGAAAATAAAGATGTAAAATATCTTTTAAACACTAATGGATTAAATGTTCAGTTAAGAAATAATGGCTTTTC
>JBLHNH010000005.1:0-45216 GCA_047622645.1 Flavobacterium sp.
AAAAAAATAAAGCAGAAAAAGAGGCTTGGTATATGGATCAATTTATAAGACCAACTTCTAAAGATGGTTCTATATTTTTTAATGAACTTGGAACAGTAAAAGAAGCCACTGACAAATATTATAAAGACAACTTTTTTATGCAAGAAATCGTTGATCACCCAAGTTATGATTCTTTTTGGCAAACTAGAAATTTATTACCTCATTTAAACGGAATAAATCATGCTGTAATGACTGTTGGTGGTTGGTTTGATGCTGAAGATTTAGCTGGACCCTTAAATATCTACAAAACGATAGAAAAAAATAATCCAAAAGCAAAAAACACAATCGTAATGGGGCCATTTTCTCATGGTGGTTGGGGAAGAGAATCGGGCAAACATTTTCATAATGACATTTATTTTGGAGATAGTATTGCTACTTTTTATCAGAAAAACATTGAATATAAATTCTTTACCCATTATTTAAAAGGAAATTCAAAAAAGGCAGTTGCACTTCCTGAAGCTTATATGTTTGATACTGGAAAAAAAGAATGGAATGAATTTACCAATTGGCCTCCAAAAGAAAGCACTAAATTAAATTTCTATTTAAATTCAAATGGAAAATTAGAAAAAGAAAAATCAAAAAGCAATTCATTTTCAGAATATTATAGTGATCCAAATAATCCAGTTCCAAGTAGCATTAATTATGAAGAATATAACGGATTCACACCTAGAAACTATATGAGTGAAGACCAACGTTTTGCTTTAAACAGACCTGATGTTGTAACATTTACCACTGAAGATATAACTGAAGATATAACTTTAGCAGGAGAAATTATGGCAAAATTAAAGATTGCTTCCTCTTCTTCTGATGCAGATTTTATTGTGAAATTAATTGATATTTATCCAGCTGATGAACCACAAAATGAAGACAAACCAAATGTGCTTTACGCTAATTATCATCAAATGGTTCGAAGTGAAGTAATGCCAGCGCGTTTTAGAAGTAGCTTTGAAAAACCTGAAGCTTTAACTCAAAACCAGACTACTGATGTGAATTTTAAATTACAAGATGTCTTACATACGTTCAAAAAAGGACACAAAATTCAAATTCAGATACAAAGCACATGGTATCCAATGATTGCTGTGAATCCACAGAAATTTTTAGAAAATCAATATTTAGCTAAAAAAGAAGATTACACTAAATCATTTATAAAAGTTTTTAATGATAGTCATATTGAAGTAGAAGTTTTAAAATAAGAAACTAAAGCTGTCTGAAAAGGCAGCTTTTTTTATTTGCTATTAAAACATTGTTTCGTTATGGGCAATAAACTACTTTTGCATTTTAAAATCTAAATACCAAATTCACTGTGAATTATCTTTCTGTAGAAAACATATCAAAAGCTTATGGCGAACGCGTTTTGTTTGAAAACATTTCGTTTGGAATTAACAAAGACCAAAAAATAGCTTTTATTGCTAAAAATGGTTCTGGAAAAACTACCATTATGAACATGTTGAATGGTTTTGACGAACCCGATACTGGTCAAGTTATTGTTCGCAAAGACATTAACATGGCTTTTTTATCACAAACAAACAATTTACAAGATGAGTTAACCGTTGAAGAAAGTATTTTTGCTAGTGATAGTGAGATTTTAAAAGTAATTGAACAATACGAAAAAGCATTAGAAAACCCGGAAGATGAAGAAGTATACCAACGTGCTTTTGACGATATGGACAGACATAATGCTTGGGATTTTGAAACACAATACAAACAAATACTTACTAAACTTAAATTAGACGATTTAAAAGTAAAAGTAAAAGGTCTTTCTGGAGGACAAAAAAAGCGTTTAGCTTTAGCTATAATATTAATTAGTCGTCCCGATTTATTAATATTAGACGAGCCAACCAATCACTTAGATTTGGAAATGATTGAATGGCTAGAAAGTTATTTTGCTAAAGAAAACATTACCTTATTTATGGTTACTCACGACCGTTTCTTTTTAGAACGTGTTTGTAATGAAATAATCGAATTGGATAATGGAAAATTATACCAATACAAAGGAAACTATTCATACTACTTAGAGAAAAAAGAAGAACGAATTGCTTCTGAAAATGCAAGTGTTGACAAAGCACAAAACTTATTCGTAAAAGAATTGGCATGGATGCGTCGTCAACCAAAAGCAAGAACAACAAAGTCGAAATCGCGTCAAGATGATTTTTATGTAATTAAAGAAAAAGCAGAAAGTCGTAGAAAAGAAAATGTTGTGGAACTTGAAATCAACATGGAAAGAATGGGAAGCAAAATCATTGAATTGGTTAAGCTAAACAAAAGTTTCAAAGACAGAGTTATTTTAGATGACTTCACATATGCTTTCCAAAGAGGAGAACGTATTGGAATTATCGGAAAGAATGGAACAGGAAAATCAACTTTCTTAAATATTATGACGCAAACAATTCCGCCAGATTCTGGAAAGGTAATTGTTGGTGAAACTATAAAAATTGGATATTATACACAAAGTGGAATCAATCCAAAACCTGGACAAAAAGTAATTGATATCATTAAAGAATATGGTGAATATATTCCGTTAACCAAAGGAAAAATTATTTCTGCTTCACAGTTATTAGAACGATTTTTGTTTGATGCTAAAAAACAATACGATTTCGTAGAAAAATTAAGTGGTGGTGAATTGAAACGTTTATATTTATGTACAGTTTTAATTCAGAATCCAAATTTCTTAATTCTCGATGAACCTACAAATGATTTAGATATCGTAACTTTAAATGTACTTGAAAGTTTCTTATTAGATTTCCCTGGAAATTTGTTAGTAGTTTCCCACGATAGATATTTTATGGATAAAATCGTAGATCATTTATTTGTATTTCGTGGTGAAGGAGAAGTGGAAGATTTTCCGGGAAATTATTCTGATTTTAGAGCTTATGAAGATTCAGCAGATGTGCAACAAAAAGAAGAAAACAAAGCAGAAAAAAAAGATTGGAAACAACAAAACAATACCTCTAGTTTAACATTTAACGAGCATAAAGAATATCAAAAAATCGAACGAGAAATCAAAGATTTAGAATTCGAAAAAGTTAAAATCGAACAATTATTTACTGATGGAAAAGTAGCTGATGATTCTATAGAAAAAAAAGCAAACGAATTACAAAACATCATTAAAAAAATGGAATCTAAAGAAGAACGTTGGTTTGAGCTTTCGGCTAAAATGGAAGCTTAGTTATTACACAAAATAGCACAAAGGAGACACAAAGAAGCTCAAATTTCTGAAATCAAACTTCTTTGTGAATCTCTGTTTAACAATAATGAAATATATAATTAAATCATATTTAAAATTTTTAAAAAACGCTACAAATCAACATGGAGTTCATTCACCATTTGTATATAATTTGGTTACAAAGTGTTTTTATGACAAGAATAAGTATGGTGAATATTCTATTCTAAAACAATACAGAAACTCCCTTTTAGAAAATAAAAATTTTATAGATGTAACTGATTTTGGAGCAGGTTCAAGAATTTTCAAATCTAACAAAAGACAAATATCCAAAATTGCAAAAACTGCTGGAATTTCAACTAAAAGAGCCAAACTACTCTTTAGAGTTGTAACTTATTTTCAAGCAGCGCATGTTTTAGAAATAGGTACTTCATTAGGGCTAGCTACTTCTGCCCTTTCACTTGGAAATAGTAATGCAAAAATCACAACATTAGAAGGTTGCCAAAAAACCCAAGAAATTGCTAGAGAAAATCTCCAAATTCCAATTTTCAAATTCCAAAATATTGAATTTATAAACATAAAATTTGAAGATTACCTCTCAATCCAGAAAACACAACCTGCAACATATAACCTAATTTATTTCGACGGCAATCACTCTAAAAAAGCCACATTAGACTATTTTGACCTTCTTTTATCAACAATTACAAACGATTCTGTTTGGATTTTCGATGATATTCATTGGTCAAAAGATATGGAAGAAGCTTGGGAAATCATAAAAAAACATCCTAAAGTAAAAGTAACAATAGATACTTTTCAATGGGGTTTTATTTTCTTTCGTGAAGAACAAGAAAAAGAGCATTTCATAATTAGAGTTTAAAAAAAGGTTAAGTATTTATAAGTTTAGAAAATTAAAAGGACTTGAAATTGAGAAAAAAATCTTTATTTTTTGTAACAAAAATTCAAAAACTAAGTCTTATTAACTAAGTGAGTACAAAATCTTTCAGACTTTTAAACTCATAAACCTTTAAACAAAAAAAATGTCACAACCCATCATAGATATCAAAGGAATTACAAGAGATTTTCCATTAGGAAACGAAATTGTTTATGTTCTTAAAGGAATCGATTTAACCATTCAAAAAGGAGAATACGTTGCTTTAATGGGACCATCAGGCTCAGGAAAATCGACTTTGATGAATATTTTAGGTTGCCTTGACACACCAACGGCTGGTTCTTACTTGCTAAACGGCAAAACAGTCAGTGAAATGCACGACGACGAACTAGCAGGAATTAGAAACACAGAAATCGGATTCGTTTTTCAAACATTTAATTTAATGCCAAGAACTACAGCTCTTGGCAATGTAGCTTTACCAATGGTCTATGCAGGATATACAAAAGCAGAAAGAAACGAACGTGCTACCGAAGTTTTAACACAAGTTGGTCTTGCCGATAGAATGGATCATAAACCCAATCAACTTTCTGGTGGACAACGTCAACGTGTGGCGATTGGTCGTGCTTTAGTAAATAAACCTTCTATCATTCTTGCCGATGAACCAACAGGAAATCTTGACAGTAAAACTTCCTTAGAAATTATGGGACTTTTCAACGATATTCATGCGAACGGTAACACAGTGATTTTAGTAACTCACGAAGAAGACATTGCTGCTTATGCTCACAGAATTATTCGCTTACGTGATGGTGTTATTGAAAGTGATATAAAAAACAGATAATTTTAAGCAAATGGCTTGGTTTTAATTTGCCAATCATTTTCCTGCTGTCCATTCTATCTTTTTTTTCAAAAAAGGATGCCATTTACATCAGGGCTATCCGACAAATCATTTTATTTTTATAAACTTTAGGTTATCTTTGATTAAATTTAAAATGTCATGCTTATTCTACTCTCAATTATTGTAATTTTATACATCATTTTAAAAGTATTACACAAAATTTATCCCAATAATATGAATCATGAAAAATCGTTTCAAATAAAGACAAATAAGAAAGATAAAAAATAGGTTAAAAGGTTATAGGTTTAGTAGTTTAAAAGGCAATTCGCTAAACTCTTAACCTTTTAACCTCATAAACTTCTAAACACAAAAAATGAAAGTTTACACTAAAACAGGAGACAAAGGAACCACAGCCCTTTTTGGAGGCACAAGAGTTCCAAAACATCACATAAGAATCGAAAGTTATGGAACTGTTGACGAACTTAATTCATACATAGGATTAATTCGTGATCAAGAAATAGATTCACATTACAAAACAGTTTTAGCCGAAGTTCAAGACCGATTGTTTACGGTTGGAGCAATTTTAGCAACACCACCAGAAAAAGAAACTTTAAAAAACGGTCAACCAAGACTTCAAAATTTAGGTTTAATTGAAACTGATGTTGAATTCCTAGAAAAAGAAATCGATTCTATGGAAGAATCACTGCCTCAAATGACAAATTTTGTACTGCCTGGTGGACACACAACAGTGTCATATTGTCATATTGCGCGATGTGTTTGTCGTAGAGCTGAACGTTTAGCTGTTCATTTAAATGACTTAGAACCAACAAACGAACTTGTTTTGACATATCTAAACCGCCTTTCTGACTATCTTTTTGTGTTGGCACGAAAATTGTCTAAAGACTTAAACGCTGAGGAAGTAAAATGGATTCCAAGAAAATAGTTTGCAGTATTCAGTCATTAGTAATCCTTTTCCGTTTGATATAAATAAGTTAGTAGTTTTATACTATTACTGATCACTAAAAACTGAACACTGATCACTAAAAAACAACGTTCTTAAAAATAATTATAAAATAAATCAAAAAAAACTTGAATTTTTAAGTTAAAAATTTATTTTTGCACAAATTTAAATCGATAAAAAATGTATTGGACATTAGAATTAGCATCTTATTTAAGCGATGCACCTTGGCCAGCTACCAAAGATGAGCTTATTGATTACGCCATTAGAGCAGGAGCACCTTTAGAAGTAGTGGAAAATCTACAGTCTATAGAAGATGAAGGAGAAATCTACGAATCAATGGAAGAAATTTGGCCAGACTATCCAACAGACGAAGATTATCTTTGGAATGAGGATGAGTATTAAAAAAAATAAATAATCTCAACAAAAAAGTCTCTACTTGAGGCTTTTTTTTTGGTTATATTTACAAATAATTAGATAAAACAAAATATTATGAGTTTTTTAAATTCAATATTGAAGGCTTTTGTGGGTGATAAATCCGAAAAAGACGTTAAAGCCATTCAACCACTTGTAGCTAAAATACATACTTTTGAAAAAGCATTAGCTGCCTTATCTCACGATGAATTAAGGGCTAAAACTACCGAATTCAAGGGGAAAATAAAAATAGCTAGATCAGAAAAAGATGCTAAAATTGAATCTCTTAAAACAGATGCTGATAACACAGTTGACATTGATGTAAGAGAAGATATCTATGCAGCAATTGATGTTTTAGAAGCAGAAGCTTATGAAATTACAGAAAAAGTATTAAACGAAATACTTCCTGAAGCCTTTGCAGTTATTAAAGAAACAGCTAAACGTTTTAAAGATAATACAACTTTAAGCGTTAAAGCTTCTTCAAAAGATATTGAATTATCAGCTACAAAAGCTTATATAAATATTGAAGGCGAAAACACAATATGGTCAAATTCTTGGGATGCAGCCGGAAAAGCAATCACTTGGGATATGATTCACTACGATGTGCAGTTAATTGGTGGTGTAGTTTTACATCAAGGTAAAATTGCCGAAATGCAAACGGGTGAAGGTAAAACATTAGTTGCAACGCTTCCTCTTTACTTAAATGCCTTAACCGGAAATGGAGTTCACCTTGTAACTGTAAATGATTATTTAGCACGAAGAGATAGTACTTGGAAAGCACCTTTATTCGAGTTTCATGGGATGACTGTTGATTGTATTGATAACCATCAACCAAATTCACCAGCGAGAAGAAAAGCATACAACGCAGATATTACTTACGGCACAAATAACGAATTTGGTTTCGATTATTTACGTGACAATATGGCTCACGCTCCAGAAGATTTAGTACAACGTAAACACAATTATGCAATTGTCGATGAAGTTGACTCGGTTTTAGTAGATGATGCGCGTACACCATTAATTATTTCTGGTCCAGTTCCACAAGGAGACAGACAAGAATTTAGTGAATTAAAACCTAAAGTTGAAAATTTAGTTAGCCTACAAAAACAATTAGCTACAGGATTTTTAACAGAAGCTAAAAAATTAATAAAAGAAGGAAATACTAAAGAAGGTGGTTTCCAACTTTTAAGAGCTTACAGGTCTTTACCGAAAAGTAAAGCTTTAATCAAATTTTTGTCGGAAGAAGGAATCAAACAGTTACTTCAAAAAACAGAAAATCAATACATGGCAGATAACAATCGTGAAATGCCAAAGGTGGATGAGGCTTTATATTTTGTTATAGAAGAAAAAAACAATCAAGTCGAACTAACCGATAATGGTGTTCAATTCTTATCACAAGATACCGATTCAAGTTTCTTCGTTTTACCAGATATTGGGACTGAAATTCACAAAATCGAAAAGGCAAATCTTGAAAAAGAGGAAGAAGCTGAAAGGAAAGATGAATTATTCAAAGACTTTTCAATCAAATCTGAACGTATTCATACATTAACACAATTGCTTAAAGCATACTCTTTATTTGAAAAGGATACTGAATATGTTGTAATGGACAACAAAGTAATGATTGTTGATGAACAGACAGGTCGTATTATGGATGGTCGTCGTTATTCTGACGGATTACACCAAGCGATTGAAGCGAAAGAAAACGTAAAAATTGAAGCTGCAACACAAACATTTGCAACGGTTACTTTACAAAACTACTTCAGAATGTACAGCAAATTAGCTGGTATGACTGGAACTGCTGTTACTGAAGCAGGAGAATTATGGGAAATATACAAATTAGATGTTGTTGAAATTCCGACTAATAAACCTATTTCGCGTAATGATAAAGAAGATTTAATTTACAGAACGGTTCGTGAAAAATTTAATGCAGTTATAGAAGACGTTGTAAAATTATCAAATTCTGGTCGTCCAGTATTGATTGGAACAACTTCTGTTGAAATTTCTGAATTATTAAGTCGAATGTTAAAAATGCGTGGTATTCAACACAATGTATTGAATGCAAAACAACACAAAAACGAAGCAGTAATTGTTGCTGAAGCAGGAAAACCAGGAGTTGTAACTATTGCAACAAACATGGCTGGTCGTGGAACAGATATTAAGTTATCTGCTGAAGTGAAAAAAGCTGGTGGTTTAGCAATCGTTGGTACAGAACGTCATGATTCTCGTCGTGTTGACCGTCAGTTACGTGGTCGTGCTGGTCGTCAAGGAGATGTTGGTAGTTCTCAGTTCTATGTTTCTCTTGAAGATAACTTAATGCGTTTATTTGGTTCTGAAAAAGTAGCCAAAGTAATGGATAGAATGGGATTACAAGAAGGTGAAGTGATTCAGCATTCGATGATGACTAAATCTATTGAGCGTGCACAGAAAAAAGTAGAAGAAAACGCTTTTGGAGTTCGTAAACGTTTATTAGAATATGATGACGTAATGAATGCTCAAAGAGAAGTAGTATACAAAAGAAGACGTCATGCCTTGCATGGAGAACGTTTGAAAGTGGATATTGCCAATATGATGTATGACACTTGCGAACTTATCGTTCAAGAAAATAAAGGTGCTGGTGACTTTAAAAACTATGAATTTGAATTGATTCGTTATTTTTCTGTTACTGCTCCAATTACAGAAAGTGAATTCAACAAGCTTTCTGAAATGGAAATTACAGGAAAAACATATAAAGCTGTTTTAGCACATTATGAAGAAAAAGTAATACGCAATGCAGAAGAAGCTTTTCCAGTAATTAAAAATGTTTACGAAAACAACACCGGAAAATACGAAAGAATTGTAGTTCCATTTACAGATGGAATTAAATCGTTAAACGTAGTAACAAATCTTGAAAAAGCTTATGCTACTCAAGGAAAATCGTTGGTTGGTGATTTTGAAAAAAACATTACTTTAGCTATTGTTGATGAAGCTTGGAAAAAGCATTTACGTAAAATGGACGAAATGAAAACTTCGGTTCAGTTAGCGGTTCATGAGCAAAAAGATCCTTTATTAATTTATAAATTTGAAGCGTTTAAGTTATTCAAAAAAATGATTGATGATGTGAATAAAGAAGTAATTTCATTCTTATTTAAAGGTGATTTACCTTCTCAAAATCCAAATGAGATTCACGAAGCAAAACAAGGTCGTCAACAAGAAAACTATACAGAAAGTAAAGAATCAACAGAAATCAATGATTCGGCTGATGCTAATAGACAAGCTGGCCAAAATGCAAGTCAACAAAGACAAGTTACTGAAACTATAGTTAGAGACACACCTAAAATCAACCGAAATGACACTGTTACTATAAAACATGTAATGAGTGGAAAAACGGAAACTATGAAGTTCAAAAAAGCAGAAAGCATGCTTACTTCTGGTGAATGGGTTTTAGTATAAAACTTTTAATACTTAATTTAAGAATCCCCAATTGAAAAATTGGGGATTTTTTTGGCAATAAAATTTAGATAAACTCGTTAATTTTAAAACAAAACAATGAAAAAGATTATCTTTTTACTTTCTGGAATCGTGCTATTCTTAACTTTAGTCAGTTTTGGATTTTATGGATTTAGTAAAATGATTTATAACAGTTGCTCTTGTGAACAGTTTAACATTGACAACATCGAATTACGAACTGGAATCAATATTCCAAGTATAAAAAATGTTGAATGTACTTATGATAAGAGAACAAAAACTAAAAAAACATCCTTTATAATTGAGACAAAAAAAGTAACAATAGAAGATTATATTCTAGAAAACAAATTCGTTCTATCAGATTCTGAAAAATTATATATTAAATCTAATGATACTAAAAATCATTCTTACAAGATAAAATTAAATAAGGTTACAGGAAAATTAGATATTGAAATTATTTATAAAGATAAATAACAACATTTTTTGCCATTCCGAAAAATCCTTATTTATTCTGCTTGTTTCTTGCTCTAATTGATAAAAACATAGCTACAATCAAAAGAACATTAGAAATAATCCTTAAATAGAATCCTTTCTCATCATCATTTACAAAATAATTATACAAATTAAAAATCAACAATAGTGAACTTGCAACTATTACAAAATAAGCTAATTTATGTTTCATTTTATTTTATTTAGATTAACCTGATTTCCAATTTCAATATCATCATCGTTCGCAAAAAACAATTTTCCATCTTCATAAGTTGATTCTATCAAATAATAACTTCCTTTAAAGTAATTTTGAGTTACAATCACTTTTAATTTTGAATTTTCAACAACTTCTAATTGATTTGGGTAAAGAAGTAAAGTTTCATCTGAATTTTCGTCAAAATAACTAGCCCTAATTTCATTAACATCATCAAAAAGAGAAGCCACATAATAACTTGGTGGATTTGCCACTAACTCCTTTGGAGAACCACTTGCAAATTTCTTCCCTTCTTTAATTACAATTATTTCGTCTACAAATGGCAGATAATCGTTCTCGTCATGTGAAGCAATTATCGTAGTAATAGAATGTTCTTTAAGGTATTTGAAAAGATTTCTTCGCAAACTATTTTTTCTAAAATTATCAATGTGACTAAAAGGTTCGTCTAACAATAATACCTCGGGTTCTAAAGCTAAAACTCTTGCTAAAGCTACTCTTTGCATTTGCCCACCACTTAAAAATTTAGCTTTTACATTAGTAAATTCAGACATCTCGACAATTTCAAGTAATTCAGCTATTCTTTCTTTTTTCTTTTCTTTATTAACGTTCGACAAATATTTGCCTACGTTTTCTGCAACAGTTATAAAAGGCATTAAATCAAAATCTTGAGCCAGATATTTCATGAAATCCATTCCTGGAACTAAATGATGTTTTGGACCTAAAACTTCATTTTCATTCCAAAAAATCTGCCCTTTATCTAAATCATGTAAACCATAAATTAGTTTCAACAACGTGCTTTTTCCACAACCACTTTCGCCAATAATAGCAAGGTTTTTTCCTTCATGTAATTCATAAGAAAAGTTAGGAATAGTTTTTTGTTTTAAATAAGAAAACGAAATATTTTGAATAGAAAGCATATATAATTTTGAAAGACAAATTTACAACTAAATAAAAAAAGAGCACTACTCTTTTCAAAGTAATGCTCTTTTCAACAAACAAACTAAAAACTATTCGTATTTTTCGTATTGTTTTGTATCTACTCTCGATTTTAAATCATTAAGCAGATTATACAATCCAAAGAATGTTCTGTTAATATATAAAAAATGTTTAGAACCTCTATTTCCATTCATTTTTCTTAATTGTGTATCTTTAGAAAAATCTTCTCCCATTGCAGCAATTTGTGCAAAGAATTCTGGGTCAGAAAAATCAAATGAATCACCATGAAAGGGTTTTGTAAACAAACTCAATAGACGGTGAAATAAGGCTGTAAAATATTCAATTTCTTTTTGAGAATCATCTTCACGAAGAATTTCTAATTCGTACAATTTCTCATTAAAAAGCTTAGGATTATCGATTATTTCTGGCTTAGCTAATTGAAAATAGGGTACATAAAAATCGTCTGGTACTTGTTTAATACAACCAAAGTCAATCGCAATTAAATTCCCTTCATTATCTACCAAAAAGTTTCCAGGATGAGGATCAGCATGCACTTGTTTTAATTTATGTATTTGGTACATGTAAAAATCCCATAATGCTTGTCCTAATCTATCTCCTAAGTCTCTATCTGTATTATGAGCTGTGAATTCTGATAAATGTTCACCATTCATCCAATCCATCGTAATAATTTTTTCGGACGAAAGAGCTTCATAATATTTTGGAAAACGTAAATTTTTAATTTGAGCACAAGCTTTAGAAATTTCATTTCCTTGACGCAACTCTAAATTATAATCCGTTTCTTCCATTAATTTATATTCCACTTCCTTGAAATATTTTTCAGAATCTTTTCCTTGCAAATTAAACATTTTAATTGCAAAAGGTTTAACTATGGCCAAATCAGAACCAATACTATCAGCTACACCAGGATATTGGATTTTAACAGCTAGTTCTTTACCATCTTTTGAAGCTTTATGCACTTGACCAATACTTGCGGCGTTCACTGAATTTTCAGAAAAGGTATCAAAGACTTCTTCTGGAAATTTGTTCAAATACTTTTTAAAGGTTTTTCTAACCAAAGGAGCAGACAAAGGTGGCACAGAAAATTGAGCCAATGAAAATTTTTCAACATAAGCGCGAGGCATAATGTTCTTTTCCATGCTTAACATTTGTGCAACTTTTAAAGCACTTCCTTTTAAGTTTTTTAAACCATCATAAATATCTTCTGCATTGTTTTCATTTAGCTTATCTTTAGTCAATGACGAATTAATCATCTTTTCACCATAATAAGCTAAATAATTACCACCAACCTTAAAACCCGTTTTTACCATTTGGCCAGCACGTTCAATTTTATTAGTCGGCATTTTATCTAATGTTTTCATATCTTACTTTGTCATTCAAAATTATATTATCATTCTGAATTTTCTTCAGAATCTTATGATTTGAAAATGTATTTTCAAATTGGGTGTTTACTTTTAGGTCTTACATTAAATTACAATCTTTTTTTTTCAAAAAGAGTTTTTCATATCTATCACTATCGCAAACCTCTTTTCTAATTAAATCGTTCTTTCCAAATGAACTTTCCTAAATCTACAAGACTTTCAAGTGGCGTAGTGTCTAAAACATCTAAAACAGCTTTTACTGATTTCTCAATCATAATATCTGTTTTCTCAAATCCTTTTGAGGTATCGTCTAACCAAAATTTAAGTAAAAACAAAAACTGAATCCAAGCACCTTCCGCATATAATGGCTTTGTTATTCTTTGAATAGTTTCATTTTTAGGCTCTTCATTCTCATCAATAATTTCATTAATAAATGATTTGAAATGTGTTCTCAAACCTTTTAATTGCTTCAAATTTTTTAAACCTTCTTTGTTTTCTTTTAAAGTAAAATATACATAACTTCTGTTTAGAGTAAGTACTTCAAACATTGTAAAATATAAAGACAACAACTTATTTCTATTTGAATAAGAAGCGAAATTTTCATCTTTTGTTAAGTTCGAAGCTGTATTTTCGTAGAACTTAATCCAAATATCTTCTTTCAAAGCATTAATAGAACCATAAAATTTATAGAAATCAGTTTCCTCAATTTCATTTTCTTTACAAAATAAGTATATATTTTTAGGTTCAGCATTATTAGATAATACACTGTCCATATATAGACTTACAAGCATATTGTCGTCTATTTTGTTCTTCTTAGTTGTAGTTTTTTTGACTGCCATAATTATGTTTTTTGTTACGATATAAATTTACAAAATATGTTTAACTTATTTGAGAATAAATTAAACAAAATTTTGTTAAAGTTCTTTCAAAAAAAAAGACTACTTCGTTACGAGGTAGTCTATAAATATATTTAATGATGTGGTAATTTACTGACCTGCTTCTTTTTCAGCATCTTTTATCATTTTATCATTTGCAGTAATAGCAAACTCTACACGTCTATTTTTACTTCTTCCATCAACAGTTTCATTATCTGCAATTGGATCAGCTATTCCTAAACCTTTTGTAGTAAAACGAGCAACACTTATTCCTTTTCCAGCTAAATAATTTTTAACTGAAGCCGCTCTTTGTTCTGATAATTTTTGATTAAAATCTACTGACCCTGTACTATCTGTATACCCAAAAATTGTGATATCTGTATCAGCATAACTTCTAAATACTGGAATCAATTTATCCAAATTAGCTTGAGCTTGAGCTGTCAAAGTAGATTTACTTGTATCAAAACGAACTGCGTTTTCTCCTAAGACTAATTTAATTCCCTCTCCTACTCTTTCTACTTCTGCACCAGGTAAAGCTTCTTTGATTTCTCTAGCTTGTTTATCCATTTTGTTACCGATAACTCCACCAGCAACTCCTCCAACAACTCCACCAAGAACTGCTCCTAATTCAGAACTTCCTCCTTTAACATTATTTCCGATAACAGCTCCCAAAATTGCTCCAGCAGCTACTCCAATTGCAGCACCACGTTGCGTTTTATTTGTGTTTTTTGCAGCGTTACAACTAGTTAGAATTGTTCCTGCCATAAAAACTAACGATAAACTATAAATTAGTATTCTTTTCATTTTAGATGTTTTAATTGTTATTAAATTTTATTACTGCTCATGCAATTGAATTAATTGTTTTTTTGAAATTGGTAAGTCACTTCTTTCATAGAACCACCAACGTTGATTTTGTCAACTAATTCAAAACTAGTTTCTGTTACATTAGCAACTCTTAAAATATAACCTTGGCTCACTTTTTTTGCTTTATAGTCATTTATAATTTTCATTACAAAATTTCCTTCTTGGTTAATATACCAAGTAATTGGTGAACTAAACGAAATACAACTTGCATCATTTAATGTCATAGTTCCTTTGTTATTGTTAGAAACAAATTTCCAAGTACTTCCAACTAAACATTTAGAATCTGCCAAATCAAAAGAAGTAACTTTGATATAATCTGAACCAGGAAAACTTACTTTTGTAACTGTCCAATCTCCTTTAATGACTCTTTCTGTTTTATTATCAACATTTGTGTTGGTAACCGACTTTGATTTACAACCCATCAAGGAAATTGTAATCAACAATAATAGTAAACTTTTTTTCATAATTTATAGCTTTTTTATTTATGTAAATATAAAATTAATTTCGAACAGGATACATGGTGTTTAACCCAAAATCATTAGTTTTAAAACCTTTTATATACCTACAAATTTAAGTTAGATTTTAATACTATTTTTATAAAATTCCAATTTAATTTTACAAAATGCCAACATCGGTCAATTTGTCAGATGAAATATAATTGGTACTCTATTTGTCTATAATTTAACAAATTGTTTAACTTAAAAAAATATAGATATGACAACAGGAAAAATTAATGTTTCAGTAGAAAACATCTTTCCCTTAATCAAAAAGTTTTTATATAGTGATCACGAAATTTTCATGCGTGAGCTTATTTCAAATGCAACTGATGCAACTTTAAAATTAAAACATTTAGCCAGTATTGGTGAATCAAAATCAGAATATGGAAATCCTTTAATTGAAGTAAAAATCGATAAAGAAGGAAAGAAATTACACATTATTGACCAAGGTTTAGGAATGTCTTCTGAAGAAGTAGAAAAATACATCAATCAAATTGCATTTTCTGGTGCTGAAGAGTTTTTAGAAAAATATAAAGATTCTGCTAAAGATTCAGGTGTAATTGGACATTTTGGATTAGGTTTCTATTCTGCTTTTATGGTAGCATCAAAAGTTGAATTAATTACAAAATCACATACAGATGCACCAGCTGCACATTGGACATGTGATGGAAGTCCAGAATTCACATTAGTTCCAAGTGATAAAACTACAAGAGGAACAGAAATTATTTTACACATTGCCGAAGATTCTTTAGAGTTTTTAGAAGAAAGTAAAATTGGTGGATTGTTATCAAAATATAACAAATTCATGCCTATTCCGATTAAATTTGGAACAAAAATGGAGCAACTTCCTTTACCAGAAGATGCAGAAAAAGATGCAAAAGCAGAAGAAATTGAAGTAGACAATATCATCAATAATCCAAATCCAGCTTGGACAAAATTACCAACTGAATTATCAGATGCAGATTACAAATCTTTTTACAGAGAAATGTACCCAATGCAGTTTGAAGAACCATTGTTTCATATTCACTTAAACGTAGATTATCCTTTTAATTTGACAGGAATTTTATATTTCCCAAAATTATCAGCTGATATTCAAATGCAAAAAGATAAAATTCAGTTATATCAAAACCAAGTTTACGTTACAGATAATGTAGAAGGAATTGTACCTGAATTCTTAACGATGTTAAAAGGTGTAATTGATTCTCCAGATATTCCTTTGAATGTTTCGCGTTCTTATCTTCAAGCTGATGGAAATGTGAAGAAAATTTCAAATTATATTACTAAAAAAGTAGCTGATAAATTGAAATCATTAATCACTGAAAACCGTGAAGATTTCGAGAAAAAATGGAATGATATTAAAATTGTTTTGGAATACGGAATGCTTTCTGAACCAAAATTCTATGAAAAATCAGGTGCTTTTACTTTATACCCAACGGTTGATGACACATACTTTACTTTAGAGGAATTAAAAGAAAAAGTAAAAGACACACAAACTGACAAAAACGGAAAATTAGTTATTCTTTATGCTTCCAATAAAGAAACGCAACACAGTTATATTTCTGCTGCCAAAGATAAAGGATATCAAGTTTTGCTATTAGATAGTCCGATTGTTTCGCATTTAATTCAGAAATTAGAAAGCGACAATGAAAACTTAACGTTTGCACGTGTTGATGGTGATGCCATTGATAAATTGATTGAAAAAGAGGAAACTCAAATTTCAAAATTATCAGAAGAAGAAAATGAAACCCTAAAAACTTCAATTGAAACTGTTGTTCCAAAAGAAAAATATAGCGTTCAATTAGAAGCAATGGATAGCAATGCTGCACCGTTTATGATAACTCAACCTGAATTCATGAGAAGAATGAAAGAAATGAGTCAGTCTGGTGGCGGCGGAGGTATGTTCGGAATGGGTAATTTCCCAGATATGTACAATTTGATTGTAAATACAAATTCTGAATTCGCGACTTCTTTATTAAATACAAAAGACGAAACGGTTAAAGCAAACTTGGTAAAACAAGCTTTAGATTTAGCAAAACTTTCTCAAGGTTTATTAAAAGGAGAAGAATTAACTGCTTTTGTTAAACGTAGTTTTGAAACTATAAAATAAGTAGAGAACACTTTTGCAAAAAATGTTGTGAATCACTTATTCCGAGCTTGACTCGGAATCCTATTAAAAGCAAAACCTGCGAGTGAAAACTTGCAGGTTTTTTTGTAGCTTTGAATAATTAATCTAAAAAACAATATATGTTTTCTCTTTTTAAAAAAATAACAAAAAAATTAAGTGGTAAAGAAACTCCACAAAAAAACCTTGTAGATGTTTTTACAGAAGAACGAGTAACTGATGTCATTGGAGATAAAATAGCCAATCATGAAACAGGTGGAATTTGGATTAAAGTTCAAGAATTAGCTGAGTTTCATTTTCTGAATATTACTGTAGTTGGAACACTAAATATAAAAACCAACAAAGGAATTACTTTCAACTTTATAGGTAAAGACAAAACCTACGCATTAAATTCTGATACTAAAGAAATAAAATCTGATAATTCTAATATCTCAGATCAATGGGTTACGCAATTTAGTTTTGATATCACAGATGTAGATTTTGATACGATGTTAACTGAAAGTAACACAATTGAAGTAAAAAGTAATAAACAAACTGAAGGTTTTACAATTATTAATTAAAATGAAAACAAAAATTCTAGCTCTTTTTTTATTAGTTTCAACG
Source organism: Flavobacterium sp. (assembly GCA_047622645.1). GTDB lineage: Bacteria > Bacteroidota > Bacteroidia > Flavobacteriales > Flavobacteriaceae > Flavobacterium. The sequence continues at coordinate 17,719 of JBLHNH010000005.1, forward strand.
ATAATTCATTCACAAGAAATACCTAAAGATAATGATGTTTTTATTATTGATTATGACAGTTTTAGTAATATAAACAGCTTACATGATTTAGCTAAAAAAGCCAAGAGTACAACAAATGATCAAAAAGAACAACTAAACATATTATTACATTGGACTTATAATAATATAACAGGAGATTCTGAAAGATTTTTTTATGGTGGAGAACTTCAAAATATAGAAAAAACGGTAAAAAGTGGTAAAGGTTTGTGCGAAGATTACACATTAATCTTTAATCAATACTGTAAACTTTTAGATATTAAATCGATTAGAGTTGATGGTTATATCAAACCAATTAATTTTAAAGAAAATGATAAGTTGGAACGACCAAATCACACTTGGAATGCTGTATTTATTGGCCAAAATTGGTTATTATGTGATTTGTTTTGGTCAACAACTTCATTAAACTTTAGCAATACTTTTACCAATAAAATAAACCCTAAATATTTTCTTTCTGAAGGAGAAATTTTTATCGAAACCCATTTGCCATGTGATCCAATCTTTCAATTATTAAATAATCCAATAAAATTAGAAGCTTTTACTAATTTAGTTGAAGGTTATAATAAAGGTTTTAGAAAAGATGAAACAATAGAGTATAAAACAGAAATCAATAAATTGTTACTTTTAGATAAAAATGAATTACTATTAAAAATTGCAAGAAACACATTTTCATATAACAAGAACAACCCAAATAGTTTAATAGAAGAATTATTTAATTATGGAGTTGATATTTTAAACAACAAATCATCTACAATTAAACAATTAAATAAAGCAAAATCTTACTTTAAAGAAGCTAAATCCCTTATTCCTTTATCAAACAAAGAAGATGTCAAACAATTAGATTTTCAATGCACTGAAGGAATAAAAATTATTGATAAAAGATTAATATAAAACACTAAAAATTAAATTCAATTAATACATCAATTTTCAAACACATTCACTCAAATTAATTTGTGAAAATTCGTGTAATTCGTGTCAACTTTTTTTCATTTATATAAATCGAGTAACAAAAATCAACTTCCATCGTCTTATGCATACACTTAAAAACTAAAACTTTGGAAACCATACTTTCAATAAAAAACCTCAATAAAATATTTGGCAAAAAAATTCATGCCGTAAACAATGTCTCTTTTGAAATACAAAAAGGAAATGTGTATGGAATTTTAGGTCCAAATGGTTCCGGAAAATCAACAACTCTTGGAATCGTATTAAACGTAGTCAACAAAACTTCTGGAGAATTTTCTTGGTTCAATGGCACAATGGAAACGCATGAGGCTTTAAAAAAAGTTGGTGCAATTATAGAAAGGCCAAACTTTTATCCTTACATGACAGCTCAAGAAAATTTAGAGTTAGTTTGTAAAATAAAAGACATTCCTTTTACCAAAGTGACCGAAAAATTAGAGTTAGTTGGCTTAGTTGAAAGAAAAGATTCCAAGTTCAAAACTTTTTCTTTAGGAATGAAACAACGTTTAGCTATTGCTTCTGCCCTATTAAATGATCCAGAAATTTTAATTCTAGATGAACCGACAAACGGTTTAGATCCACAAGGAATTCGTCAAATTAGAGAAATAATTCGTTTAATTGCTTCACAAGGAACAACGATTTTATTGGCTTCCCATTTATTGGATGAAGTCGAAAAAGTGTGCACACATGTTGTTGTACTTCGCCATGGAAAAATGCTTTACCAAGGTTTGGTAGATGAAATGGCTTCCAATGAAGGCTTCTTTGAATTACAAGCCAACGACAATGCTCTTTTGATGCAAGTATTAAATAATCATCCTTCTGTTAAAAAATGTGTTGAAGAAGAAGGTAAAGTAATTGTTAACCTAAAAGGCAAACTAGAAGCTGAAGAGTTAAACCAATTTCTTTTTGAAAATCAAATTATCCTAAGTCAATTAATCAAAAGAAAACATAGTTTAGAAGAACAATTCTTGCAATTGACTAAATAAATTTTAAAAGTTTCAAAGCCAAACTAAGTCCTTAGCAAATTACCCATTATATAAAAAAATAAAAATGATACGATTACTCAATATAGAATTTCAAAAGCTTTGGAAAAACAGAGCAAGCAAAGTACTAACTATAACTTACTTTGTATTATTAACGTTAATTTCATTAATAGCTGCTGTTGAATTTGACATTGGACCAATTCATATAAGTGTGGCAGATCAAGGTGTGTTTAATTTCCCATTTATTTGGCATTTTAATACTTATGTGACTGATTATTTCAAGATATTCTTAGCCGTTGTAATTGTTTCTATGATGGCAAATGAGTACAGTTATGGAACTTTAAAACAGAATTTAATTGACGGAATGAGTAAGAAAGAGTTCGTGCTTTCTAAATTCATTACGGTTGTTTTATTTGCTTTAATTTCAACTTTATTTGTCTTTATCGTATCCCTAATTTTAGGTACTATGTATTCTTCTTACACTGAAATTGGAATTATTTTTTCTCAAATCGATTATTTATTGGCCTTTTTCGTAAAACTTGTTGCTTTTTTCTCTTTCTGTTTATTTTTAGGCATTTTAATTAAACGATCTGCTTTTGCTTTAGGGTTTTTATTTTTCTGGTATCTGTTTGAAAATATTTCATTTGCCATTCTTAAATATGGAATTCTAGGACAAAAAAATAATGAAGAAACTTTCATGGATAAAATATATGATTTTATGCCCTTAGAATCTATGTCGAATTTAATAATTGAGCCATTTACTAGATTGAATTTTGCCAAAACTATTGGCAGTCAAGTTGGTATTGAAAACACAAAAGATTATAGCGTACATTATTCGACTATGTTAATTGTAATTATTTGGACTGCAATTTTTATTTTTGCTTCTTATTACATAGTAAAGAAAAGAGATTTGTAGTATCTTTGCCTTCGCTATGAAAGGAATAAAATATATAATACCGCTTATTTTAACTGTTTTTTTTTGTCAAAAAAACTATAGTCAATACATTACAACTGACGAAAATTATACAGCACAACAGTTAGTTCAAGACGTTTTAATTAATAATCCATGTGCAACAGTTTCTAATTTTTCAGTTTCAGGAGGACTTTTTTCATCTGGTGAAAAAAGTTACGCCTACTTTGATGGAACAGGAACAACATTTCCTTTTCTAAATGGAATTGTTTTAAGTACAGGAAAAGCTGTAAATACAATTGGTCCAAATACATCTTTATCCGATGATGGTCAGAATATGGGTTGGGATGGTGATACAGATTTGCAAACCGCTTTAAACATAGGTAACTCATTTAATGCAACCATTTTAGAATTTGACTTTACCACTGTAGGTAACAAATTTAGTTTTGATTATATTTTTTCTTCTGAACAGTATTTATCAAATCCAAATACTAATCAATGTAACTTTACAGACGGATTTACTTTTTTACTAAAAGAAGTGGGAAGTTCTAGTGCTTATCAAAATTTAGCTTTAGTACCAAATACGAATATTCCTGTAAAAGTTAATACAGTTAGAGGAAATGGAACTATTTGTCCAGCAGCCAATGAAGCATATTTTGATGCATTTAACAACACAGAACATCCAACTAATTTTAATGGTCAAACAGTTGTTTTAAAAGCTGAAGCTACCATAACTCCAAATACACTTTATCATATAAAATTAGTAATAGCTGACGAAGGAAATGCTCGATTTGATTCTGCTATATTTTTAGGTGGTGGAAGTTTTAATTTTGGAATAGAATTAGGATCACCAAGGTTAGTTGCAACAAACAATCCTCTTTGTCAAAATGAAAATTTGGTTTTAGATGCAACACAACCAGGAACTAATACTTATCAATGGTTTAAAGATGGCAATTTGATTGTAGGTGAAATAAATCCAACTTACAACGTTATTTCGGCAGGAAATTATTCTGTTGAAGTCAATATCAATGGACTATGTGTATCTGAAGGAGAAATCGAAATTGAATATGCTCCAATATTAAATCAAAATCAAACTGTCTTTCCTAAATGTGATACTGATGGAACTTTAGACGGTAAAACTACTTTTGATTTAAACACTATTAGATCACAACTGTTTACCAATTTACCACCTTCGTATCAAGTGCAATTTTATGACAATATAACAAGTGGAAATGCATTAACATCAAACTATATAAATACAACTCCAAACCTTCAAACAATTTATGCGCGTGTAACAAATGTGCAATGTTATTCTGATTTCCCTATTCAACTAGAAGTTAACGCTTTTGATTTAGGCGCAAATGAAACAATAGGGTTGTGCGACGGAAATGCTACTAATTTAGTCATCGCAAACGGTTACACTTCTTATAACTGGAATACAAACCCAATTCAGACAACCAATCAAATAAATGTAAATACTGCAGGAAATTACACGGTAACTGTAACTAGTTCTAATGGTTGTATTGCTTCTAAAACTTTTACTATTGAAACTTCTGAACCTGCAACAATTACAAACATTATTGAAAACGATTTTAGCAATAACAATTCAGCTACAATTGAGGTTACTGGAAATGGAAGTTACGAGTTTTCGTTAGACGGAATAAATTATCAAGAAAGTAATACATTTACAAATCTCCAAACAGGAAATTACTTTTTCTTTGTAAAAGACACTAAAGGTTGTGGAATTACACCGGGTACTTTTCAGATACTTGCAGCTCCAAAATTTTTCACTCCAAATGGAGATGGTTTAAATGAATTTTGGCAAGTTCCCTTATTAGCTTTGCAACCCAAAACCATTATTACTATATTTGACAGATATGGAAAGTTACTTTACAGTTTTAAAGCCAATCAAAATGGTTGGGACGGAAAATTTAATGGTGAAACCCTATTTGCAGACGATTATTGGTATACCATTATTTTTGAAAACGGAAGAATTGTAAAAGGACATTTTAGTTTAATTCGTTAACTATGTTAAAAAATTTAATTTTAGTAGCAATTGGTGGAGCTTCAGGCAGTGTTTTGAGGTATTTAGTCCATTGGATTATTTCTAAAAAATCAATTTCAAATTTTCCTTATCAAACTTTTATTGTAAATATTATTGGCTGCCTACTTATTGGCATACTTGTTGGCTATTTAGCAAAGAATAACAGCCAAAACGAAACCTTAAAATTACTTTTAATCACAGGGTTTTGTGGAGGATTTACTACCTTTTCAGCTTTTGGATTAGAAAATATAAACATGATTCATAATCAAAATTACCAATTAGCCTTTTTATATACTTCACTATCATTAATTTTGGGAGTTTTGGCTGTTGGTTTAGGAATATTCATATCAAAATAATTAAAATATAAATGTTTAATCAAACCGAATTACAAGAACTAAAAGCACTTTTATCAGCGCCAAAAAAAATTAGCATTATTCCACATAGAAATCCAGATGGAGATGCTATGGGTTCTACGCTGGCATTATATCATTTCTTAAAAAAATTTGATCATCAGGTTGTAGTAGTTGCTCCAAATGAATTTCCGGATTTTTTAGCTTGGTTACCAGATGCAGATAAAATTATTGTATTTGAACGTGAAAACGACAGAGCCAAAAAAGAAATTGAAAGCAGTAAATTAATTTTTACTTTAGATTTCAATGCTCTTCATAGGACTGGTGATGTTATGGGTGCATATCTTGAAACATTAGCTATTCCAATGGCAATGATTGATCACCACCAAGCGCCAGACGATTATGCTAAATTTACATTTTCAGATGTTGCTTATGGTTCAACTTGTGAAATGGTTTATCATTTTATTGTTGCATTAGGCTATAAAGACAGTATTGACAAAGACATTGCAACTTGTATTTATACAGGAATAACAACCGACTCAGGTAGTTTTAGATATCCAAAAACAACAGGAACAACGCACAGAGTTGTTGCTGATTTAATAGATAAAGGAGTAAATAATTCAGAAATTCACAACCAACTTTTCGACAACTCTTCGATGAATCGTCTTAAAATTCTTGGAATGGCATTAAATAATTTAGTCGTTTTACCAGAATACAAAACTTCTTATATTACTTTATCACAAGATGAGTTAGACAGTGTTAACAATCAAAAAGGAGACACTGAAGGTATAGTTAATTATGGATTATCTATAAAAGGCATAGAGTTTGCAGTAATTTTTATAGAAAACAAAGAAGAAAAAATCATAAAAATATCATTTCGCTCACAAGGAGATTTTGATGTAAATGAATTCGCACGAAATCATTTTAATGGCGGTGGACACATAAATGCTGCTGGTGGAAAATCATTGTTATCGTTAGAGGATACTGTAAAAAAATTTATTGCTATTTTAGCAGCTGAAAAAAAATAAAAAATGAAAAAACTAATCGTACTACTAATTTTAAGTTCATTCTTTGTTAATTGTACAAACCAACAAGCTCGAAAACCAATTTCTCAATCGTCGGGTTCATTTATTAATGAATCTATCGAAAGAAATAAGTTACTTATTGCTGAAGAAGAAAAAACTATTGACAAGTTTATTAAAAATGACAGTTTAAATCAGTACATCTCGTCACCTAAAGGCTATTGGTATTCTTACAACACCAAAGTTGATGAAGCTACAAATACTCCAATTAGAGGTGATATTGCTTATTTTGACTACGAGTTAAAAAGTTTAGATGGCACAATCATTTATTCGAAAGCAGAGTTAAAACCACAAACTTATTATGTAGACAAGGAAAACGTTTTAATGGGTTTACGTGATGGAATTAAAATCATGAAAGTAGGAGAAGAAATTACATTTTTATTTCCTTCACATATTGGCTATGGTTATCATGGTGATAACGATAAAATAGGCACAAACGAACCTTTACTTTGCACGGTAACATTAAACGAAATTAAAAAAGACACTTCAACCAAATAATTTAGAAATGAAAAAAATAAGTTTATTCTTTATAGCTCTAGTAGCTCTGTTTACATCTTGTAAAAACAATCCATATGCCGAATTAGGTGACGGATTATTTGCTAATATTGAAACTTCAAAAGGAGACATTATTGTGAAATTAGAATACCAAAAAACACCTATTACGGTAGCGAATTTTGTTTCTTTAGCTGAAGGAAAAAATCAGTTTGTAGAAGAAACGTTTAAAGACAAACCTTTTTATGATGGATTAAAATTCCACAGAGTTATTGCCGATTTCATGATTCAAGGTGGTGATCCAATGGGAACTGGTGAAGGTGGACCAGGATATAAATTTAAAGACGAATTTGATGAAACACTTAAACACAACAAAGGTGGAATCTTATCAATGGCAAATGCTGGACCAGGAACTAATGGTTCTCAGTTCTTCATTACCCACAAAGAAACTCCACATCTAGATAATTTACACACAATTTTTGGAGAAGTGGTTAAGGGTATGGAAAATGTAAATTTAATTGCTCAAGATGATTTAATTTCTAAAGTAACAATCATTAGAAATGGATCTGATGCTGAAAAATTTGATGCCGTAAAAACATTCAATACTTATTATAAGGATGAAGCTAAAATCGTGAAAATTGCTGAAGAAAAAGCCAAAAAAGTTAGCACAGAAAAAGAAACTTACCTTATTGAAAAAAGAAAGGAAGCTACAAAAACAAAATCAGGGTTAGAATATGTAATAGTTAACAAAGGAACTGGAGCTAAACCAAAAGCAGGCACACAAATATTTGTAAATTATGCAGGATATTTTGAAAACGGTGATATGTTTGACACTAGCTATGAAACTGTTGCAGAACAGTACGGCCGATTAGATGTTAAAAGAAAAGAAATGAAAGGATATCAACCATTCCCTTTTAAATATGGAGAGAAGAAAGGATTAATTCCTGGGTTTATTGAAGGATTAGAAAATATGAAATTTGGTGACAAAATAATTGCATACATTCCTTATCAATTAGGATATGGAGAACAAGCAAATGGACCAATTCCTGCAAAATCTAACTTAATTTTTGAAATAGAAATGCTTGAAAAAGCACCACAACAATAAATAAATATTAAAAATGAAAAAACTAGTAGCACTTGCATTATTATTTACTTCTATCTTCACTTTTGCACAAACCGAAGATGGGTTATATGCACAAATGAGAACCAACAAAGGAGATATTTTTATAAAATTAGAATATCAAAAAGTACCTGTAACTGTAGCTAATTTTGTTTCGTTAGCTGAAGGTACAAATCCTTTTGTTGAAGAAAAACTAAGAGGTAAACTTTTTTACAACGGATTAAAATTCCATAGAGTTATAGCCGATTTTATGGTACAAGGAGGTGATCCAGAAGGAACAGGTGCAGGTGGACCAGGTTATAAATTTAAAGATGAATTTGATCCATCATTAAAACATACCAAAGGAGGAATTCTTTCTATGGCAAATGCTGGACCAGGAACAAACGGTTCTCAATTTTTTATCACACACAAAGCAACTCCTTGGTTAGATAACAAGCACACTGTTTTTGGAGAAGTTCTTGAAGGAATGGATGCATTAAATGCAATTGTTCAAGGAGATCAAATAATGGAACTAAAAATTATTAAAGTTGGTGCTGAAGCAAAGAAATTTGATGCAAAAAAAGTGTTTAGCGATTATTATGGTAAATTAGGTGAAGAAGCTAAAATTGCAAAAGAAATTTCAGAAAATGCGGCTAAAGAAAAAGAAAAGTTCTTAACTAAAATGCGTAAAAAAGCTACCAAAACAGCTTCTGGATTAGAATATGCATTTATTACTAAAGGAAAAGGAGCTAAACCTGCAGCAGGAACATCTGTAAACATTAACTATGCTGGTTATTTTGAAAATGGTGACATGTTTGATAGTAGTTATGAAGAAGTAGCAAAAGCATACGGTAAATTTGATCAAAACAGAAAAGAGGGTAATGGTTACCAACCTTTCCCTTTTGAATATGGAAAAAAAGACGGATTAATAGCTGGATTTATCGAAGGGTTAGAACAAATGAAATTTGGTGATAAATTACTAGTATTTATTCCTTATCAACTAGGATATGGTGAAAAAGGTGGTGGACCAATTCCAGCAAAAACAAATCTTGTTTTTGAAATTGAAATGCTTGAGAGTATTCCACAATAATTCAAAACACATAAAACTATAAAGAAAGCTTTCATTAATTTGAAAGCTTTTTTTTTGAATTAAAAACTTTTAGAAAGTCTTTTTACAATGTGTAATTTTCAATTTATTCAGATATGTTTTAAATCAAAAAAAACTTTTAAAAATATTTTTTTTCGTACATTTACTTAGTTAACACATTGTTATCCAACAACTCAAACAAACCAATATGCGTTTTAGTTAATGGTTTGAATCAAACGAAAAACAATGAAAATATTAGTTTACAGTAGTCATAGCTTTAATAGACCATTCTTAGAAAAAGAAGCAAAAGGTAAGTGTAATTTAATTTTTACCGAAAAGCATCTAAATGAAGAAACGGTAAGCCTTGCTAATGGATTTGATGTAATATCACTTTTTACATCAGACAATGCTTCATTAAAAGTTTTAGAACTATTAAAAACAATTGGAGTAAAATACATTTCTCTTCGATCATCTGGTCATGATCATGTTAATCTAAAAAAAGCAACACAGCTTGGAATTAAAGTAGCAAACGTACCATCATATTCACCTTACTCAGTCGCTGAACATGCAGTTACTTTGCTATTGGCTTTAAACCGAAAACTTTTATTAAGTCAAGAATTAGCAAAACAAAATGATTTTCGATTAGACAACTTGGTTGGTTTTGATTTACATGGAAAAACTGTTGGTATAGTTGGAACTGGAAAAATTGGTTCAACTTTTGCAAAAATAATGAATGGCTTTGGATGTAAATTAATCGGCTACGATATTAAACAAAATTCAGAACTTATTAAACAAACAGGATTATCATATGTCACTTTAGAAGAATTATGCAGATATTCTGATGTTATTTCTATACACTGTCCTCTCAATTCTTCAACAAAATACCTCTTTAACAAAAACATATTTAATAGCATGAAAAAAGGAGTATTCTTCATCAATACTGCTAGAGGAGGAATAGTAAATACGATTGATTTAATTAAAGCATTGGAAGAAGGTATAGTTGCAGCAGCAGGATTGGATGTTTATGAAAACGAAAAAGAAATTTTCTTCCACAATCATTCAGGCTCTAAAATTAAAGATGAAGTATTTAATGTGTTACGTACAAATTCAAAAGTATTAATCACAGGGCATCAAGCTTTTCTGACTAATGAAGCACTAAAGGATATTGCAGAGACTACTGTTTCAAACATAACAGAATGGTCGCAAAAAGGTTTTTCCAAGAATGATTTAAATTAATTTAAATAAGTCTATAAATAGTATAAATTTTAAAAATAAAACAAAAAATCATGAAATCAATAAAACATTTTTCTGAAATTAGAATAAAAGACATTCCATCGGTAGGAGGGAAAAATGCATCACTCGGAGAAATGTATTCTTCACTTTCTGTAAAAGGTATTTTGGTCCCCGAAGGATTTGCAGTTACTGCTGATGGTTATTGGCAATTTTTAAATGAAAATAAGTTAGAGCCAGTTATAAGCAATTTGATCGCTCAATTAGATGTAAAAACGTTCAACAACCTCTCTTCTATTGCGCTTCAAATAAGAACCAAAATAATGGAAGCTTTTTTTCCTAAGGATTTAGAAAACGAAATTAAAGAAGCCTATAAACAACTAGTAAAAAATTCTGGAGAAGAAAAAACCTTTGCCATTCGAAGCAGTGCAACAGCTGAAGATTTACCTAATGCTAGTTTTGCAGGTCAGCAAGAAACCTACTTAAATGTAAAAGGGGAAATAAATTTAATAAAAGCCTGTCAACGATGTTATGCCTCTTTATTTACTGACAGAGCTATAAAATACCGTTCCGATAATAGCTTTGACCATATGAAAGTGGCCTTGTCTATAGGAGTTCAAACAATGATTCGTTCAGACATATCTAGTTCTGGTGTCATGTTTACCATCGATCCTGATTCAGGCTTTGAACAAGTAGTATTGATTTCAGGAGCATGGGGACTTGGAGAAAATGTAGTACAAGGAACTATTAATACTGATGAATTTCTTGTATACAAACCTTTTTTAGACAAAGTAAAAAACCCGATAATTGCACACAATCTGGGAAGTAAAAACAAAACTATGGTGTATTCCCAACTAGGGACTGATGACATTGTAAAACCTGAAGATGCAATTGTAAACACTGATACTTCAGAAGCTAAAAGAAATGAATATGTTTTAATTGATGAAGAAATTATCCAATTAGCAAAGTGGGCTTGTATTATTCAGGAATATTATAAATGCCATATGGATATAGAATGGGCTAAAGACGGGCAAGATGGCAAACTTTACATAGTTCAAGCAAGGCCAGAAACAGTACACAGCAATAAAAAACAAACTTTATACAAGCAATATACCATGCTCGAGAAAGGTGAAAAACTTTGTTCTGGTGCTGGTTTGGGAAGCAAAATAGTTTCAGGAAAAGCAAGGATACTACACTCACCTAGTGAAATATCTAAATTAAATAGTGGTGAAATCCTAGTTACAGAACGTACCGATCCGGATTGGGATCCTGTGTTAAAAAAAGCAGCAGCCATTATCACTGATCAAGGTGGCCGTACATCTCACGCTGCTATTGTAGCTCGTGAAGTAGGCGCTATAGCTGTAGTAGGAACAGGTAATGGAACACAAAAAATAAAAGATGGCCAAATTATAACCGTTTCCACAGCCAAAGGAAACGAGGGAGTTGTTTTTAACGGACAATTAAAGTGGGATGAAAAAGAAATTGACATCTCATCCGTGCAAAAAACAAAAACCAAAGTAATGCTTATCCTAGCTCATCCAGATGAAGCTTTCGGATATTCACAATTACCTAATGATGGTGTTGGCCTAATGCGAATGGAATTTATAATCAGTAATTCGATTGGTATTCACCCTATGGCTTTAAAGCATTTTAATACTATTGATGATACAATTGTAAAAGCCAAAATTGAAAAAATTACTCCTATGTTTATTAATAAAGAAGAATACTTCGTTAATAAGTTAGCAGAAGCTACTGCAAAAATGGCGGCTGCATTTTATCCTAAAGAAGTAATCGTTAGAATGAGTGATTTTAAATCAAATGAATATGCCAATTTAATTGGTGGAAAACAATTTGAACCTAACGAAGAAAACCCAATGATAGGATTCAGAGGAGCGTCACGATATTATCATCCTTTATATAAAGATGCTTTTGAAATGGAATGCAAAGCAATGAAAAGAGTAAGAGATGAAATGGGATTTACAAATGTGAAGCTTATGATTCCTTTTTGCAGAACAATTTCTGAAGCAGAAAAAGTAATAAAAGTAATGAATACTTGTGGCTTAAAAAGAAAAGAAAACGGCCTAGAGTTGTATGTTATGATAGAAATACCAAGTAATGCATTATTGGCAGAAGAGTTTGCAAAACACTTTGATGGTTTTTCAATCGGTTCTAATGATTTAACACAACTAACATTAGGAGCCGATAGAGATTCCGAATTGTTAAGTGAAACATTTAGCCCGTTTGATCCTGCAGTAATGCAACTTATTGAAATGACATTAACCAAAGCAAAAATAACAAAAACACATACAGGACTTTGCGGACAAGCTCCAAGTGATTATCCTGAATACGCGCAGTTTTTAGTACAAAATGGCATTGATAGCATTTCCTTTAATCCTGATGCATTGATAAAAGGAATTGAAAACATAGCTAAAGCAGAAAAAAACAGGTAATTAAAACTTACAAACCTCTTTAACCTCATAACCTTTTTAAAATTGAAACCAACCGACAACCACAACCAACGGATAGCAAAAATGATCTTCGCTTCTGTATACCCACATTACTTGGCAAAAGCAGAAAAAAAAGGGAGAACTGAAAAAGATCTTAATCAAGTAATTCATTGGCTAACAGGGCATTATGAACAAAAAATCCAAACACTTATCAATGAAAAAGCAACATTTGAAACCTTTTTCCAAAAAGCAACTCTAAACCCAAACGCAAATCTTATAAAAGGACTAATTTGTGGTTATCGTATAGAAGAAATTGAAAATACTTTAACGCAACAAGTACGCTATTTAGACAAACTAGTGGATGAACTAGCCAAAGGAAAAAAAATGGAAAAGATATTAAGAAAATCATAAACCAACTCAGATGCTATAAAATGATATAAGTTTTTGGTATTTTTGATAAAAGTAGAAGGCAGTCAAAGTAAATCTAATATAACGTAAGGATGAAAGCACTAATAATCGGAGCAACAGGAGCAACAGGAACAGAAGTATTGGAGTTGATTTTAAAAGATGAAACATACGATGAAGTAGCTATTTTTGTAAGACGTGAAGTAGATTTAAAACATGATAAGTTAAAAGTTCACATAATAGATTTTGATAAGCCCGAACTGTGGAAAACACTCGTAAAAGGTGATGTGTTGTTTTCTTGTTTAGGAACAACGCTTAAAACAGCAGGTAGTAAAGAAGCCCAATGGAAAATTGATTATGGATATCAATATGACTTTGCTAAAATAGCTCAAGAAAATGCTGTAAATAATTATGTCTTAATTTCTACATCCAATGCTTCTGCTAAATCACTCTTTTTTTACGCAAAAATGAAGGGACAATTAGAAGAAGCCATCAAAGCACTTAAATTTTCAAAATTAATTATTTTCAATCCAACGCTTTTAATAAGAGAAAATACAGACCGAAAGATGGAAATTATAGGAGCCAAAGTAATTAACCTCTTCAATAAAATAGGTATTTTTCGTTCACAAAAACCGATTTCTACTAAAGTTTTAGCGAAAGCCATGATAAAATCTGTAAAAGTTTTAGATAATGGACAACATGCTATTGAAGGTCAAAATATTTTGGACTATGCCTAAAACACCAAAACAAGCAAAAAAACTAAATCTTTAAACGACAAGCAACATATTGAACAAACACCTAAAAAACTTAGAATTATTTTTAAAAGGCTCCAACTTTTACAGAGGCATTAGACTAACGTTTGCTGTGGTGACACCTTTTGCCATTTTATCTGTCTTAGGTTATTCACAGTTTGCTCCTGCCATAGTTGTCGGTGCGTTCTTAAATGCACCAGGCGATATTCCTGGGAGTTTAAAAAGAAAAGTAAATGCAATTTTAATCAGCATTGGTTTAACTATGGTAATTACAACCATCATTCTATTTTTAAAACCCTACTTTCTACTTCTTCTTCTCGGCATAGCTATAATTTCTTTTATAGTTTCATTGATATCCGTTTACGGTTTTAGAGCTTCATTAGTATCCTTTTCTGGGCTATTATCTATGGTGATTGCTATTGCCATTCAGAAAGAAACTGCTCAAGAAATTCTAATACATGTAGGACTTATGGGAATTGGTGGCCTTTGGTACTTAGTAGTTTCTTTTACCTTTCAAAAACTAGCACCCCAAAAAGACAAAAATCAACTCCTTTCAGACACGCTACTACTGATTGGCAAATACCTAAAATTAAGAGCCCGATTATTAACCAAAAGAAGCGAACGTGAAGAACTAATGAAGCAAGCATTAGTATTACAGACACAAATTAACGAAAAGCACGAAACCTTAAGAGAAGTTCTTTTTGCAAATCGAAAACGTTCTGGACGTTCTCATTACTATGAAAAAGAACTATTAATTTTTATATCATCAGTCAATATATTTGAACTAATAGAAGCTAAAAACCTCGATTATCAAGAAATAGACCGATTGTTTAATCCCAAAAAAAAATACCTAAAAGCCTCAAAAAAACTAAATAAAGTTTTAGGTAACCACCTAATAAAACTCTCTGAGTTACTTATTCAGAACAATAAACTTCCAAACAATAACAACTTATTAGAGTCACTATCAAAAGCGAATAATGCTATTTCAGAATATATTGAAGATGTAAAACTTCCAAAAGCTCGCGAAGGAGCATTGGTTTTAAAAAATCTATACGACTATCAAGAACTGTTACTAGAAGAAATTAGAGCTATTCGAAGAGTAATGGCTAATGTAGAAGAAGCCTCGAAAGTATCGTTGAAACGACAAGATGCAAGTCAGTTTTTAACCTTACAGGAATACAATTTAAATGTAATCATCCAAAACTTAAGCTTAAGTTCTAACCTCTTTAGGCATGCTCTTCGGTTTACAGTAGCCATATTATTTGCTTTTATATTAGGTAGAGTTCTAGACATACATAACACCTATTGGATTCTTTTAACTATTATCGTAATTATCAGACCCAATTATGGATTAACTAAAGAGCGTTCAAAAGACCGTATAATCGGAACACTAATAGGTGCTGCCGTAGCCACTAGCATTGTATTAATAACACAAAACGTTATCATTTACGGAGTATTAGCCATCATATCCCTAACACTATCCTTTGCTCTAATTCAGCAAAACTATAAATCGGCTGCTGCACTAATTACCATCAACATTGTTTTTGTCTATTCATTAATCAACCCTAATGCTTTTGAAGTCATCCAATACCGAGTAATTGATACTTTTATAGGCGCAATTATAGCGATAGTAGCAAATTATGTCTTATGGCCAAGTTGGGAAGTTAACAATTTAAAAAACGTACTGATAAATGCGCTTAAAAAGAACAAAAACTATATACTAGCTACTAAAGATCTATACCATGATAAACAAGAAAACTTACTAGCTTATAAAATAGCAAGAAAAGAAGTTTTCTTAGCCTTAAGTAATTTAAATGCTGGTTTTCAAAGACTTACGCAAGACCCAAAATCAAAACAAAAAGAATTTGAGTTAATCTACAACCTAGTTACCTTAAACCAAACCATGGTCTCTGCAATAGCGTCTATTGGAAGTTTTATAATAAATCATCAAACCACACCAGCCTCAAAAGAGTTTGATGTCCTGATAGTAAAAATTGCTAACACCTTACAAATGTCTAGTGATCAAGTCGAAAACTTGACTCCCAATCAGCAAATAGATTCAGAAACCATAAATGAGGCTGAAGAAACCTTGCTGAAAACTTTTCAGGAGTTATCACAGAAAAGAGATAAAAATATCGAAAAAGGATATACAGAAATGAATACCGATAGTTTACACCACTTACAAGAGGCTTATTTAATATCAAACCAACTCATTTGGTTAAAGTCACTTTCCGAGAATCTAAAAAAAGCTACAGCAAGTTATAGTAAAGTGGTTTAGGTTGGATAACCTAAATATAGCCAAAGGATAAATAAAAAGATTTTAAGAATAACTACAAACTAGCGGCTTCAAAATTAACAGTAGAAATTGTAACAATACGTAAATAAATTTGTCAAATAGATTAATCATCAATCAAACAAATCAAATGTACAAATCAACAATCACGATATTACTATTGACAATTGGTCTTACTAGTAATGCTCAAAACAGACCTTTTCAACCAGTCCAAAAACAAGATGGTTGGAAAACCGAAAACCAACTTCTTGGGAATGAAACCATCCAAAAGATGGACAGTCTTGTATCTTCAAATGAATTCAAGCAAATTACTAGTATTGTAATCGCTCACAACGGAAAAGTAATTTTCGAAAATTATTACAACGAGAGCAATTCTGACACAAAACAGAACACGCGTTCCGCTACAAAAACTATCACAGGAACACTTATTGGGACATTACTTCAAGAGGGTTCTTTAAAGTCTGTAAATGAAGTGGCTTCAAAATTTTCAAAAGTCAAAGACCTACAAAATCAAGATAAACGAAAAGATAAAATCACTATTGAAGATTTACTTACCATGTCTTCTATTTTAGAATGCGACGATTGGAATGAAAACTCACGTGGACAAGAAGAACGCATGTACATCATAGAAGATTGGGTAAAATTCTATTGGGATTTACCAATTAAAGGATTTCCTGAATGGATAAAAAAACCAAAAGACACAAAATACGGTAGAAGTTTCAGTTATTGCACTGCTGGAGTTGTCGTTTTAGGCGATGTGATAAATAATGTTACAGGTTCATTGGAAAAATATGCAGACAAAGCACTCTTTTCTAAATTAGGAATTAAAGATTATCATTGGCAAATGACACCAACAGGAATACCAATGACTGGTGGTGGATTAGGGCTAAAAAGTCGTGATTTATTAAAAATAGGCCAATTATATTTGAATAAAGGCAAATGGAATAACGAGCAAATTATTTCAGAAGAATTCGTCCTTACATCAACCAAACCACATGCAGAAGTCGGAATGTTCGACTATGAATATGGGTATTTATGGTGGTTGTCTGAATTTGGAAAAGAAGAAAAAGAAAAAGCCTACTTCATGACAGGAACTGGAGGAAATAAAGTTGCAATATTTCCTGAGCTAGATTTAGTAGTAGTTTTAACAAGTACCTTTTTTAATGGAGGAATGGAATCGCACAACCAAACCGCAAAATTATTGGATGAATATATTGTTCCCGAAATTAAAAAACTTAAAAAATAATGATACCTAAAACAACTAAACAATCTTTTGGTAACATTATTACATCTTGACCGTCTTATTAAAAATCAATCAATCAATCAATCAATCAATCAATCAATGAAAATAGTCAGTAGCTTATTAATTTTATTAGCAACAAGCCAATTTACTCTTGGACAATCGCAAGCAAAAAAAATTGATTCCATTTTTCAGTCCATAGCTAAAGTAAATCCAGATGTTGTAATGAGCATAGGATTCGTTGACAACGGCAATGAATATTATTTCAACTATGGAAATATAAGTCGCGATAGTAATATAGCAGTAGACGAAAACACACTCTATGAAATAGGCTCAGTTACTAAACTTTTAACCGGAAATTTAATAGCTCAAGCAGCCAACGAAAAAAAAATAAATATAAATGACTTTATAGACAATTATCTACCAAAAGAATACAATCTATCAACAGAAATTAAAGGCAAAATTAAAATTTCAGATCTAGCTTCACATCAATCAGGTTTGCCCGATTTTAACTTTAAAGATCTAATGGAAGCAAATCCTAAGCAACCCTTAGACGTTGATATAGAAAAAGTTCATGAATTATTAAACGAAAACACGACTTTAAAAGATTATGGTGAATATCGTTATTCAAACATAAACTTTGTTATAATGGGTATGATATTAGAAAAAGTGTACCGCAAAAATTATGATACAATTCTAAGAGAAAAAATACTCATTCCTCTAAAAATGAATCAAACATTAACTACAGATTACAAGGTAAAAAACAAAATTGTTGGCTATGATTTAGAAGGCGTAGAACAAGAGTTTTTAAACTGGAATTCAATAGTTGCATCAGCAGGATTAATAAAATCCAACACAACTGATATGACAAAACTCCTAAAAGCTCTTTTATCAAATAAAGGAAGAATTGCTAAAGCAACAACAATTACAGAACAAACCTATTATAAAACAGAAGATCGAGAAATGGCTTTTGGACAACAAATAGAAAGAAATGGAACTGATAGTTTCTTCTACAAAACAGGAAACACTCTAGCTTGTTCTGCTATTTTAGCTTACGACAAAAACACCAATTGGGGAATGATTATTCTCTTAAACCAAAGTAATTCTAAACTAATTGCAGAATTAATCAACACAAGTTTTGAAGAAGTCTTACTTAAAAAATAAATTTAAAACGTATTTAAAAAAAGACTAATAATACTATTTTAACGTATAGAACTTTTCCAAACAATAATCTTTGTCTTGCTATTTACGAACAACTTCAATAGAAAATGTATTTGGAAAAGATTTCCTATTAAACAATGATACTATTTTTAAAAAAGTAATGGAATTAGAAATTTCAAAATAAGTAAAAAAAGTTTCTCTTGCCTAGGGTTTTGCAAAAGTAAGACTGAAGTATGAATTATATTTGGCCCTTCAATTCTTTCTTTAGCAAAGCCTTTTTTATTACAATATCACCTAAAAAAAACTTGCACAAAACTTCATTAAACATCATAAGTTTTTAGCTATATTTGATAAAGCCACTTACTACCACAAATATAAACTAGGTTAGTTATAAACTTAAAAAACAAAAATACTAAGACCATATGAATACCGATTCTAATAAGATTGATATCATTGAATTTAATGAAGAGTTGAAAGATCATATAAAAACATTGAATTACGAATGGTTAGAAAAGTATTTCCATATCGAAACAGGAGATTTCAATTCACTTTCAAATCCTAAGGAACATATTATTGATAAAGGAGGATTTATATATTATGCCACATTAAACAACGAAATAGTTGCAACCGTTTCCTTGTTAAAAAAAACAGATTCCATTTTTGAAATAGGAAAAATGGCAGTAACTGCTAAAGCCCAAGGAAACAAAATTGGAGCGCTTTTAGTAGAACACTGTTTAACCATAGCCAAACAAAAACAAATAAAAAAACTCATCCTCTACTCCAATACAAAGTTAGAAGCAGCCATTTATTTGTATCGAAAATATGGCTTTATTGAAACAACTTTAGAAGAAGGTCTTTATGAAAGAGCAAATATTAAAATGGAGAAAAAATTTGAAGTAACAGACATGCTTTTATAAGACTTCATAAAACATCAAAAGTTTTTAGTTATATTTGATAAAACAAGTCAAATACAAGCTAAAAAAAACAAAAAACCTTTTATTTATGCAGTATTCTATTAAAGCAAATTCCGCATCAAAAAACAAGGCTTCCATAAATATTAAGCAATCTGAAATTGTTTTTGGAATCACTCCTGAAATGGCTGAAACTTTAGCAAATCCTGCTGAATTATTTTTAGGTTCTTTTTCAGCCTGCATTCTTAAAAATGTAGAGCGCTTTTCTATCTTAATGAATTTCGAATACACTAAAGCCGAAATATCAGTCAGCGCAACTCGTCTAGAAAAACCTCCAAGAATGGACGAAATAAACTACGAATTACTAATCTACAGCCAAGACCAAAACTTAAATATTGAATTACTAAAAAAGAACATTGAAAAGTTCGGTACAATATTTAACACAGTACTATCTTCTTGTACTATCGTTGGTGACATTAAAAAAATAGCAAAATAAAATCCTTACTTAAGTTCTTTTAACGTTGAAAAAACACCATTAATAGAGTTTTTTAAGATTTATTTATAACCGTTTAAACTTTTGATTACTTTTGAAAAAAAAAGCTAAAAAAGGTACCTCTCACTGCCGATTTACAGCTTGAATAAGTGTTTAAATTAGTTACTAATACTAACAAAAATCAACTAATATTTAAATTTCAAAACATGCTTACAAATACAGAAGATTGCAAGCCATTAATGCTGACTAGTGTTAACTGTAGTGATTTTAGAATTGTTGAATTTAAGGGCAATTTTAGAATACAAAAAAAACAACTAATAGATGAATGGTTTTATTTTATGGGTATTGCATTATGGGTTAAAGGACAAAAAGAAACTTGGAATTATATTTTAAAAAACAACTCAATTTTGGCCAAGGGAAAATGGAGCGAAACAAAAAATTACCAATTTGAAACAAAACAGGAATGTTTAGATTGGATTTATGATGTTGAAAAGTATCCAGTCTATCATTATTGTTAATCTACCAAAAAAAAATGTTTTTAAAGATGTTGCAATTATTTGCGCTTTATTTTATAACCTGATATTTAAAAATTAAAAGAAATAAGTTCACAAAAAAATTGCACTAAAACAGCAAAAAAGTAGTGGGAGCTTCTAAGCAACCATTAAAGAATCATTCCATTAGTAAGTCACACAGTTTAACAAACAAAACAATTAAAAAATAGGGTTTTTATAGAATTTTTAAAAAAAAACATGTGATGGCAGTAATAAATTGTCCCGAATGTAAAAAAGAAATAAGTCGCACTACTAAAAAATGTCCTTCTTGTGGTTAAAAATTAGTTAATGCTCGTTTTAATTTTTTTAAAAATATATTCCATTTTATAAAGTCAAATTCAGATGATGATAAAAAAATACAATCTCAAAGTTGGCGTTCAGCTGAAGGAACTGAGTTTGGAGATATAAGTAGAATAATGGAAAAAAATAAAATTAGTGATTATGGTGAATTTCAGCTAAAAGAAATTGCAGACAATGAGTTTGTAGTTGCATGCACTACTGATGGATTACAATGGGTTTATTATGTTGTTTACACTAATCTTGATAAAGTATCTTTAGTTAGCATAGAAATGGAATCAAAATTAACGCCTCCATATTAATCTAATATTTTTACATCCAAAACCCAATACTTGAAAAACATTGCAAATAAAGGTGAAAAAGATTCAACCGCAAAATTCAAGGAAAAAGAGCTTCCAAAATAGAAACTCCATTAGACCCGGACACTCCAGCTCCTAAAACAATTTCTTCTAGCCAATTATCTTATGACCAACTAATCCAATATTTCGAAGGATTAAGATCCGTTCTAGAATCAGAAGCCAGCTACAACCCCAGCGAATCTGATCTGCAAATCGTTAACCTAAAAGCTAAAATCGCTGAGATGATCAATACGAACAATGCGGTCGCTACTGCTTATGCAAAAGTGAGCAAATCAAGATTGGAACGAAACAAAACCCTATACACAGATACAGATAGCTTAGTAGATACTGCTGGAGAAGTAAAAAAATACGTGAAATCAATTTTCGGAGCTACAAGCCCACAATTCGCCCAAGTAAAAGGCATCAAATTCAGCAAAAGCGAAGAATAAAATAAATAAAATACAATCCCAAAAGGAGGAACCATAACCATCAATTCGCAAGAAAACAAAGACACTATAGAACTGCACATTATTGATACAGGTTTAGGTATGACATCAGAAAAAATAGAAAAACTATTTAAAATTGACGAACAAATATCAACCAAAGGAACCAACGACGAAGAAGGAACAGGCCTAGGACTAATTCTAAGCAAAGAATTTATCCAAAAAAACGGTGGAAACATTACAGTAAAAAGCGAACTAGGAAAAGGAAGCCAACTCATAATCTCCCTACCTATGTAAATAAAAAAACTGTGTTACAATTTATTGCATAAATATAAAAAATTATAAAAATTTCTCCAATTTTATAAATCAGTGTTCCAAAAAAAATCCGCAAAATCCGCGTTCAAAACACAAACCATTTCCACGACTCCTCATATCTTCATAATTTTTTTACAGTTAAACCATTAAAAACTATAATTAATAGACTTTTGTGAGATTTTAAACAACTTATAAAGTTTATACTTATATTTGACATAAGAAGTTAAAATAGAGCATTTTGTGATGAATAGCCACCACTTAAATACAAATAAAACAAAACACTTATGAGAAAAATTACTTACAAACTAATTACAAGTCTTCTATTTACTTTATTCATAACTAATGTTTGTCATAGTCAATATACTACCAAACAAGTGGATTCTATCATGGCTTATGCTATGGATAAATTTAATGTTGCCGGAGTAGCAATAGCCATAGTAAAAGATGGAAAAATAATCCACTCAAAAGGCTATGGAGTTAAATCATCTGTTACAAAAAGTCCAGTAAATCAACACACCAATTTTGCAATTGCATCTAACAGTAAAGCTTTCACCACAGCAGCATTGGCAATTCTAGTCGAAGAAGGTAAAATAACATGGCAAGACAAGGTTAAAGACCATATTCCTGAATTCAAGATGTACAATCCTTATTTAACTGAAAACTTTAATATTCAAGATCTATTAACGCACCGAAGTGGTCTAGGATTAGGAGTTGGTGACCTTATGTTTTTTCCCGACGGTTCAGACTTTACAATCGATGATTTATTAGCAAGTTTTCAGCATTTTAAACCCGTATCTGCTTTTAGAACCCAATTTGATTATGACAACTTATTGTATTTAGTCGCTGGTGAAGTTATTAAGCGAACTTCAGGCATGTCATGGGAAGATTTTATTTCAAAAAGAATTTTCCAACCGCTTAATATGGATAATTCTTTTGCAGCTTTAGATAGAGTAAAAGATAAAAACAACTTGGCAAAACCTCATGATTCAAATTCAGGGACTTTAAAAGTACTACCAGATTTTAAAGAAATGATAAACGGTGCAGCCGGTGGAATATATTCAAATGTAGATGATATTTCTAAATGGATGCTGATGCATTTAAACAACGGAAAGTATGGTGATGAGCTAAAAAAACAACTATTTACACCAGAATCACAACATGAAATGTGGAAAATGCATACCGTAACGGAAGCAAATAGAAATCCTCGTTATAACTCACATTTTTCCGGTTATGGTTTAGGATGGGATTTATCGGATATAAAAGGAAATATGAGCGTTTCACATACAGGGGGGCTACCAGGAATGTTATCCAAAACAATTATGATTCCAGATATTAATTTAGGTGTTGTGATTTTAACAAATACAAGTGATGACGGTGCCGGTATTTTCTTGGCCCTATCAAACACAATTGTAGATAGTTATTTGGGTCTAGATAATTTTGGATGGATAGATAAATATGTAACCTATTTTAAAAGCAGAAAAGAAGAAGGAGATGCTGTTACTAAAACAGTTTGGGAAACAGTTAAAAGTGCTGACCACTCGCAACTAAAACAGGAGGACTACATAGGTGTTTACAAAGACGCTTGGTTTGGCAATGTAGAGGTTTTTATGAAAGGAGATAAATTATGGATGAAAGCACATAAATCTCCAAAACTTAATGGAGAAATGTTTTTTTATAAAGCAAATACATTTGCCATTAAATGGGAATACCAAGACATGAATGCAGATGCTTTTGCTATGTTTTCGTTAGATGAAAATGGAAAAGCACAAAGCATAAAAATGAAAGGAATATCGCCTAATATAGATTTTAGTTTTGATTTCCATGATTTAGATTTAAATAGAGTTGACAAGAAGTAATTACTTGGTCCTAGCCTACTTATAAAAATTTCTCTAATTTTATAAATTCGCGTTCCAAAACCCTATGAAACCTATCCAAAGCAAAGCTCCTAAAACCCATAAAAAAACTATGTGCCTATGTGGTTAAAAAAACTAACCAAAATTCACCACTAACCATTCAGTAATGATAAAATTCTACAGAAAAATTAGACAAAATCTACTTTCAGAAGGTAAAATTGTAAAGTATTTTAAATACGCTATTGGCGAAATTGTTCTAGTAGTTATTGGAATTTTAATTGCTTTAAGTATTAATAATTGGAACAATACTAAAATCAGTTCTAAAGTCGAACAAAACATATTAGAGGAAATCGCAAACGGATTGAATGAAGACTTACCTGATGTAAAACATAATATTGAAGGACATAAAAAAGGAATCAAAGCTTGCATCTACTGGAGAAAAATCATTAATAACGAACAAGTTGAAACAGATTCTGTAGCATTAAACTACTGGAATTTAACTAGAAATTTTGTAGCCAGCCAAAACATATCAAGCTACGAATCATTAAAATCTAGAGGTCTTGAATTGATAACGAATGATTCTTTAAGATTACAGATAATTTCATTATATGAAACTGATTATAACATACTCAAAACTTTAGAAGAGGATTATGACGAATTTCAATTCCATAAAAATTATTTTAAAGACATAAATCATTTTGTTTCGCCTCATTTGGTATTTAATAAAGAGGGCGATATTCAAACGATTCAAATTCCATTACATTTAAGTGAAGAGGAAAAAAAGGAGTTTTTAAGTTATTTATGGAAAATTGAAAAAAACAGAAATGTTGCCCTTAACTATTATTCTGATCTTGAAAAAAAAATCATACAGTCAAAAAAAAATATTGATAAAAAAATAGCTAAAGACTAATACCTCAAAAAATTAATTGGTAACACATTGCTAATTAGTTAAAAAAAAACACCAACCAATGATAAAATTCTTTAGAAAAATTAGACAAAAACTGCTAACCGAAAATAAATTCAGCAATTATCTACTTTATGCCATTGGAGAAATTATACTTGTAGTAATTGGAATTTTAATCGCATTACAAATTAATAATTGGAATTTAGAAAATGCCGACCATAAAAAAGAAATAATCTATTTAAAATCACTGAAAAATGAAATGGAAAGTAACCTAACATCTCTTAATAAAGAAGAAAAGCGCATTTCAACCTTCGTGAAAAGAGAGCAGGTTTTGATTAAAATAATGAGTTCTAAAGAAGCCATAGATACTACAAGTGACAAAACAATTTTCAATTTCTACAAAGATATTTTTAATACTCCCGTGATAACTAATGTAGAAACCGGAGCCATAAATGAAATCATTTCTTCTGGCGGCCTACAGTATATAAAAAATGATAGTATTAGAAAATTAGTATCTTCATGGGACACTAGAACGGCACGGCTAAAAGTTCAGGAAGCTTTCTTAGATGAAACGACTAAAAAAATTGAAAATTTAATGTTTGAGGAACAGTTAATCAATACTAGATATTTATTTTCCCTAAATGAATCCTTTGAGGCACAAAAACTTGGTGAACCTATAGAAGAACATTCACTAAAACCATTACTAAAGTCTGAAAAATACGAAAGCCATTGTATTTTACATTATGGTCAATGCAATTTTATGATCAATAGAGTTTATTCCGAGTATAAAGCTAACTTAATGGGAATGATTGATTTAATTAACAAAGAGCTCGATAAATATAATTAGTACTAAGTCATGATAAAACTTTTCCGAAACATCCGTAAAAATCTTCTTAAAGAGGGAAAAACATCTAGGTATTTCAAATATGCTATTGGCGAAATTGTCTTGGTAGTAATTGGAATTTTAATAGCCTTACAAATTAATAATTGGAATCAAACTAACCAGAACAAAAAGCAAGAAAAACAAATCTTAACGCAGCTTTTAGAAGAATACCAGAGCAATTTAAAACAAATCAATAGCAAAATATTTATACGAGATAAAATCTTAGAATCATCGATTAAAATGTTAGGTTACAGAAATTCAGAAAGAGCATTAATTAATACAGACAGTATTGATAGACATCTTTCAAGAACAATTAATCGGCCAACTTTTGATCCAGAATTGAGCGTAAGCAATGAACTTACAAACTCAGGAAAACTCTACCTTATTTCTAATGCTGAACTTCGAAAAAAAATTTCTGCTTTTCCCAGCTCTATAAGTGAGTTAAGAGAAGAAGAAATTATTACATTAAATTTAATAGAAGAAAGATTTTATCCTTTTCTCATAGAACATTACCAAATTTCGCGATTAAATATGGAGTTCTTGGATGACGAAAAGTTTAGAGAAAAGGTTACCCAAACAACATTTAAAAAGGAAAAATCACTAAAGGAATTATTTGAACCAAGTGATCCAACAGAACTACTTAACCATCCAGATTTTGAAGATTATTTAGGTTTAATTATTGTAAACACTACATATACAAATGACCAATCCATAGGTGTAAAAAATAAAATTGAAAAAATCATAGATTTAATCAGCAAAGAAATCAAAAAATAACAAAAGCAAAAACACCCTCTTATTCCCTTCTAACTCTTCACAACTCACAACTTATAATTAACAAACCCTTTTAACCTCTTAACCCCATAAAAAGTTTTTAGCTATATTTGATAAAGTAATAAGCGTGACTCTTTACTCCACACGTCTACCTTATTTTGGTTGAATTTGTATGATTTAGTAATACATGTTTATTATTTGTACATCATTAAAACACACATTATGAAATCAATTTTAACCAGTTTTATAATTGCACTACTAACAATTTCGTGTGCATCACCAAAGAAAAATAATGATTTAATAGTTATAAATCAACCAGCCGAGTTTGAAACTCAAGAAGCAATTTGGTTGATATGGCCATCTACTAATCACAAAGAAAGTGAATCTGTAGAAAATGTTACGCTTTCAATTATTGAAGCTTTAATTGGCGATATAGATATTGTAGTAACCTGCAAGAACAAAGAGCTTCTCAATCAAGCAAGAGAAACCCTAAAAAATCGTTTTGGGGTTCAGAAACGGTTGAAGCTTTTAAAAATACCTTCTTTTGAAATCTGGACAAGAGATATGGGACCCATATTTGTTGAAACCAATCAAAAGACATTTGCAATTGCAGACTTCAATTTTAATTCTTGGGGCTATGCGGATACTTTGGATGTTGATACAAAAACAGAAGAAATGTATGATGTGCGGGTTGCTGAACATTTTAAGTTACCCGTGATTTCAAGTTCAATGATTAGTGAAGGTGGTAACAGAGAAATAAATGGAAAAGGCACTTTAATAACCACAGAGGCAGTAGAAAATGGCAGAAATCCAAATATGAGCAAGTCAGATATGGAGGCCGAATACAAACGATTGTTAGGAACAAAAAAAGTAATCTGGTTAAAACAAGGTTTGGTTGAAGATGACCATACATTCCTCGGCCCTATTACAACAACAGACGGAACAAAAGCCTATACCGTAGTTACTACAAATGGTCACGTAGATGAATTTGTTCGTTTTGTAAATGCTTCCACAATCCTTTTGGCAAAAATAGAAAGTACGGAATTGAATGACCCAATCGCTTTTGAAAACAACAAACGTATTGAAGAAAATTATGAAATACTGTCAAAAGCGACTGACCAAGATGGTAAACCATTTACCATAATCAGAATGCCACTTCCTGGAA
>JBLHNH010000006.1:0-40854 GCA_047622645.1 Flavobacterium sp.
AGCAAATTAGTAAACGATTGTGGTTGTGAACCAACAAACGATTCTACTTGTACAGAAGAAGAACACCAAAAAAATAGAAGAAGTGAATTTATTATTGTAGAAATGTAATAGTAAAAAATCACGATAAAACATAAAAAAACCATCTTTAAAAAAGAGATGGTTTTTTATGCTTTACAAAATGACTAAGTTTATTTTTTTATAAAAATATTGGTATAGAATTTTTGACCAATTTCATTCTCTCTAATTGATATACCAAAGTTAGTATAATCTCCATCTAAGTTAGCTTTATGATTTTGGCTTTTTATCCATGCTTTTATTACAGATTTTGGTGTTGAATAATTATAGGCAACATTCTCACCAACTTTCAAAGCGCCAAGTACAGTGTGTAAGTTTGATTGTCTTTGTGCAAAATTAGCATGACCAATAATGTTAGTTTGTACCATCTCATCTGAATGCTCTGAAGAAATATAAGAAATATGGTTAATTTTTTCTAATTGACTAAGTCCAACTGAATCCCTATATCTATTAATTAAATCTAAAGTTTCATTCTCAATTTTACTATAATCATAAAACTTAATAACCTCTATCGATTCAATAGAAGCTTCTTCTGGAGTTGAGCAAGAGGCTATAGTTAATAATAAAACAGCTGCAGTTGCCATAATTCTCAAAAATTTAGCATTCATAGTAGGTTAAGATTTTGATTTTTTAAAAGTTTTGGGATACTTTTAAAAACTTATTAATATTTATATTTGTTTTGCTAGACTAAATTATAAATAATTAATACACAAAAAAACCATTTTGCTAAATATACAACGAACCCGTAAAACCTTTACGGTAAAACCATATTAAGGAGCCAACCTTTCAATTTTCCATGTAAAATCATCCTTAAGGGTAAAAATAATTCTATCATGAAGTCGATTAGGACGCCCTTGCCAAAATTCTACTGAGATCGGTTTAACAATAAAACCACCCCAATTTTTTGGTCTTAGAATTTCTTTTCCTTCAAAAGAATGCTCAAGTTCTTTTAATTTGTTTTCTAAAAATTCTCTATTTGGAATTACGTTACTTTGTGGAGAAACAATTGCACCTAATTTACTTCCATCTGGACGAGATGAAAAATAATTATCCGAAATTACTTCTGGTATTTTCTCCGTAATTCCTTTTATGATGACTTGACGTTCTGCAACTGGCCAAAAAAAAGATAAACAAACATTTGGGTTTTTTATTAATGCTTTTCCTTTTTCTGAATCGTAATTAGAGTAAAAAATAAAACCTTCTTCGTTAAATTTTTTTAAAAGCACTACTCTACTTTTTGGAAAACCATCTAATCCTATTGTAGAAAGTGTCATTGCATTTACTTCTCCAACTCCATCATATTCTTCTACTTCATGAAACCATTTGTTAAATAAATTGATTGGATCTTCTGGAATTGAAGTTTCTAACAATTCACTTTTTTCGTATGATTTTCTGTAGTTTCCTAAATCTTTCATTGTTAACCTATTTTTTTATACTACAAATTTACGAAGATTAAACTTTAAAAGTATGCCTAACAAACGTTAAATAGCCCTGATGGGAATGGCATACTTTTTTTGACAAAAAAAAGATATAATGTACAGCAGGAAAATGGTAGCTAGATAAAGCCCAAGCTATTCGCTTCTAATTAAAAATCAAAACCTTATAAACTAGTAGTCTTTTTCTAAAACTCAAAACTTTTTCCGTCATCAGCCAAATGGATGTTCTCAAAAATGGGTTGCGCTTCTTCTTTAAACAGTTCAATGTTTCCATAACGAGTAGAATAATGTCCCATTATAAGATTTTTGACATTAGCTTTTTTGGCAATTTCAGCAGCTTGTTTGGCTGTTGTGTGCATTGTTCTTTCTGCCAAATGAGCTTCAGTTTCCAAGAAAGTACTTTCGTGATACAAAACATCAACATCTTTAATTATAGGCAAAATATCTTCGTTATAAACGGTATCGCTGCAAAAAGCATAACTTTTTTCATAATCAGGTTCAAAGGAAAGTTCAGCATTTGGAATAATTCTTCCGTCTTCTAAAGTTATATCACCACCATATTGAATCTTTTGGTAATAACAAGTCTCTATTTTGTAATTTTCTACAGCTTCAATGTTAAGCTTTCGCTTGATATTTTTCTCTTTGAACAAATATCCATTTGTATAAACTCTATGCTTTAAAGGAATGGTTTTAACTTGAACTTTTTCATCTTCAAAAACAACTTCGCTTTCTGTTGAAGTTAATTCATGAAAATACAAATTATAACTTGTGTAAGAATTGGAAAGTTTTAGTTGCAACAGAATAATTTCTTTAATGCCAACTGGTCCGTAAACATGTAAATCATTTTCTCTATTTAATAAAGTAAAAGTTGAAATTAAACCAATTAAACCATAAAAATGATCTCCATGTAAATGTGAAATAAAAATATGATTGATTCTTGAAAATTTAATTTTTTGCTTACGCAACTGCACTTGAGTTCCTTCGCCACAATCGATTAAAAAGTATTGGTTTTTTAGTTCTAAAACTTGAGAAGTTGGGTTTGTAAATGTTCTTGGTGTAGCAGCGTAACAACCTAAAATATGAATTTTCAATTTATTTTTTGTTTTCTAATTTGCTTAATAATATAATTTGATATAGAGCTAATCCTGTAGCAAAAAGAGAAATTATTATTCTAATGTATTCAAATTCTCCAGATTTTATACCATTTATAATATGCAATGCTAATGAAAGACTAAAAAGCATTAACAGAAAAACGTATAAAAATATTTTAACTTTGTTTGTCATTTTTTATGTTTTTAGAATCCCAAATCACGTTCAATTTCTTCCATTTCAATTATATCGTGAGCTTCCAAAACTGTTGGAACTACTAATAAATTATCTGGAATTTTATTAAAATCGATATTTTCTGCAACAAAAACTAGTGTTTTTTTCTCTTTTTTGTGTCTTTTGACTAAATCTTTAACTTCTAGTAAATTATTGATGCTTAGATTTTCGTCTTTTGTTACATCTAAAATTAAATTTTGCACTTTAAAAGTATTGAATTGTGTGGTTAACTTTTCAATGAAGTTAGAAAAGTTTCCTTGAGTATCTCTGATAATGGTTGTATGTCCTTTTTGTTCTACTTTCATATTATGCTGAATTTATTTCAGTATCTTTTCGAATAAACTGAAATATTATTTTAATTTACTGTTTAATCTTGCTTGCCAAAAGATAAATCACAGCCATTCGAACTGCTACTCCATTTTCGACTTGATTTAATATTACTGAATGATTTGAATCAGCAACATCAGAAGTGATTTCAACTCCTCGATTTATTGGTCCAGGATGCATTATTACAATTTCTTTGTTTAAAGAATCTAGCAAAGATTTATCTAAACCATATTGCTGTGTATATTCTCGTGTTGATGGAAAATAATTCACATCAAGTCTTTCATTTTGAACACGTAGCATATTAGCAACATCGCACCATTCTAGAGCTTTTCTCAAGTTTGGTTCAACCGAAACTCCTAATGATTCAATATATTTTGGAATTAAAGTGTTTGGTCCGCAAACCTTAACTTCAGCTCCTTGCATTTTCAAAGCATAAATGTTAGACAAAGCTACTCTTGAGTGTAAAATATCTCCAACAATCACAACTTTTTTACCACCAACATCGCCTAATTTTTCACGAATAGTATAACTATCTAATAATGCTTGTGTTGGATGTTCATGTGAGCCATCACCAGCATTAACAATACTTGCTTTAACATTATTAGCTAAAAAATGAGCTGCTCCAGCATTACTATGTCGCATTACAACCAAATCCACTTTCATGGAAAGAATGTTATTAACTGTATCAATTAAGGTTTCTCCTTTTTTAACGGAAGATTGTGCGGCAGAAAAACTAATTACATCAGCCGAAAGTCGTTTTTGAGCTAATTCAAATGATAATTTAGTTCGTGTACTATTTTCAAAAAAAATATTAGCTATAGTAATATCTCGTAATGAAGGTACTTTTTTAATAGGACGATTAATGACTTCTTTGAAATGATCTGCCATTTCAAAAATTAAATCAATATCGCTATTATTGATGTATTTTATGCCTAGTAAATGATTTACTGATAGTTCTTTCATTTATTTTGTTGTTGTGTGTTTTATTTATTCTTATCTTAACCTCTATATTCGCTCCAAATAAACAGCATCTTCACCATCATTTTCTTTCCAATTCACGACTACTTTTTCATTGTTAATTGCATCTACTTGTCTTCCTCTGTAATCAGGTTGAATAGGTAAATGACGGCTAAAACGTCTATCAATTAAAGTCAAAAGTTCTATTTCTGAAGGTCTTCCAAAAGATTGAATAGCTGTTAAGGCCGAACGAATACTTCTTCCAGTATAAAGTACATCATCAATAAAGACAATTTTTTTATCTTCAACAATAAAATTAATCTCTGTTCTATTAGCTTCTAAAGGTTTTTCGCCTCTTCTAAAGTCATCTCTAAAAAAAGTAATATCTAAAAAACCCACTTTTAAATCATGAATTTGATAATCATTCTTTAATACTGAAGCTAATCTATTGGCTAAAAAGGTTCCTCTTGGTTGAATTCCAATAAGAATAGTGTTTGAAAAATCGAGATGGTTTTCAATTAACTGACAAGCCAAACGATGCAGTATGATATTGACTTCCTTTGCAGTGAGCAATATTTTTTGACCCATAATGTAGTGTTGTGTTTGGTTGGTAAAAATACATATTTTTTTTTGATTTTTCAATATTTAGAATATTAGAACAATCAAAGAGATTAATAATCGAAAATAATAAAAATTCTTCATATTTTTGCGACATGGGAAAAAAACGTACAGAAAAAGTAATTTTTGAAAATGTAGAAGTTCTTGATGCAGGTGCAAAAGGAGTTTCAGTAGCAAAAGCACCAGAAGGACAAGTAATATTTATACCAAATGTTGTGCCTGGTGATGTAGTTGATGTGCAAACTCTAAAAAAGAGAAAGTCCTATTTTGAAGGAAAAGCCATAAAAATTCATAAATATTCTGAGCATAGAACTGAACCTGAATGCCAACATTTTGGTGTTTGCGGTGGTTGTAAATGGCAAAACATGAAGTATAGTCAACAACTTTTCTATAAAAATCAGGAAGTTTATAATAACTTAAAACGTATTGGTAAAATTGAATTACCTGAATTTGAAGCTATTTTAGGTTCAGAAAAACAATTTTTCTATAGAAATAAAATGGAATTTGGTTTTTCAGATTCACGTTGGATGACCAATGAAGAAATAGAATCTGGAGTAGAATTTGATAATAAAAATGCATTAGGGTTTCATATTCCAAGAATGTGGGATAAGATTTTAGATATTGAAAAATGTCATTTACAAGAAGATCCTTCAAATGCCATTCGTAATGAGGTCAGAAGTTTTGCAAATGCAAACAACATGACTTTTTTCAACCCAAGAAATCACGAAGGTTTGTTACGAACATTAATGATTCGAACAACTTCAACTGGAGAAGTAATGGTATTGATACAGTTTTTTGAAGATGATAAAGCAAATCGTGATTTATTAATGAATCATTTGGACGCAACTTTTTCTGGACTTACATCTTTATTATATGTAATTAACAGCAAACCAAACGACACAATTTACGATCAAGATGTTAAATTATTTAAAGGACGTGAATACATATTAGAAGAAATGGAAGGGTTACAATTTAGTATTAATGCTAAATCTTTCTATCAAACGAATTCAGAACAAGCATATGAATTGTATAAAATTACTAGAGAATTTGCTGGTTTAACTGGAAATGAATTAGTTTATGATTTATATACTGGAACTGGAACTATCGCTCAATTCGTTTCAAAAAATGCAAAAAAAGTAATTGGTGTTGAAGCTGTACCAGAAGCTATTTTAGATGCTAAAGCTAATGCAGAACGAAATAATATAACAAATTGTGAGTTCTATGTTGGAGACATGAAAAATGTTTTTAATGACGATTTTATCGCTGAACATGGCCAACCTGATGTTATAATTACTGATCCACCAAGAGATGGAATGCATAAAGATGTTGTAGCTCAAATTTTAAAAATTGCTCCAGAAAAAGTAGTTTATGTAAGTTGTAACAGTGCAACACAAGCTAGAGATTTAGCTTTGATGGATGAGCAATATAAAGTTACTCGAGTTAGACCAGTTGATATGTTTCCACAAACACATCATGTGGAAAATGTTGTACTTTTGGAAAAACGTTAATTAAATAATAAGAATCAGTAATTGAACTTGTTATTGAAATTGTCTTTGAATATGAAAAAATATATAATCACGTCTTTAGCATTGCTTTTAGCGGTTTCATTTTGGAATTGCGAAAAAGATGATATTTGTGCAGGAGAAACTCAAACCACACCTAAACTTGTTATTGAATTCTATGATTCGGCTAATCCAACTGTATTAAAGAATATAACGAATCTTGGAATTGTAGAAACTTCATTAACCGAAGGTTTTGCTTTTAATGCAGTAAGTTCAATTATAGTTCCTTTAAGAACTAATCAAGATACTACAACAATTAATTTTGTTTTAAATGGAAGTGATTCTGATGCTACAAATGATATTTCAGATGTAATTACTTTCAATTATAATCGAATTGAAACGTATATATCACGTGCTTGTGGTTATAAAACAACTTTTATTTTAAACAATACAGATGGACTAGTTATTCCGACTTCAAATTGGATTTCGAGTTACGAAATTATTCAATATAACATAGAAAATGAAGATGAAACACATGTCAAAATATACTTTTAATTTAGTTTGCTTGTGTTTTTCTTTAGTTGGATTTTCACAGGTAAAAAATGACACTATAAAAGAAAAATATGGTGTTCGAATTGGAGTTGATTTACACCGACTGTCAAAATCGTTCTATGATAAAGATTATCAAGGCATAGAATTTATAGGTGATTACAGAATTACTCAAAAGTTTTATATTGCCGGAGAATTAGGAAACGAAGAAAGAACGTCTGATGATGATAGATTCAACTTCACTACAAAAGGAACTTATTTTAAAGTTGGTTTTGATTATAATTCTTACGAAAACTGGTTGGACATGGAAAACATGATTTTTGTAGGAATGCGTTATGGTGTAAGTACTTTTAATCAAACATTAAACACCTACTCTATTTATGATTCAACAAATTACTATGGCTTAACAATTTTAGAATCTGGTGAAAAATTCGATGGTTTAAATGCCAGCTGGATTGAAGTTGTTGGAGGATTAAAAGCTGAAGTTTTTAATAATTTATATGTTGGCTTTTCTGTTCGATTAAACTATTTAGTTTCCAATAAAAAACCTAATAATTTCGATAATTTATTCATTCCAGGTTTCAACAGAACTTATGATGGTAAGTTTGGAACTGGATTTAATTACACAGTTAGTTACATGATTCCAATTTATAAAAAGAATAAGAAGTAATTTTGTATTACTTTTATCACAAAATATTGTTATTAAAACATTAATTTTTTGTTTTAATTTCAATATCGGAATCAAAAGTTCTATTTTTACTTAAATTATACACAAAAAATGAATATAATCAAGGACGTTAATATTTTTAGAAGGAAAGTAACAAAATTATTAACCAATACAATTGGAAGTTCCCATAGAAGTTATTCTGATATAAAATTCATTGATGATCTTTCCAAAGTTAAGCGAATTTTAATTATAAGGCCTAATCATAGATTAGGAAACACTTTGCTTTACACTCCTGTTGTTCAAGAAGTTATCGAAGCTTTTCCAAATGCAACGATTGATTTATTTGTTAAAGGAGAAGTTGCTAAAGTTGTTTTTCAAAATTATGAGCCTATTAAAAAATACATAATTTTACCTAAAAAGCATTTTAAAAAATTACATCAATACTTATACAGATGGTTTTTATTAATTTTTAAGAGATATGATTTGACAATAAATATTGAAGCAAAATCATCCTCAGGTAAAATTGCTACTGCACTTTCAAACGCAAAATATAAATTTTATGGAACTGAATTTGAAAATATTATCGAATTTAACGCAAAACAAAAACATTTTGCCAAATTACCCGTTTATATACTTCGTAATTATATCTATGATTCTAATGAAAAAATAAATGAAGAACCTATTAAAGAACTTAATTTACATTTAAGCGAAAGCGAAATAAAAAAAGGTAACGAAAAGTTAAATTCAGTAGTTAGTTTTAAAGAAAAGCAAACTATATCAATTTTTACTTTCGCAACTGGAGACAAATGTTATAGTGAAGATTGGTGGAATGAATTTTATTCAAAGTTACTTATTCAATTCCCTGATTATAATATAGTTGAAATTTTACCCGTTGAAAACGTATCACAAATTAATTTTAAAGCTCCAACTTATTATAGCAAAGACATAAGGGAAATAGCTGCATTTATTTCAAATACTAAATTTTTCATCGGTGCTGATAGTGGAATGATGCATTTAGCTTGTACTACAAGAACTCCAGTAATTGGGCTTTTCTCAGCTACTCCGATTGAAAAATATGGACCTTATGGAAAGAACAAAACTGGAATTAATACTGATAAAGTCTCTATCGATCAAATTATTGAACAAATCAAAAAAACATTAAAAGAATAAACTTATTTTATCTCTCTTAATCCTTTTATAAAAATCCATTTCATAAATAATTTTTCTCCTTCATTCGTTTTTACAACTTGAAATTTTGGAGCTAAAAGAGTTGAAATCACAAAGCTTGTAGCTGCAATCCAAAGCCCTTGTAAAACGCCAAATGTCATTACAAGAAAATAAGAAATAATATAGAATAAAGAAAATCCTAAAAGGTTGTATAAGAATGCTTTTGTCTTTTTACTCATGTTTTTTATGTTTAAAAATTTATTTGTTTAAAAGGTTTATCGCAAAGATTTATCTAAAACCTACTTTCTGCTTAATTAACAGCTACTAGTCTTCACTATCATTATCAAATTGAAACTTAGTTCTCTTACTACCAGCATACATTTCATATTTTACAAAACGGGTTTCTAATTTTCCGTTAAACAATTTAATCTTTCTTGAAGGTCTTAAACCTACAAATTTTAATCCTTCTAAATTGGCTGTAATAAACCAAGCATTTGTATTCGAATAATTATTTTTTAAAGTATCTCCAATTTCTCTATAAAAACGTTCCATTTCGATATTTAAACGTTCTCCATAAGGTGGATTAAAAACCATGTGCAACGGTCCTTCAGTTTGTTTTTCTGTTTCAAAGAAATTAGCTTCTCTAATTTTTACAAACTCATCTAAATTGGCATTTTTGATGTTATCTTTGGCTTTCATCACAGCACTTGGAGCTTTATCATATCCAGTAATAGTGTAGTGAAAATCGCGTGTTTTCTTTAATAAAGATTCTAAAATTTTATCAAATAATTCGCTATCCCAATCGCTCCATTTTTCAAAAGCAAACTCTTTTCTGTTTATGTTTGCTGGAATATTACAAGCAATCATAGCAGCTTCTGCTAAAATAGTTCCACTTCCACACATTGGATCCATAAAATGAGAAGTTCCATCCCAACCTGATAATAACAACATTCCAGCTGCTAAAACTTCGTTTATAGGTGCAATATTTGTTGCCGTTTTGTATCCTCTACGGTGTAAAGATTCACCTGAAGTATCTAAGGAAACTGTAACTAAGTCTCTATCAATATGCACATGAATTTTTACATCTGGAAAATCTTTATCAATATCAGGACGAGTTCCTGTTTTATCTCTAAATTGATCTACAATAGCATCTTTTGATTTTAAAGCCACAAACTGACTATGATTAAAATGATCTGAATGCAAAGTTGTTTCAATAACAAACGTTTGGTGTTGGCTTAAATATTTGCTCCAATCTATTCGTTGAATTCCATCGTACAAAGACTTATCGTTAAAAGCCTTAAATTCGTTTATTGGTTTTAGGACTTTTAAAGCTGTACGCAAAGCTAAATTTGCCTTGTACATAAATCCCTTGTCTCCATAAAAAGTCACTACACGAGTTCCTACTTTAACGTGTTGAGCGCCTAATTGCGTTAATTCTTTTTCTAAAAGTTCTTCAAAACCAAATAAGGTTTTGGCAACCATTTTAAAATTATCTTCCATGTTATGCTGAATTTACTAGTTCTGAATTAATTTCAGAATCTTAGTATCTTATTATCAATTTTAATTGCAAAAATCAATTGCAAATATTTAAAAAAATCATAAATCTTAAATCATTAGACTCAAAAAATTGAATTCAAACGCAAAAATACACTAATTTTGCCACTTGAAAGAAATGAAACACGAATTAATGTCAGAAATAAACAATCAGCAATCAGCAATCAGTAACCAACAATCTTCAAGTTGGTTTGCATCATGGTTTGATACGAAGTATTATCATATTTTATATAAAGATAGAGATTACAATGAAGCGCAAGTTTTTATGGATAATTTAACCCATTATTTAAACTTGCCAGAAGAAGCAAAAATATTAGATTTAGCCTGTGGAAAAGGCCGTCACTCGGTTTATTTGAATTCTTTAGGGTATGAAGTAACTGGAGCTGATTTGTCAGAAAACAGCATTGCAGAAGCTTCTAAGCAAGAAAACGATAAACTGCATTTTAAAGTGCATGATATGCGTGATGTTTGTGATAGTCAATATGATGCTATTTTTAATTTATTTACCAGTTTTGGTTATTTTGAAAGTGATGATGACAATCTAACCACTCTAAAAGCTATAAAACACAGTTTAACTGAATATGGTTTTGCTTGTATCGACTTTATGAATGTAGATTTTGTAATCGAAAATTTAGTTCCAGAAGAAGTAAAAACAGTGGAAAATATTGATTTTCATATCAAAAGATACGTTAAAGACAATCATATTTATAAGGAAATTGATTTTGAAGATAATAGTGAAAAATTTCATTACACAGAAAGAGTTCAAGCTTTACGTTTAGCTGACTTTGAAAGAATGATGGAAGAAGCAGGTATTTATTTATTAGACATTTTTGGAAATTACAAATTACAACCTTTTTACAAAAATAAGTCAGAACGTTTAATTATGATTTTTAAATAATGAACTATTCGATTTATATATTTCCTTTATTATCAGTTGTTATTGGTTATTTGATTGCTAATTTTATACAACCAAAAAACAAGAAAAACTTAAAATTACTTTTAGCATTTAGTGGTGCTTTTTTATTGTCTTTAACAGTAATGCATTTATTACCGGAAGTTTATGAAGCTGAAGCACGTTTGCATGAAGGTCATAATCACGAAGGTCATTCGCATGGAACAAGCGTAATTGGAATTTTCATTATGATTGGAATTGTATTTCAAATCGTCTTAGAATATTTCTCAAAAGGAGCTGAACATGGGCATGTTCATGGGCATGATAAAATGGATAACATTCCTTGGTTGTTGTTTTTTAGTTTGTGTTTGCACGCTTTATTAGAAGGAATGCCAATTAGTCAACATAACGAATTAGCCTACGGAATTGCGATTCACCACTTCCCTATTGCTATAATTTTGACATTGTTTTTCATTAATGCTGAATTGAATAGAAAAGCCATATTATTTTTCATGATGGTTTTTGCTTTCATGACACCAATTGGAACATATATTTCATCTAATTTGAATTTCTTAACTGAATTTTACACTCAAATTTCTGGAATTGTAATTGGAATTTTATTTCATATTTCATCAACTATTATTTTTGAAAGTAGTGAAGGACATAAATTTAATTTAGCTAAATTAATTGCTATTGTTTTGGGAATTGCTTTGGCTGCTTTTATGTAGATTTTAATGCAAAAAAAGCACAAAGACTTTATTTATAATATAAATTTTAAAGAAATAATATTAAATTTGTGAATACTATTTAAAACTAATCTTTACGACTTTGGGACTTGGTAGCAAAAAATTAAACAAATGAATTTCACTAAAACCACAGAACAAGCTTCAAAATATCAACATTTAGAAAAAATGTCGGTTTCTGAGTTGCTTTCAAATATAAATAACGAAGACAAAACTGTTCCTTTAGCTGTTGAAAAAGCTTTGCCACAAATTGAAAAATTAGTCAAAAAAGTTGTGGCTAATATGAAACAAGGTGGACGATTATTCTACATTGGTGCAGGAACTTCTGGACGATTAGGAATTTTAGATGCTTCTGAATGCCCACCTACTTTTGGAGTTCCTTTTGATATGGTAATTGGTTTAATTGCGGGAAGTGATACTGCAATCAGAAGAGCAGTTGAAAATGCCGAAGATGATACAGAACAAGCTTGGAACGACTTAAATGAATGTATGATTACTGATAAAGATATCGTAGTCGGAATTGCAGCCTCTGGAACAACTCCTTATGTAATTGGTGGATTAGAAAAATGCAATGAAAATAACATTACGACAGCTTGTATTACTTGTAATGAAGGAAGTCCGTTATCGAAAGTGTCTAAATATCCAATTGAAGTTGTCGTTGGACCAGAATTTGTAACAGGAAGCAGCCGAATGAAAGCAGGAACAGCTCAAAAATTAGTTTTGAATATGGTTTCTACTGCAACTATGATTCAGTTAGGAAAAGTCAAAGGCA
Organism: Flavobacterium sp.; assembly: GCA_047622645.1. Taxonomy (GTDB): domain Bacteria; phylum Bacteroidota; class Bacteroidia; order Flavobacteriales; family Flavobacteriaceae; genus Flavobacterium. The sequence continues at coordinate 12,583 of JBLHNH010000006.1, forward strand.
ATAAGATGGTTGATATGCAATTAAGCAACAGCAAGCTTTTGGATAGAGGTGTAAAAATGATAATGGATGAAATTAAAGTAGATTATAAAAAAGCTGAAATTTTACTCAAGAAATATGGAAGTGTTAGAAAGGCTGTTGAGAATTTTAAATAATTATCAACTACGAATTCTCAATTAAAAAATCATGTCAACAAACAGAAAAATTTTAGCCAAAGGAATAAAATATTTATCAGGTGCTTTGCCTCTGATTCTTATTGGTCCAGTTGTAATAAATAGTTCCTTTAAAAATCAAGACAATCCTTATTATGAAGTCGTTTTAGGAGTTGGAATAACATTCTGTGCACTAGCAATTTTTTTTATGTTTAAAGGAGTAACTACAATTGTAAAAAGCCTTTTCGATGGTAATAAATAGAAAGTGCAACATCAAGTTCAATGTCAATAATAAAAATTAATTATGAAATTTACAATACAATTCACAATATACAGTATATTATTCCTAACCTTATTAACTTCTTGTTATGAACAAGAACGCAATTGTAAGGACTTTAAAACAGGTAAATTCAAATCGGAAATTGAAGTTGATGGAAAAAAGTTATTTACTACTTTTGATCGCAATGATTCAATTCAAATTGAAACTTTTGAAGGAATAACTGACTCTTATGATGTACGATGGACAAATAACTGTGAATATGTTATAAAAAATAGTAAGCCTAAAAATATGGCAGAAAAAAAAGCACTACAAGTAAAAATATTGACCACTTCAAAAAATTCTTATACTTTTGAATATAATTTTGTGGGTGAAGACACAAAACAAAAAGGAATCGTTTACAAATTAGATTAAAACAATATTAACTATAAAACTTAATTAAATGGATGTTTTTTTAAATGCAGATGCTTGGATTGCCTTATTAACCTTGACTTTTTTAGAAATCATTCTAGGTATTGATAACATCATATTTATTTCAATTGTAACAGGTAAATTACCCGAAGAAGAACGAAAAAAAGCTACACAAATTGGATTGTTTTTAGCAATGTTTATGCGAATTGGTCTTCTATTTGGAATTACACTTCTAATTGCTATGAAAGCACCTTGGTTTAGCTTTGATTTTGGATGGTTTTCTGCCGAAATTACTGGTCAAGCACTAATTTTGTTATTAGGAGGATTATTTTTGATATATAAAAGCACCAAAGAGATTCACGAAAAAGTAGATCATAAAGGAGAAGAAGAAACAGCAATGAAAACTTCTGCAAAAGCAACTTTTAGTAGTGTTATTATACAAATATTAATGATTGATTTAATTTTCTCTGTGGACAGTATTTTAACCGCAGTAGGAATGACTAATGGCCTTGAAGGTGCTTTAGTTATAATGATTACAGCTGTTGTAATTTCCGTAGGTATAATGATGCTTTTTGCCGTTCCTGTTGGAAATTTTGTCAATAAAAACCCATCTATTCAAATTTTAGGATTAGCTTTCTTAATCTTAATTGGTTTTATGCTTATGACTGAAAGCATGCATTTATCAAATGCTGAATTATCCGGACAACACGTTGGTGCAGTTCCAAAAGGATATTTATATTTTGCAATTGCTTTTTCATTAGCTGTTGAATTTATAAATATGAAAATGAGAAAGAAAAAATAAATTATATAAAAATGGCTTCTCACAATAGAGAAGCCATTTTATTTTTTAGTTACTATTGTTCTTTTAATCTAGAGGTTTGGAGATTAAAACGTCTTTAAATAAGTTAACCAGAACTGAATTCATTTCTTTTTTAGTACTATTATTTGAACCACGCCATCTACCAATAATAACACCATTTTTATCTATTAGAATTTTTTGTGGAATGGAATAAACAAAATAGTTTTCTAATAAAGGTTGATCATTAGAAATTAAAGGAATAATTTTAAACACATCAATTTTTTGTGATATAATTGACTTTCTTAAAACCTCCATATTATCATCAATAGCAATATTTATAACTTCTAACCCACTTTGGTTATATCTTTGAAAAACTTCTTTTAAATAAGCATTTTCGTCAATACAAGACTTTGATGTAGTATTACCAAAGGTTAATAAGACATATTTATTTTTATTAAATGATGACAAACTCAAAGTTGTATTTCTAATATCTTTAACGACAAAATCAGGAGCTTCACTACCAATGTTACTGTTTTTAAAATTAACTAATTGTTCTTTTAATTGAAGTCCTTTTGGACTATTTTGTAGATCAAACGATAATGAACTATATAATGTATTAAAAGCTTCATACTTATCTGTTGCTTCCCTTTTTGTTACTTTATAGTGCAAAACATCTAAAGATATTTGATTAGAAGGAAATTGTCTAATAAAACCAAATTCATTATCTAATTCTTTAGCCATATTTATATCAGTAAGAACATCTAGTTCTTCAATTTTATTCAATAAATTATTTTTAATAAGGGTATCTGTAGTATAACTTATTTTTTCATAAATAATCTTATAAATAGAGCCTAAGGAATCGCGTGTCTTAAAAGTTGGCTTATGAACTTCGTTTAGCTTATTAATAATTTCCTTATGTAATTTTGTGTCTTGTGCGTTTATAGTTAAAATACTAAAAAAAGTAATAACAAATAAAAAAATATATTTAAGCTTTAGACCTTTCATGCTACTTAGATTTAAAAACTGTTAATATTAACAGTGAAATTAATTATTTTATAAATAATAAAAGCCATTAAAACAAGAAGTTAACTATTGCTTATTGACATTATAAGTGACTTTGCAAACAATTAAATATTGAAAATGTTTATTATTTTAATCCAACGATAATGTAATTTGACCATCATCTTCTAAATCGATTTTTAAGTCATCAGAAACATTATCTTCTCCTTCTACTTCTATTTCTTCTGGAACTTCAGGAACTGGTTCTTCATAAGGTAAAGAATCTAGTAAATTAATTTGTTTTACCTTATAACTTGTTAATTGATTACCTTGGGCTTTAATCCCTTTTACAGCAATGAAGCCTTCGATATTTACTTGCAACACCTCTTTTTGTTCTCCTTTAACTTTTGAAAAAACAACCTCAGCAATTGGTTTCCAATCCGTTGAAACTATTTCTAATTGCGATTTTTCATGTTCAGAAATGAATATTTCATCCTTATTTTCATTTTCCACTAAGAAACGTTTTAAATAATAACGCTCTTTTTCACCATCATAGTATATTGCAGAAATTGGCTTGTTTGGATTCCATTTTTCCATCAAAATCATACCTGTATCAAAGTGAGTAGTTAATTCTGGAATAATGGTTTTTAGTTTACCCGATTGATTTATGATTAATAGTCTGTCGTTTGGTCTAAATTCACCTAACAACTCACCTCTTCCATCTACGTTTAATCGTTGAACAGTATCATCAAACCAAACTTTTCTTGGTCTTAGTGTTGAAATTCCCTTTTCTTTTAATTCAATTTTCTTGATAGGGTATTTAGTAACTGTGTTTCCTTTAGAACTTCTTCCTTTGATTAATATATCTGTAAAATCTAAATCCCATTTCAGTTTTTTAATACTTCCTACTTGACGTAAAAGTACCGTAATCGTTTCTGCTTCACCATTTGGATTAGCTGAAAAATATAGAATTTGCGAACCTGGTTTTTCTTGTGATAAATGATAAACTTTATCGCGGGTAATACTAGAAACATTAAAACGTTTTACAAATGAAGCACCATTTTTTCCGTCACGATAAATAACATTGTAAATGGTACGTTTATCATTTTTATCAAAAATAGCAATGTGAATAATGTCTTTTCCTATGAATTTCTTTTCATCAACTTTTGTTATAACCATTCGACCATCACGCAAGAAAACGATAACATCATCAATATCAGAGCAATCAGCAACATATTCGTCTTTCTTTAAACCTGTTCCTAAGAAACCTTCTTCTTTATTCACGTAAAGTTTTGTGTTTCTTAAAACTACTTTTGTAGCTTCAATATTTTCAAAACTTCTTAATTCAGTTTGACGTTCTTTGCCTTTACCATACTTGTCTTTCAACATTTGAAAAAAAGCAATCGTGTAATCTATTATAGTATTTAAATCGTGTTTTACGCGTTCCATTTCTGCTTCTATCTTAGAGATAACATCATCTGCTTTATCAGAGTCAAAACGTGTAATACGAATCATAGGAATTTGTGTTAACCTCTGAAGATCTTCGTCATTAATCTCTCTAACGAAATCTTTTTTGAAAGACTCAAAACTCTTATATAAATATTCGTTTAAAGTTTCTCTATCAGAATACAATTTGAAATCAATATACATTTCTTCACGAATGAATATTTTTTCTAAAGTAGAGAAATGCCATTTATTTTCAAGTTCATCTAACTGAATTTCTAATTCGCGTTTAAGCAACTGAACCGTTCTGTTAGTCGAAATTTTCAACATTTCAGAAACTCCTATAAACATTGGCTTATTGTTTCCAATAACACATCCCAAAGGTGCAATTGACGATTCACATGCTGTAAAAGCATACAAAGCATCAATCATTTTATCTGGCGAAATTCCTGGAGTTAAATGGATTAAAATTTCAACCTCAGCAGCTGTGTTATCTTCAATTTTCTTAACCTTAATTTTTCCCTTATCATTTGCTTTCAAAATACTATCAATCAAAGTCGAAGTATTGGTTGAAAATGGAATTTGAGTAATAACTAATGTTTGCTTATCTAATTGTGAAATTTTAGCACGAACTCGAACTCTTCCTCCACGAAGTCCATCGTTATAATTAGACACATCAGCAATTCCGGCTGTTGGAAAATCAGGATATAATGTAAAGGGTTTTCCTTTTAATATTTTTATTGACGAATCTATTAATTCAATAAAATTATGAGGTAAAACTTTTGTAGAAAGTCCGACCGCAATTCCTTCTGCTCCTTGAGCCAAAAGCAACGGAAATTTAACAGGAAGATTTACTGGCTCAGCTCTACGACCATCATACGAGGTTCCCCATTCGGTAATTTTTGGAGAAAATAATATATCGTGACCAAGTTTTGAAATACGTGCTTCAATATAACGAGAAGCAGCAGCACTATCACCTGTGAGGATATTTCCCCAGTTACCTTGCATATCAATAATCAATTCTTTCTGACCGATTTGCACCATAGCATCACCAATACTTGCATCTCCGTGAGGATGATACTGCATAGTGTGGCCAACGATGTTCGCTACTTTGTTATAACGACCATCATCTAACTCTTTCATCGAGTGCATAATTCTACGTTGAACTGGTTTAAAACCATCTTCAATAGCAGGAACAGCACGTTCTAGAATTACATAAGAAGCATAATCTAGAAACCAATCTTTATACATACCTGTTACTTTCGTAATCGTATCTTCTGGATTTTCGTTGTTTTCATAGAAATGATGTCCTGATGTATGTATTTCATCAAAACCTTGGCTTTCTTGTTCTTGATTTTCCTCTTCTGGGTTTATGTTTTCTTCGTCTTCGTTCATTTATGCTGAATTTATTTCAGAATCTTTTTTTGTATCACAAAGCTTTTTTACTAAGTTTCACAAAGCTTATAAATATTTTTTTTTATTTAACTTGAAATAGTTTCTACCTTTCTTTAAGTAACATTGTGCTCCTTTTCCTTTTCAATCACATCTAACTCAACCTTCAAATTATTGATAATAAACTCTTGTCTATCTGGTGTGTTTTTACCCATGTAGAATTCAAGTAGCGTTTCAATTGATGTAGCCTTATCTAACATGACTGGGTCTAATCTAATGTCTTCCCCAATAAAAAACTTAAATTCATCTGGTGAAATCTCTCCCAAACCTTTAAATCGAGTTATTTCTGGTTTTGGTTTTAACTTTTCAATGGCTACTTTCTTTTCTTCATCGCTATAGCAATAAATGGTTTCTTTTTTATTACGAACTCTGAACAAAGGCGTTTGCAAAATATATAAATGGCCGTCTTTAATTAACTCTGGAAAGAATTGTAAGAAAAACGTAATCAATAACAATCTAATATGCATTCCATCAACATCGGCATCGGTTGCTATTACTATATTGTTGTAACGCAAATCTTCCATCGATTCTTCAATATTTAAAGCCGCTTGCAATAAATTGAATTCTTCATTCTCATATACAATCTTTTTTGACATTCCATACGAATTCAAAGGCTTTCCACGTAAACTAAAAACCGCTTGTGTATTTACATCACGACTTTTGGTAATCGAACCTGATGCAGAATCTCCCTCAGTAATAAAAAGCGTACTTTCTAAACTCCTTGGATTTTTGACATCCATTAAATGCACTCTACAATCGCGTAATTTTTTATTGTGAAGATTTGACTTCTTTGCTCTGTCTTTAGCTAACTTACGAATTCCAGATAATTCTTTACGTTCTCTTTCAGCTTGAAGAATCTTACGCAGTAAAGCATCTGCAACTTCTGGGTTTTTATGTAAATAATTATCAAATTTAACTTTGATGAAATCGTTTATGAACGTTCTTACTGTTGGACCATTTGGACCAATATCTGTTGAACCTAATTTGGTTTTCGTCTGACTTTCAAAAACAGGTTCTTCAACTTTAACTGCAATTGCAGAAACAATTGATTTACGAATATCTGAAGCTTCAAAAGGTTTGTTGTAAAATTCTTTTATACTTCGCACAATTGCTTCTCTAAAAGAACTTAAATGCGTTCCTCCTTGCGTAGTATTTTGTCCGTTTACAAAGGAATGATATTCTTCTGAATATTGCGATTTACTATGTGTTACAGCAATTTCGATATCTTCACCTTCTAAATGAATGATTGGATACACCATATCTTCATCAGCGATATTTTCTTCTAACAAGTCTTTTAGACCATTTTCAGAAAAATATTTTTCACCATTAAAATATATAGCTAAACCACGATTTAGGTAACAGTAATTTTTAAGCATCTTGATGATGTACTCATTTCGAAACTTATAATTTTTAAAAATGGCTTCATCAGCTATGAAAGAGACTTTTGTTCCTTTTCGTTTTGTTGATTCTTGAACATCTTCCTCTAAGGTAAGATTTCCTGCAGAAAATTCAGCTGCTTTTTGTTGGTTATCCCTTACTGATTCTACTCTAAAGTAATTTGATAAAGCATTTACGGCTTTTGTTCCAACTCCATTTAAACCTACAGATTTTTTGAAGGCTTTGGAATCGTATTTTCCACCAGTGTTCATTTTAGACACTACATCAACTACTTTTCCTAAAGGAATTCCTCGTCCATAATCGCGAACGGTAACCATTTTATCCTTTATAGTAACTTCGATAGTTTTACCTGCACCCATAACGAATTCATCGATACAGTTGTCAATAACCTCTTTAATCAAGATATAAATACCATCATCTGGAGACGAACCATCACCAAGTTTTCCAATATACATACCTGGTCGCATACGAATATGCTCTTTCCAATCGAGTGAACGTATATTGTCTTCGGTATACTGAATTTGATCTGACATAAGAGATTTGAGAATTTAGGCTAATATACTGTAATTAGAGGGAAATTGAAAGAATTAGAATTAGAAGATATTAAGAATGTTATTCACAATTTTTATTGATTTTTATTGTTAGTAAATAATTTAATTTTTCATTTAAACTAAAATATAAATTTATACCTGATTTTTATGAAATTTACTTTTTATGTAAGGTGTTAGTAAACTCATTTAAATAAATTTAATATGTGTTTTTTATTTTATAGGCTCTCATTATTATTTGGTTTTTATTTTGTTGGTGCACTTGGTTTGGTGTGAGTATTTAATTAGAATAATGTGTTTTTTTTTGTTAGTAAAGAGAAAGACATAAGATACTTTAGATTGGAATTTTGATTTAAGTAATAACTTATAATTATTTTTATGTTGTAAGCAAAAATTTTAAATTGCTTACATTTATAAGAGCTGTAGATAATTTTAAAAATGAAATATTTAATATATATCATGCTTTTTTTTTAAAATTATGGTGTAATGATAATATTAATGACTTTGAATATCGAAATTCAAATTACGTTTTTTATAAGAAAAATAATTCCACAGGTATTTGGCAAAAAATTGAAAGAATTAGAAGATAGTATGAATGTTATTCACAATTTTTGAGAGTAAATTGGAGAAAGAAGAAAGAGAAAAAAAAGTAGCTTTTTAGTTTGTAAATTTGTTTATATTTGGCGTAATAACTTACAGGTATATTGTTTAATGTTTAATAACTTTTCAAAAGAATAAAATGCAGTTAAAAAATATAACAATACTATCTATTTTGTTTGTATCAACATTATATAGTCAAGAGAAAATGTATGTAGGGGTAAATTCTGGATTGACATATTCTAAATTTAGAGGAAATGATTATTTTAAGAATATGGATCCTCAATTGGATTTTTCTGTAGGTACTTCATTTGATATTCATATAAATGAAAGATTGCTTTTTAGTACAAATATAAATTATGAACGTAATTCTGTGAAAAGATATTATAACTATTATGGCCCCGGTGTTATTGGTGTAATATATGGAACAACATATGGACAAAATTCTCCTTCTAGATCTGCACCACAAAATAAATTTCAGACCCGATTTGAATACATTAATGTTCCAATAATGCTTAAATACTTATTGAATTATGAAAAAAAACTATACATTAATGCCGGTGGTTATTTAGGCCATCTTCTTTCTATTAAAAACATCGATGATGGAAAAGAAAGTGATTTAGACTTTAACAATCAATTTAAAAAAGCAGATTATGGTTTAGTTTTAGGAATTGGATATAATTACACCTTTAATCCAAGTAATTTTTTATCAATAGAATTGAGAGAAAGTTATGGAATTACAACTATCAGTAAACCTGAATCTTACATTTTTAAAGACACAAAACGTAATTCACTTAATCTGATATTAAATTATCATTTTAAAATTTAAACTAATTTAATAGGTATAAAAAAACCTACAATAAAATCGCAGGTTTTTCTATTTTCTATTCTCTTTGTTCTACTCTCTAAATCTATTAATTTAAAGTAAAATTTAAAAGTAAATTAATGGTGTTACTTCTTAGTTTTGTATTTTCTCCATTTAGTTTTTCTTCATCTAATAGATTGTAAACTCCAATATTATCAATCAGCTCAATACTTAATTCATTTTTACTAAAGGAAAATGTTTTACCAAATCCAACTATAAAACCGTAATCTTGATTACCAATTTGATTTTCTAATGTGTAATTTTGTTTAGGATTATAATAATATGGATACGAAGTATTTCTGTTTTCAACTTCAGCATTATATTTAATACTTCTAGACATTTTAGAAACAAAAATACCACCATTAATATAAAAAGGATTAGTATTCGTTATTTTATATTTTAAGACTATAGGTAAGGTTAAAAAGGTGTAACTATTGGTAGTGTTAATAATATATTTGTCTTGACCCAAATATTCTTGACCATAATCATCTGTTCTTATCCAATAAGTTGTATAATCAGAATCATAATCAATTCTATTTTTTTCATACCTAAATCCTGATTTAATAGAATACTTATCGTTAAATTTATATTCAACTGAAAATCCTAATAAATATCCTAATTTATTCGTTGTGTTTTCAAAAATATCAGTACCTCTGTAACTTTTATAAATAGGGCCAGCTTCAACTCCAAATTTATAATTGCTTTGAGCAAAAATTACATTTGAAATTAAAATAATAATAAGAAGGGGAAGTTTATTTACTTTCATTAAAACTACACATTAAATCGGAAATGCATCACATCACCATCTTTAACGATATATTCTTTTCCTTCTACTCTTAGTTTTCCAGCTTCTTTTACTTTAGCTTCTGTTCCAAAACTTGAAAAGTCTTCAAAAGCAATAACTTCTGCACGAATGAATCCTTTTTCAAAATCTGTATGGATAACTCCAGCAGCTTGTGGCGCAGTATTTCCAACATGAATGGTCCAAGCTCTTACTTCTTTTACACCAGCTGTAAAATATGTTTGTAAGTTTAACAATTTGTAAGCAGCACGAATTAAAACGGCGGAACCTGGTTCAGTCAATCCCATATCTTCTAAGAATGCTTGACGTTCTTCGTAGCTTTCTAATTCTGTAATATCTGCTTCTGCTCCAACTGAAAGAATTATAACTTCTGCATTTTCATCTTTTACTAATTCTCTAATTTGGTCTACATATGCGTTTCCTTTAACTGCAGAATTTTCATCCACATTACAAACGTATAAAACTGGTTTTAAAGTAATTAATTGAAAATCTTCCATTAAAGCTTCTTCATCTGCATTTTGAGGAACAACTGTTCTTGCTGATTTTGCTTGCAATAAAGTTTCTCTAATTCTATCTAGTAAAGCTTTTTCGGTCTGGGCTTCTTTATTTCCAGTTTTGGCTGCACGATTTGTTTTTTCTAAACGTTTTTCAACCGTTTCCAAATCTTTTAATTGCAACTCAATGTCAATTGTTTCTTTATCGCTAACTGGATTTACTTTTCCTTCAACGTGAATAATGTTATCATTATCAAAACAACGTAAAACATGAATTATAGCGTTACATTCTCTAATGTTTCCTAAGAATTGGTTTCCTAAACCTTCTCCTTTACTTGCTCCTTTAACTAAACCTGCAATATCAACGATATCAACGGTTGCCATTTGCACACGCTCAGGTTTAACTAATTCTTCTAGTCTATTAATTCTTGGATCTGGAACGTTTACTACTCCAATATTTGGTTCTATGGTACAAAAAGGAAAGTTAGCACTTTGCGCTTTTGCGTTTGATAAACAATTAAATAAGGTTGATTTCCCTACATTAGGTAATCCTACAATTCCTGCTTTCATATAATGCTGAATTTAGTTCAGTATCTTTCGATGCTATTTTATTTTTAAAGTGTGCAAATATAGAAAATGTAAATTTACTTTTTCAAGTTATTAATAATATCTTTTTCTGTTTCAGTTAACAAAACACCTGTATCAACATCCCAATATTCTGTGAGAATACTATCTTTCTTGTTTAAAAGCGTTTTATCTTTAAAGATATCTGTTTCTTTGTATTTAAAAATATTGGTCCTAAACTCAGTTGTAATAAGATAATTACTGACTTCAATCTTCTTTTCTTTTTTATTTTTTTCAGTTGTAAAACCTATTTCTTCTTTGGAATTAGCTAAATAATAGTTTTTGGTTTCAACTCTGTAAGTCGTTCTAAAATTTGATTTAAACGTTTTTCGGTTTTTAAAATCTAATATACTAGCATTTTTTTCAACTCTGTTTTCTGGCAAAAAGGAAGAAACTTCTAAAATTAATTTTTTCTTACTATCGTATAATATAGAGAATTCTGACATGTAACCATCAACTGTTGTGTAGGGTTTAATTCTTAAAAGCAGATAATTTTTATTTTGAGGATAAGTCAATAATTGAAAATCGTACCGTTTCCTAGCTCTTGAATCCAAAACTTCATCTAAATATTTGAATTGGTAATAATTTTCCATCAAATTATTCATATTATACCCTAATAAATCTTTATCATATTCCTCAACTAGACCTATGGTTCTATTTTGTTCTACTAAAATATCAGTTTTAATGGATCTTTTATCACCTAAAATTTGAAAATTGACTAATCCATCACTGTAAAAAGCATACTTGTTGTCTCTTTTAAAAAACTCTCTGGCATAAACACGCAAATTAGCCGGAACTGTTATTTTTTTAATTGAATTTTTAATTAAATCTGTTAAAATATCTTGTGGATGTCTATCTGTCAGAATAACTTCTTGTAGTAATTCGGTTTCTTTTTCAAGGATAATAATATTTTCTACACCTTCGATTAATGTAGTAGATTTGACTTGCATTTTTTTGTAAGAAGTATGAAAAATTTCTATTAAGGAAGGTCTTGTTAAACTCAATTTAAAAACACCCTCAGAATTACTTATTAAACCTTGATTGGTTCTAAGAACTGTAATTACTGCATCTTCAATAGATAAATCTGTATCAGCATCTTTTAAAATTACAGTGATTTCGGTCTGTGAAAAACTAAACACCGAAAAAAAAAGTAAAGATAAGAAGCAAATTTTCTTGATATGTTTATTTTGTTTATACAATTTGCGCTGCTTTAAAGTTCTAAGCTAATTTATTCTAAATTAATAGAATTCTAAAACTTTTTAATAAAGACTTTTTAACAAGAAATAAACAAGTAATTAACAATTAAAATGGTAATTATGTAATTAATTCAAAAAATAGTAAAACGCAAACTATTCAATTTCAACTAAATTTGTAATATAATTAACTAAAATTTAAAAATATGAAAAATTTAATAGTAACAGTATCCTTAATCTTATTTACAAGCTACGGATTTGCTCAAATCAAAAATGTTAAAACAGAAGAAAAGACAACTGTTAAAACCATAAAAGATTCAGATGGTGAGAAAAAAATTGTAAAAAAAGAAGAAATAAAAGAAATTCAAAACATTGAATTTGAAAAAGAATCAGAAAAAACATTAAACAAAGAAATAATGCAAACACCTGTAGAAGTAACTTCTACTACTAAAGTAAGTGTTGATGGTGTAACTCGTTCTATTGATGTAGATCGTTCTGCTTATTATAATTTAAATGGCAGAAAATATGAGGTTGCAATCGACAAAGCTGGATATAACTTAAATGATACTAATGGTGAAAATCTAGGAATTTTAAGAAAAACTTCAAACAATAATTATATCTACATTGAAAAAAAGAAGGTCTCATTCGGTTATTTTGACAATGAAGGAAATTTAATTTTAGAAACTTATGACACTAAAAATGATGTCATAATTATTAATAAGTATTTAATTGTTAAATAATAACTTTACTGTATTAAAAAAAAATCCTGAAGTTATTTTCAGGATTTTTTTGTTTTATTCATTATGCAAAAATGCTTGTCTATTTAATAGCGTTTCTTCGCTTTCTACATGTTCATCATCAGGAACACAACAATCAACTGGACAAACAGCTGCACATTGTGGTTCTTCATGAAAACCTTTACATTCTGTGCATTTTCCTGGAACAATATAGTATAAATCGTCAGATATAGGAGTTTGAGCAGCTTCAGCATCAATTTCAGTTCCATCAGGTAATATTACTTTTCCTGAAAGTTTTGTTCCATCTTTATATCTCCAATCATCTGCACCTTCATATATTGCTGTGTTTGGGCATTCTGGCTCACAAGCACCACAGTTAATGCATTCGTCTGTTATTATAATTGCCATTTATTTTATTTTTTGAAATTAGAAGTTAGAAGTATTTCTGTTTACTTAATTACCTTCCAACTTTATTGCTTATTTTTGTGCAAAATTACAATGTTATCTACTTATAAACAAGTTACAAATGTTACAAATGTCACAAATTGATTTAAAAAACAGTTTTATTGAATTAGGAAAGTTCTTAAATCAATACTCTTTAGACCAAAATATAAAAAAGGAAAGTGTAAAATATAACGATGAATTTTTTGAAGCATTTGAATCTTTAATAACATTATCCCAGTCTCATAACGGATGGTTTACTCCAGAACAAGTATATTTTTCTATACATTCTTGGGCAGAAGCATTAACAGAAGATAATTTAACAAAATGGCTATCAGCTTATTCATTTACAGAAAAAACTCCAAAAAACATAGGATTAATTTTAGCTGGAAACATTCCTTTAGTTGGGTTTCATGATTTTTTGACAGTTTTAATTACAGGAAATAATGTCTTAGTAAAAACTTCGTCAAACGATCAACATTTAGTCAAGTTTTTAGCAAAATACTTAATTGCTTTAGATGAAAGCTTTGAGAAAAAAATAACGTTTGTTGAAGGCAAATTAGAAGGTTTTGATGCTGTAATTGCTACTGGAAGTAATAATACATCACGTTATTTTGATTATTATTTTAAAAAAGTTCCAAATATTATTAGAAAAAACAGAAACTCAGTTGCCATTTTAACCGGAAACGAATCAAAAGAAGAGTTGACTAATTTAGGAGAAGATATTTTTAGATATTTTGGTTTAGGATGTAGGAATGTTTCCAAGTTATTTGTTCCAAAAGGATACAATTTTAAAGATTTTTTTGAAGCTATTTTCGAGTATAAAGATGTAATTTTCTATGAAAAATATGCTAATAATTATGATTATAATAAAGCCGTTTTTCTAATGAGTTTATATAAGTTATTGGATAACGAATTCTTGACTTTAAAAGAAGATTCTAGCTACTCCTCTCCTATTTCAAGTGTTTTTTATGAATTTTATGATGATTTAGAAGTATTAAAATCTAGATTAAAAGATGATGAAGAAAAAATTCAATGTGTCGTATCTAATAATTTAGTTGAGAATAGTATTGCCTTTGGTCAAACACAACAACCAATGCTTTGGGATTATGCTGATAACATAGATACTATTGAGTTTTTAAATAATTTATAAAACAGAAAAAGAGTTTTCGAAAGAAAACTCTTTTCAAACAAAAAACAATCTCTAAATTAACTCTATATTTTGGGGAAATATAAAATCATTTAATCATAATTAGTTAAGTTATATTTTACCATATTAGTTAAGTTATATTTTACCATTTTTAATATTTACACAAAAAATAGTTTCTTGATTTTAATATATTAAGATGTATATTTTTACTAAAACGTTATTGTTAATAACATGTAGGTATTTTTGCTTAATTATAACTTCGTTTTATTCTCATTTTCCGAAATTTGCAACTTACAATTAACTACTTACAACATAATAATGAAAAAACACAATTACAGTGCTGGTCCATGCATTTTACCTCAAGAAGTTTTTGAAAAAGCTTCACAAGCCATATTAAACTTTAATAATTCTGGATTATCAATTTTAGAAATCTCACATAGAAGTAAAGATTTTGTTGCTGTAATGGACGAAGCAAGAGCTTTAGCACTAGAATTATTGGGATTAGATGGAAAAGGATACCAAGCCTTATTTTTACAAGGTGGTGCTAGTTTAGAGTTCTTAATGGTTCCTTATAATTTAATGAAAGTTGATGGAAAAGCTGCTTATTTAGACACAGGTACTTGGGCAAGTGGAGCAATTAAAGAGGCCAAACCCTTTGGAGAAACTCTTGTAGTTGCTTCTTCTAAAGATAGTAATTATACCTTTATTCCTAAAGGTTATACTATTCCTAATGACGCAAATTATTTTCATTGCACATCAAACAATACAATCTTTGGAACTCAAATGAAATCATTTCCAGAAACGAATGTTCCTGTAGTTTGTGATATGAGTTCAGATATTTTTTCAAGAACTTTAGATTTTTCAAAATTTGATATCATTTACGCAGGTGCTCAAAAAAATATGGGACCAGCTGGAACAACTTTAGTTGTAGTAAAAGAAGAAATTTTAGGAAAATCTGGAAGAAATATTCCAGGCATACTAAATTATGAACAACATATTGCAAAAGAAAGTATGTATAACACACCTGCAGTTTTTGCAGTTTATACATCTTTACTTACCTTGCAATGGTTAAAAAATAAAGGCGGAATTGCTGCAATTGAAAAAGAAAATGAAGCCAAAGCCGCTTTATTATATGCAGAAATTGACAGAAACCCACTTTTCAATGGTGTTGTTGCTACTGAAGATAGAAGTACTATGAATGCAACTTTTACCTTAAATAATGAAGCACATCAAGAAACTTTTGATGCTATGTGGAAAACTGCCGGAATTTCTGGGATAAATGGACACCGCTCAGTTGGTGGTTACAGAGCTTCGATGTACAATGCTTTACCGCTTGAAAGTGTTCAAGTTTTAGTAGACATTATGAAGGAATTAGAAAAAACTGCTCAATAATGAGTCGCAGTATTCTGTTAAATAAATAATCATTGCTTTTCGGCTTTAGCCAAAGGAAAAATAAAATATAATAATAATAATAATAATAATAAGCATCGAAAGATGCTGAAATAAATTCAGCATAAAAAATGAAAGTATTAGCCAACGACGGAATTTCAGATAGTGGAGTAAAAGCCTTAGAAAAAGCCGGTTTCGAAGTAATAACAACAAAAGTAGCTCAAGAACAAGTTGAAAATTATATTAACAATAATAAAATTGATGTAATTTTAGTTAGAAGTGCAACGAAAGTTAGAAAAGACATCATTGATAATTGTCCAAGTTTAAAAATCATTGGGCGTGGTGGAGTTGGTATGGATAATATTGATGTAGATTATGCTCGTAGCAAAAGTTTACATGTAATAAATACTCCAGCTTCTTCATCTGAATCTGTTGCCGAATTAGTTTTTGCTCATTTATTTTGTGGTGTGCGTTTTTTACACGATTCAAATAGAAATATGCCTCTTGAAGGTGATACAAATTTTAATGGATTAAAAAAAGCTTATGCTAATGGAATGGAATTAAGAGGTAAAACTCTTGGTATTATTGGTTTTGGACGAATAGGTCAAGCAGTTGCCAAAATAGCTTTAGGACTAGGCATGAAGGTTGTTGCTACGGATAAATATGTTGGTGAAGCTGTAATTCGTGTAGACTTCTATAATGGTCAATTTATTAACGTAGATATTATAACAGAACCATTAGAAGATTTATACAAACATTCTGATTTTATTACTTTACATGTGCCAGCTCAAGATGGTTATGTAATTGGAAAAGATGAATTAAAAATGATGAAAGATAATGTTGGAATAATTAATGCAGCTCGTGGTGGAGTAATAGATGAAGTTGCTCTAGTAGATGCTCTTGATGAAGGCAAAGTTTTATTTGCAGGACTTGATGTTTTTGAAAACGAACCAACTCCAGAAATGCGAATATTAATGCACCCAAAAATTTCTTTAACACCACATATTGGAGCTGCAACAGACGAAGCACAAGATAGAATTGGCACTGAACTTGCTGAGCAAATAATAAGTTTACTTAAAAATAATTAATATTTTTTTTTATATTTATCAAATTTTAACTTTTAAAAAACATATTTATGTCAGGAATTTTAGATTTATTAAATAGTGATTTAGGGAAGCAACTCGTAAATAATATTTCAGAAAAAACGGGAATTAATGCAACTCAAGCTAGTGACGTAGTTTCATCAAGTGTACCTGCTTTATTAGGTCAAATGCAAAACAATATACTTTCAGGTGAAGGTGCAAGTGGTTTGTTGAATGCTCTAACAAGTGGCAAACATGATGGAAGTATATTAGATAATCTAGGAGGATTTTTAAGTGGTGGAGATTTTTCTGACGGAGATAGAATTCTTAACCATGTTGCTGGGAACAAACAAGATACAATGGCTCAAGGATTAAGTGCAAAAACTGGAGTAGATTCTAGTATTATATCTAAAATCTTACCAATGCTTGCTCCTATCATTATGGGATATTTAGGAAAACAAACAAAAAATAGCGGTGTATCTACAACTCCAGATTTAGCTGGACTTTTAGGAGGATTACTTGGAGGAGGAAATGATTCTTCTAGAGGAAATTCTTTGGGAGGTTCATTATTAACTTCTGTATTGGACCAAAATGGTGATGGTAAATTAGATGTTAGTGATGCTATGTCTGCCATAAGTGGAAAGAAAAAAGGTGGATTAGGAGCTCTTCTTGGAGGCCTTTTCGGAAAAAAATAATACTGCTTAAATAAATACTACTGTTAAAAGCATCGGCTATGTCGATGCTTTTTTTTATCTTTATACTTTAATTCATAATACTATGAAAACTTATATTTCAATATTTGCCTTAGTATTTATTATGCTTTTTAGTTGCAATTCAACTAAAGAAACTATTAGTACTGATATGCCTCATTTAGAAAGTGATACAATTCGTATTGCCAATGACGAGATTGAATATGAAGTATTAATTATTGATGGTGGATTTACAAGTTGGTTTAATTCAAGAGCAAAACCTAGAAGTTTTTATACCCAAGGTTATCTTGAAGCTAGAAATCGTTTTTGGGTTTTAGAATGGAACAGGAGAGCAAATATGCCATCAGTTTATAATTTAAATCTATATGAAATGCCTATAAATTACGATACAAATATAGATTACGGATTTGAAGTAAATTATATGATATTCAATTACCTAACTTATTTTCAATTAACTAACAAACAACAATTAGGAGGTTTTCCTGCACGATTATAACATAATGAACAAACTTAA
The DNA here is from genome assembly GCA_047622645.1 of Flavobacterium sp. Classification (GTDB taxonomy): domain Bacteria; phylum Bacteroidota; class Bacteroidia; order Flavobacteriales; family Flavobacteriaceae; genus Flavobacterium. The sequence goes on from JBLHNH010000006.1 coordinate 30,657, forward strand.
ACTACGCTGGAATGTTACATCTAACTGGCAATTAATCATAATTTTTATTGTATTTGCAATTACAGGTTCTACAGCGGCTTATCTTTCAAAGCCAATAACAAATTATTTAGGAGTAACCAAAGAAACAATGTCTTTGTGGGGTTATTGGCCTATTCGAGTTCTAATTCTATTTCCAATTTATCAAGTGATGCTCGTATTAATTGGAGCTTTACTTGGGCAGTTTAAATTCTTTTGGGAATTTGAAAAAAAGATGCTAAACAGATTAAAACTAGGCTCTTTTTCTAATTATATTGATAGCAAATTAAACAAAAAAGACACATCTAAATAATGTATCTTTTTATATGTTTAAATAATGGTATTTTACGATTCTTTTTTAATCACATATTTGTATACCCAAGTTAAAGTAAATGTTGGTATAAAATCTATAAAAGGAAAAGCTTCTTCAACAAAACTTATAATACCGGCAACTTTACCTGTAGTACCTTTATACATCGCCACCATTATGAAACCTGAAATTGGAGCCCAAAAAATATCAGTAGATTCTGCAAAAACAGGAACAACATAAGACAACATTCCGATTAAATCAAACACAATTCCTAAAAACAACTTCGTTTTCTTATCACTTTTGTTTTTAGATTTAATAATTTCAACTTGTTGCTTTAACATTCATTATAAATTTAATTATAAATGTACAAATAAGGTGCCAATTATTTTACTTTATTAATCAAACGATAAAAATCGTCTCTAAATTCTTTTTGATTAAAAACACCTCCATATTGCAAAGTTGAAGTGTAACTGCTTTCATCTTTAATTCCTCTACTTGATACGCATAAGTGAGATGCTTCCATGATTACCATAACATTTTCAGTACCAAGAACCGTTTTCAATTCATTAAAAATTTGCATAATCATTCGCTCTTGAACTTGAGGTCTTCTAGCGTAATAGTCAACAATTCGATTTAATTTTGATAAACCAATCACTTTTCCAGAAGAAACATAACCTACGTGAGCCTTACCTACAATAGGTAAAAAGTGATGTTCACAAGTAGAATTAAAAGTAATATCTGCTTCAACTAACATTTTATCATAATGATAAGAATTGTCAAACACAGAAATTTTAGGCTTATTAGCAGGATTCAATCCTGAAAATATTTCTTTAACAAACATTTTAGCTACTCTGTGAGGAGTTCCTTTAAGACTATCATCTGTTAAATCTAGTCCAAGCTCTTTCATAATGACTTCAAAATGTTTCTCAATAACAGTCATTTTATCTTCATCAGACTTATCAAAGGCATCTGCTCTTAACGGAGTTTCCGCAGAGGTCATTTGGTGATTGTCACCTACAATTTCAAATAATTCTTTTTCAATAGTGGTATTCATAGCAATTTTTCCCTTCTATTTTAATTTTGATTTATAATATTTTCTCAATTTGTCAAGTTTAGGTGCAATCACCATTTGGCAATAACCTTGTGAACTATTTTCATTATAATAATTTTGATGATACTCTTCTGCCACATAAAAAACTACTGCAGGAGATATAATTGTTACAATAGCATCATCATACAATTTTTCTTTTTCAATCAATTCTATATATTCTTCAGCTTGTTTCTTTTGAGCTTCTGAATGATAAAAAATTTCGCTTCTGTATTGTGTTCCAACATCAGCTCCTTGTCTATTTAAAGTAGTAGGATTATGAGAACTAAAAAATATTTCAAGCAAATCTTTATACTGTACTAGTTTTGGATCATAAGTAATTTCGATAGCTTCAGCATGACCAGTCGTACCCGAACCAATTTCACTGTAAGATGGATTTTTAATTGTTCCTCCTGTGTAACCAGAAACAACTTTTTCTACTCCTTTAATTTCTAAAAAAACAGCCTCGGTACACCAAAAACATCCACCGGCAAAAGTGGCAACTTCTTTTCCTTCTTCAATATTCATTTTAATAGGTTCTTTAAATTTTTTGATTTGACTTACTACTTGAGACTCGTTTGATTTACAAAAACTCAAGGATAATAAGGATAATAAAAAAATTACTTTCATAGTTTATTATTTTTTGTTTAACAAATATACAAAATAATTAAACAATACTGAGTTTTTAACTTTAATTTATTAAATATATACGCTAAAAAAGCAATACTAGTTTTAAAAACAATCAACAAATACAGCCTGTAAGGTGAGTTTATTTTTTAAAAAAATATTTTAAAACAATAAGAATCAAGTACATTATAAATTATAGTAGAGTAACTGTACTGAATGGTAATACTATAAAAAAAATCATAAATATTGTAATTGAAAAAAGCACAAGAAACATAAATTTGTAAAGTATTAATTAACAAATTAATTGTATTTATTACAAAACAAAAACTAATTACTAACTAAAAACTTTTTATGATGTTAAGATGGACGGTTATATTTATCATTCTGGCTATAATAGCTGGAGTTTTAGGATTTGGAGGAATTGCAGCTGGAGCAGCAAGTATTGCAAAAATATTATTCTTTATTTTCATAGTACTCTTTATTTTATCGCTAATTAAAGGTAGAAGGTAACTAGCAAAATTACATTTTAAAAATACAAGTTGATTAATAATGAGTCTTCTTGTATTTTTTATACTTACTACTGTAAATTAATATGATGCTATTTTTACAAAACACAAAAAATCTTTGTTTCTTTGTACAAATTGTTAAAAATGATAAGAGCGACTCAGTTACATAAATATTATGGTGATTTACAAGTTTTAAAAGGTGTAAATCTTCATATCAAATCTGGAGAAATCGTTTCAATCGTAGGTGCTTCTGGTGCAGGAAAAACTACATTGTTGCAACTTTTAGGAACTTTAGATAAACCTACAATTCAAAATGATTCTTCTATTTATATTGATGGAACAGATGTTTTAAAATTAAATGACAAGGATTTATCAAAGTTTAGAAATCTAAATTTAGGATTCATTTTTCAATTTCACCAATTATTACCCGAATTTACTGCTCTAGAGAACGTATGCATTCCTGCATTTATTGCCAAAAAAAGTAAAATTGAAACAGAAACTGAAGCTAAACGTTTGTTAGACTATTTAGGATTAAAAGATAGAATGCATCACAAACCAGGTGAACTTTCTGGTGGAGAACAACAAAGAGTTGCTGTAGCAAGAGCTTTGATCAATAAACCGAAAATTATTTTTGCGGATGAACCATCTGGAAATTTAGACACACAATCTGCCGAACATCTACATCAATTGTTTTTTAAATTACGTGATGAATTTGGACAAACATTTGTAATCGTAACCCATAACGAAGAATTAGCAGATATGGCTGACAGAAAATTAGTTATGAAGGACGGAAATATTATGGTTTAATGAATAAATCCGAATTAAAAGATTTCTTAGACGAAAAAGTAATTCAATACAATAATTTTGATTTTATTGAAAGTGATCCTATTCAAGTTCCATATTTATTTTCCTTAAAAGAAGATATTGAAATTGCCGGTTTTTTGAGTGCAACGATTGCTTGGGGAAATCGCAAAATGATTATCAAAAACTCCAAAAAAATAATGGACATCATGGGAAATTCTCCTTATGATTTTGTGATGAATCATTCTGAAAGCAATTTAGATTTATTTGATAATTTTGTACACAGAACTTTCAATTCTTTAGATGCCAAAACTTTTATGAAAGCTTTACAAAACATCTACAATAATCATGGTGGTTTAGAAAGTGTTTTTGCTAAACATCAAGAAGAAAGTAGTATGCAAAAAAGCATTCATGAGTTTAAGAAAGTTTTCTTTGAAATTGAACACTTACAACGCACACAAAAACATGTTTCAGATCCTTTAAACAATAGTGCTGCAAAAAGAATTAATATGTATTTAAGATGGATGATTAGAAATGATAACAAAGTAGATTTTGGTATTTGGAAAACAATTTCCACATCAAAATTATCTTGTCCATTAGATGTACATTCAGGAAATGTAGCTCGAAAATTGGGCTTACTTAATAGAAAACAAAACGACGGCAAAGCTTTAGCAGAATTAGATTTAGCTTTAAGGAAATTAGATAAAAATGATCCTGTAAAATATGATTTTGCTTTGTTTGGTTTAGGTGTTTTTGAAGGTTTTTAGAATAAAAAAATCCTAAACAAGTTAGGAATTTTTTATAGCTTGGTTGGCTTTGTTGTTTAAATCTTATTTATAAACAGATTCTTTTTTGAAATGAACAGCTAATAAATAATAAACCACTGCTCTATATTTGTTTTTATTTGAACGACCATATTTTTCAATAACTGCATCAATTGCTTTATCTAATTCTGGACCGTCTTTTAATCCTAATTTTTTAACTAAGAAATTATTTTTCACAGTAGCTATTTCTTTTTCGTCAGTACCTGCAACAGTTGCAGAATCTGCATTATAAATTGATGGACCACATCCAACAGTAACTTTAGTTAATAAATCCATGTCTGGAGTTACACCACATTTATCTTTTAAATCTGCAGCATATTTTACGATTAATTCGTCTCTTTTACTCATTTTTATATAGTTTTTATTAATAATAGAAACTCAAATTTAGTTAAAAAAATTAACATTAAAAATACTTAGTCAATATTTTATTATTAATTTTTTCTGGTGTAAAAACTTCAATTACAGATGGATTATCATTTTGATTCATAAATAATTGCCATTGATTTTCTAAACTAGTTTCATCATTTGCTTGATAATAATTGAAGTCAAACATTTTTGCCAAATGAGAAGCATTTAAATTATGAGAAGTTTCAAAAAAAGTATTAAAAACCTCTGTTTCTTCATGTCCCGGTAAAATTCTAAAAATACCACCACCACTATTGTTAATCAATATAATCTTGAAGGTTTTAGGAATATAATTATTCCACAAAGCATTACTATCATAGAAGAAACTAATATCACCTGTGATAAAAAAAGTTGTTTTTTTAGATTGCAAAGCAGCACCTATGGCTGTAGAGGTTGAACCATCAATTCCACTTGTGCCTCTGTTGCAAAAAACTTCAATAGATTTATCAATAGTCACTAATTGTAAGTAACGAATAGCCGAACTATTACTTACTTGCAATTGAATATCTTTTGGCAAATTATGACTTATAAATTCGAAAGCTTTAAAATCAGAAAAAGGAATCTCATTTACATATTGAACATGTTTACTCTTTCTTGCTTCATTTATTTTTGAATAAAATTCTTTATAATTACTTTCAATCACATTTGACTTACTAAACAATTGTTTAAAAAAAACATTTGGTTTCGTTTTAAAATGCTGTGATAAACATCCGAAAGTATCATAAGCTCTTAAGGTATCAATATGCCAATGTTCTTGCGGTTTGTATTTTCTTAAAAAGGCTTTTATTCGTTTTGAAACAAGCATACCTCCAAAAGTGATTAATATTTCGGGTTGAAAATATTTAAAATCATCATCAGTAAAAGGTGTAACTAAAGAATCGATTGTATCAATGAATGTTTCGTGATGTAAATTAGAGGTTTTTTCTGTTAAAACTACAACAGAATTATCGTTAGCTAAAGTTTCAATAAATAAATTTTCAATAGAATTTGGTTTTAATTCACCAACTAAGATTAATTTCTTTTTGGCTAAATTAAATTGTTGAATAAACTTTTCTTCTAAAATAAATTCATTGCTTTCATTTTCAAAAGAAAGTAGTTTTGGTTCAACCGAAAGCTCTGAAACTAAATCATACAAAGGTTCTTCAAACGGAATATTAATGTGAGTTGGTCCCTTTTTAACAATCGCTTCATGAATGGCAACATTAATTTTTATATCATTATCTTTTGAAGCAAATTCGGTTAAATTAGCATTATACAAACTGTGATTTGCAAATACATTTTCCTGACGAATAGTTTGTCCATCACCAATATCAATTTTGTTTTGAGGTCTATCGGCACTAACTACAATTAACGGAATTTGACTATAAAAAGCTTCAGCAACAGCTGGATAATAATTCAACAAAGCCGAACCAGAAGTGCAAACTAAAGCCACTGGTTGATTTAATTGCTGGGCCATTCCCACAGCAAAAAAGGCGGCACAGCGTTCGTCTGCAATACTATAACATTTAAAAGTATCTTGTTGATTGGAAAAGCCAATAGTTAATGGAGCATTTCTTGAACCTGGTGAAATAACAATATGATGTATTCCTTTTGCTTTAAAAATTTCGATTAAACTTTGGGCTAAAGGTATTTTAGGGTAAATCATTTTATGCTGAATTAATTTCAGTATCTATTTATTTTCACAAATATACAAAGTTGTAAAGGTTTTTACTTTTATTGAATAAACTTTTTACCTTTGGGAATTATATATTTTTATGCAACCAACCATTCGACAAGCAACTGAAAAAGATTTAGACGCAATTTTAGAAATTGTAAATTATAATATTCTAAATACAACTGCTATTTATGATTACGAACCCAGAACTTTAGTACAACAAAAAACAATTTTTGATGAGAAAGTTAAAGCTGGTTTTCCATTGATAATTATCGAAATGGATAATGACATTGCTGGTTTTGGTACTTATGGTGCTTTTCGTTTTAAAGAAGGTTATAAATTTACTGTAGAACATTCAGTATATGTTTCTATAGATTATCAAGGAAAAGGGCTTGGAAAGCTTCTTCTTGCTGCATTAATTGAATTAGCCCAAAAACAAAAACTCCACACCATGATTGCAGTAATAGATGCCGAAAATCAAAACAGTGTGGAATTTCATAAACAATTTGGATTTGAAACTGTTGGAGTTATTAAAGAATCTGCCTATAAATTTGATAAATGGCTAGATACAGTTTTTATGCAGTTAATTTTAAAATATTAACCTTCAATCCATTTAACTACAGAATCATCAGTTGGTAATGTTCTTGGAGCAATTACTTTTTCTAATTCACCGCTTTCATTAATCAAATATTTTTGAAAATTCCATTGTACTTCACTGTCTTCTAATCCATTTTTACTTTTCTGTGTTAAAAATTGATACAATTTATGCATGTCATTTCCTTTTACTGAAATTTTTGACATCATAGGAAAAGAGACACCGTAATTTTGCTCACAAAAAGCAGCAATTTCTTTATCTGTTCCAGGCTCTTGAGAACCAAAATTATTGGCAGGAAAACCAACAATCACAAAGTTTTTATCTTTATATTTTTCATAAATAGCTTCTAAATCTTTGTATTGTGGGGTTAATCCACATTCTGAAGCTGTGTTTACAACCATGATTTTTTTTCCTTTTAAGGTCGAAAAATCAAATTCCGCTCCATATAAATCTGTAACTTTAAATTGATAAATAGTCTCTTTTGCCATAATTGTTGGGTTGTTTGATGCTACTGCAGCTACTTTTTCTTGAGCTTTATTTTGACAGCTAAATAAAAGTGTAGTTAATACAATTGCGATGAATGAATTTTTCATGAGTTTTCTTTTTTATTTCAAATATACACAATCAAAAGATTTCTGCTTGTTAACAAATGATAAATTATTCTAAAAAACGAAAGCTTTATGTACCTTTGCAAAAATTATTTTTATGTCAATCAATTATATAGGATATCATTTTACGGTTAGTCCAAAAGAGTTAGGAAGCGAAATATTAGTAGCAGAATTAGAAGATAAAGCTTTTGAAAGTTTTATGGAAACAGAAGAAGGAGTTTCGGCTTATGTTCAAAAAGAATTATGGTCTGAAGATATTTTAAATGGCGTTTCAATTTTAAGTAATAAGGAGTTCAAAATATCATATATAGTAGAAGAAATTGAACAAGTAAACTGGAATGAAGAATGGGAAAAAAACTTCGAAGCTATTGATGTAGACGGAAAATGTCATGTTAGAGCACCTTTTCATGCTAAGACTGATGCTGAATTTGATATTGTAATTGAACCAAAAATGAGTTTTGGAACTGGACATCATGAAACAACTCACATGATGATTCAGCATTTGTTAGAAACTGATGTGACGAATATGAAAACACTAGATATGGGTTGTGGCACAGCTATTTTAGCTATTTTAGCCGAAATGAAGGGAGCAAAACCTATTGATGCTATTGATATAGATAATTGGTGTTATTTGAATTCAATTGAAAATGCTGAACGTAATAATTGTTCTCAAATTACAGTTTATGAAGGTGATGCTGCTCTTTTAAAAGGAAAGAAATACGATTTAATTATTGCAAATATCAACAGAAACATTTTATTGAACGATATGCAACAGTATATTGATTGTTTAAATCAGAAAGGAACTATTTTATTTAGTGGATTTTATACCGAAGATATTCCGTTTATTGATGAATCTTGCACTAGCAAAGGATTAACATATGTTAAAAAGTTTGAAAGAAACAATTGGGTATCTTTAAAATATGTAAATTAGCATTAATAAATTCAAGAATAAAACAAAACATATAACCTATTACCCATAACCCTTTACCAAAATAGAAATGAGTACTAGAGAAAAAATACAAGAAGAAGTTGATGTCCTAGAAGATTATGGACTAAACAACGAAATTGTCTTATATAATGATGATGTCAATACGTTTGACCATGTTATAAACACTTTAATAAGAGTTTGCGAACATACAAGTGAACAAGCAGAACAATGTGCTATTTTAGTACATTACAAAGGAAGGTGCACTGTTAAAACAGGAAGTTTTGACGAACTCAAACCTCAATGTTCCTCACTATTGGAAGCTGGCTTAAGTGCAGAAATAGAATAAAAAAAATTTAATATTATTTTCTAGAATAAACATTAAAAATATAATAATTAGTGTTTATATCAATATATCTTAGTTTTAGTGTTGAATTATTTAATTCTAATATTGTTCCAATTCCGATATTTCCAGAATAATTTGTTGTAAAAGTCTTACCATCTCTTTCCCAAGTGCCTTGCGTAACTTCTGTATAACAACCTTGACCATCATGAAAAGAATTATAGCGATATAATTGCCTATTACTCTTAATTTCAAAAAAATATTTAGGGCAGCCAGGTGCGCCCCATCCATTATCTGTTATAATTTCATTACCTTCAATGATATAGCCATAACCTGATAATTCCCAACTTCCCTCAATTGGAGCTTCATTCTCATCATCTTTGTTACATGAAACTAATGTTACTGTTGCTAATACAAATAGTAGTACTAATTTTTTCATCTTTTATTTTGTTTAAACAAAAATTTACTTTTTTTCATATATGTAAAATAGAATAAAAAAATCCCTTTCTAATTGAAAGGGATTTTTGTTTTATGAATATAAAACTTATTACTTTCTAGTTGAAACGCTTAAATACACATCTCCAGTATCTGGATCAGTAGCTTTTAATTTTAATGTTGTATTAGTCAATTCCATGATTTCAGCAGTAGTTACTTCACCACTAAAATTTACAGTAATATTATTTCCACTTCTTGACCAAGTTCCATTATCAATAACTTCTTCACATCCATTTCCTAAATCTTGAAAATAATGGTCTTTTACAGTTCCACCTGCAATAATTTCTGTATAATCTTTACTACAACCTGCAGTATGGTCATAATCAACCAAAAATTCTTGACCAGAAACAATTGTTCCTTCTTTTGAAAATTCCCAACTTCCTTCAATGGCTGGTGCTTCGTCATTATCTTTATTACAAGATACTAACGTTACTGAAGCTACTAAAAACAGCAATACTAATTGTTTAAATTTTTTCATTTTTTGTTTTTGTTTTTGTTTTTGTTTTTGTTTTTGTTTTTGTTTTTTATACATTAATTTCGACAAATTTAAATTAATTTTCCAATAAAAAAATTATTTAATTAATTTTTTATTAACATAAAAAAACCTACCTAAAAAGCAGGGCATTTTAATTATTAATAAAAAAACAACTCTCCCTTGCAATAGAACATCTCTCTTGTGAGTTTGCTTTTAAACCTGCTGAATTATTATCTAAAAAAATCAGGATAATATACATTTATAAATTTAAATTTTATGGTTTAAAAAAATTGAGTGTAAAGAATTGCCAATAAACTTTATACGAGATATACTTGATATATTAAAATGCTCAATTTATTTTAATTTATTTGTAATTGTATTAGCAAAAGCAACTTGTTTTAAATATCTATTTTAATTTTCATGATAGTATCTTTTAAAAAAAAAAACAATAGGATATAAATTACATAAGTTACTTAAAATTATTAATGTGGTAATTTATCTTTTACAATTCCGTAAATAAAATTACCT
>JBLHNH010000007.1:0-39674 GCA_047622645.1 Flavobacterium sp.
TGTTTGTTTCTGTTTGAAATATTTCCGGATATTATTCCTGACAAGAACAAGTAAATACCAGCAATTGCTGCATGAATAATCGCTAAAGAATGAATTGGACTTAGATCTGTTATTAACTTTTCTGCCTTTGCTTCGGCTAAATTAGTGCCTAACGAAAAATCGAAAAACCAAATCAAAAACAACGAAATTGGAAAAGCAAAAAGCACATTTCCTACAAAAGCTATGAACTGTGTTCTAAAAATTCGAGCAAATAATTTAGCAAAAAGGTTGTGCTTATCTCTTACTTGATTTTTATTTTTCATGCCTTCATCCAAGGTTTGAGCAATAGTTGCAGCCGTCATTGCGGGTTGCTTTGTGGCTAATGTAAATCCAAATAAGAAAATCACAATAAAACCAAACGCATAATTAAAACTATAAAGAAAAGCATGTCCAAAAGCTGAAGTATCTACTTTAGAAAAGAGTAATTTAAACAAACACAAAAAACCAACAATAAAACCACCACCAATTGCTTTGTAAAACATGGTAAAATATTCTTTATAACCATCCGTTATATATTTTTGCCCCGATTTTGCAGTGTGTTGTGTTATTTCATAAGAAATTAATTGAGTACTTTCTGAGAACAGTTTTCTAATATTATTTCTATAGCAATTGTATCGAATAAGTTTCAATAAGATTAGTGTACTATTTCTTATTTTATCTTCATTACTTTCAACAACTATTAACGGCAACAATTCTTTAATTCTTGTTAGTTGTTGTCTTACACGAAGTAAACTTTGATTAACCGTTAATGAAATTCCGTATTTAGAGCTGTTTAAAAAGGCTTTATCTACAAAATCATTACATTGTTTATGAAGCAATAGAAGCTGCTTATAAACCAACTCAGAGGAGTTGATATAATGATAATTGTTTGTTCTAATAATTTGTTCTAACTGATTTAGTTCTTTCTCAAAACCAAGAAAAGGACTTTCAAAATTAGAATATTCGGGTACCATTTTTATAACATCATTTTCTAAGGCTCTTCCACTCATTCTTTGAGCTAGAATTTGCATGGCTAATACAATTTCTGAAAAAGGCGTTTCTTCTTTTATGTTACCATATATGTCTTTAAAGCCTAGTAATTCATAAATGATAACAATTTGATCATAAGGTATCTTATTTATCCAAATAGGATCTGTACTCAAATAAAAAACTTGATTTAAAACAAATTGGAGTGTTCCTTTTTCGGGTTGAAAAGGTAGAAATTTTTCGAATATCCTTTTTTTAATTTCACTTAAAAAGTGATTGTCATTTAATATTCCAGAATCCGTTAAAAGTCTAGAAAACTTGTTTTTGTTTATTATAGTTTTAAAGTAATTTCTAAAAAGAATAATATGGTTTGGGTTAACTTGAAGAAATTCTATAAAATCGACTAATGATATTTGATCAACTTCTTTTGGTTTCTTTGGCCTAAAAACATGAATTAAATCTACTAAAAATAATAATTTTTCATCGGCATAAAGATTCTTTTCGAAATGATTTTCAAATAGTTCCTTAATAGATTTATCTTGTTGAAACTGATGCCTTACATTCATAAGTTGAATGAATTAGTTGTATTAAAAAATCATTTCTTAAATTAGTCGAAATTATAAAATAAAACAATACCAATGATAGAAATCGAACGCAAATTTTTAGTGAACTCTGATGATTTTTTAAAACAATTTCAAACACAAAATAGAATCGTTCAAGGCTATTTATCTTCTGTTCCAGAAAGAACGGTTAGAGTTCGCATTAAAGGAGAAAAAGGCTACTTAACTATCAAAGGGAAAAGCAATGAAAGTGGTTTGAGTAGAATGGAATGGGAAAAAGAAATTGATCTAAAAGAAGCTGAAATGCTACTACAAATTTGCGAAAGTGGTATTATTGATAAAATTCGTTATGAAGTAGAAGTTGGTAATCATATTATTGAAGTAGATGTTTTTGACGGAGAAAACAAAGGATTAATTTTAGCCGAAATTGAATTACAATCAGAAAATGAATCTTTTGAAAAACCTGAATGGTTAGCAGAAGAAGTTACTGGTGATAAAAGATATTATAATGCTTATTTGAGTAAAAACCCTTTTATGAATTGGTAACTTGGTATTATATACTAAAATAAAAATCCTGCTTTCACAGGATTTTTAATTGAATTAATTACCGCCACCTAATGCTTTATAGAGCGTAATTACAGCATTTAGCTGTTTATATTTATTGTCTATATAATTAATTTCCGTGTTCAAAGCATTGTCTTTTGCGGTTAATACTTCAAGGTAATTTACCATTCCATATTGCAATAACTCATCTGAATAATCGGCTGCAGTTTTTAAAGCTTCTACTTGTTTTTTTCTTATTACAAGTTTATTAGTTTCATTTTTATAATTAGCTAATGCATCCGAAACTTCTTTTCCTGCAACTAACAATGATTTTTCAAATTGCAAATATGCTTTTTGTTGATTTGCTTTTGCAACTTCTAATCTTGTTTTGTTTTGTCTTTGATTAAATATTGGTTGTGTTAGTCCAGTAATAATACTTGCAAAAAGTGATTTTGTACTAAACCAATCTTTCAATTCTAAAGCTTGTAAACCTCCTGTTGCATTTAAAGTTAAAGAAGGATAAAAAGAACTTCTGGCTACATTTGTTAATTCAAAAGTATTTCTAAAATTTAATTCAGCAGCTACAACATCAGGTCTTTTACTTAATAAAAATGCTGGTAAACCTGTTTTTATTTCTACATCTATATTTTGGTTTTCAAACAAACTTCTTTCTACTGTATTTGGAACTTTACCTAATAATTGATTAAATGTGTTTTCTAAAACTTTGACGTTGTATTTTAAGTCTTCTAAAATAATTTGAGCACCATATTGTTGCGCTTCCGTTTGTTTTACAGCAACTTCATTAACATTACCCGCTTCTTTTAAGGCTTTAATAACCTCAACACTTGTATTTCTGTTTTCTAAAGTAGTTATAACCACATTAATTTGAGCATCTAAAGCTAATAATTGATAATATACCGAAGCTACTTTAGCCACCAATTCGGTTTGAACCGCTTGACGAGCCACAGCTGATTCTAAAAACTTAGCTGCTGTTGCTCTTTTATTACTTCTTATTTTTCCCCAAATATCAGCTTCCCAAGATAATTTTGCAGATAATTCATATTGGTCAACATTGCTAAACAAACGTCCAAACTGGCTGTTCTGAGAAATCTCTTGATGTGTCCAAGTAGTATTTCCGTTTAATGTTGGAAAATAACCTGCCTTACCTTGTCTCATAGTAGCTTCAGCAGCCGCCATATTTTGCAAAGCAATTTTCATGTCTAAATTATTTTGAATGGCTTCTTTAATGTGATTTTGAAGTAATTTGTCTGAGAATATTTTATCCCAAGACATCTTTGCTAAGGATGTACTATCAGCTACTTGTTCTGTTCGGTATAAATTATCTGTTTTGACTTCTGGCTTTTCGTAATCTTTAGCTACAAAACATGATTGTACTACAAACATTGTAAAAACTAAAAGACTTCCTTTGACTATATGTTGTTTTTTCATGATCTAATGATTATAAATTTTCAGTATCTCCTTTAGTTGTTTCGATAGTTTTGCTACTCACTCTTTCTTGTAACCCTTGGAAAATGATAAATAAAACCGGAATTACAAATACTCCTAAAACGGTTCCTATTAACATTCCACCAATAGCACCTGTTCCAATAGCTTTATTTCCTACTGCTCCTGCTCCTTTAGCTAACATTAAAGGCATCAATCCAAGAATAAACGCAAATGATGTCATCAAAATTGGACGTAAACGAGCTGTTGCTCCTTGTAATGCAGCCTGTTTAATACCCCAACCCTTTCGTCGCGAATCGGCTGCAAACTCCACTATCAAAATGGCATTCTTGGCTAATAAACCAATAAGCATAATTAATGTAATTTGAAGGTAAATATTATCACTGACATTAAAGAAATATGCAAAAATATATGCTCCAGCCAAACCTACTGGTAATGATAATAAAACAGCAAATGGTAACAAATAACTTTCATATTGTGCTGCAAGTAAGAAGTACACAAAAATTAGACATAATAAGAAAATATACAAGGTTTGACCACCAGCACTAATTTCTTCACGAGTTATACCAGAGAATTCATAACCATAACCTATAGGTAAACTTTCACTTGCTACCTCTTGAACCGCTTTAATTGCATCACCAGTACTAAACCCTTCGTTAGGAGCACCTGTGATTTTAACAGATGTAAACAAGTTAAATCGATCGATAGCTTGTGGACCAAATACTTTCTCTAAAGTCACAAATTGTGAAATTGGAGCCATTTGACCTTTATTGTTTCTAACCATTACACTATTTAATGACGCTACATCTGTTCTAAATTTTGGGTCTGATTGATAAATAACACGATATTGTTTTCCAAATTTATTAAAGTTAGAAGCATAAACTCCACCATAATACCCTTGCATCGTTCCTAAAACATCGGTAACTGTTAATCCAGAATTTTTAATTGCAGCTACATTTAGGTCAATTTGATATTGAGGATAATTAGGAGAAAAAGACGTGGCAGCATATTTAACTTCTTTACGACTATTTAAGGCTGTTAAAAATTTATTGTTTACTTCACCTAATTCTTTTATAGTCCCTCCCTTTTGATCTTGTAATTGAAATTCAAATCCGCTTGTAAAACCAAACCCGACTAATGTTGGACGAGCAAAGAATAAAACTTTTGCATCCTTAACAGTTGCAGCACGTTTAAATAATTCTTGTACAATAGCTGTAATTTCTTGATTTGCATCAGGACGTTCTGCCCAAGGTTTTAATTTTACGATTACCATTCCGTAATTACTTCCTGTACCACTAATTAAACTTCGTCCAGAAATACGAAGTACTTCTTTAATTTCAGGGATATCTTTAACTTTATTTTCAATTTGCAATAATACTTCTTCTGTTCTTTCAAGAGAAGTTCCTGGAGGAAGAGATACATCTGATAAAATAGCACCAGTATCTTCTCCAGGCACAAATGCTTTAGGTGTAATATTTAATAGTAAAACGAATATTCCAGCAAAAACTGCAATTCCTAAAAAAGCTAACCATTTACGTTTAATAAAGAACTCTACTGATTTTTTATATTTAACCGTCGTTACTTCAAAAGCAATATTGAATGAAGTATAAAAACGTTGTAGAAATCCTTTTTTCTTTTCTTCTTCATTGTGAGGTTTTAAGAAAATAGCACATAAAGCAGGTGAAAGTGTAAGAGCGTTGATAGCCGATAAAACAATCGCAACCGCTAATGTTAATCCGAATTGTTTGTAGAAAACTCCAGCAGAACCACTAATAAATGAAACTGGAATAAAGACAGCTGACATAACAAGCGTTATTGAAATAATAGCACTACTGATATCGTTCATGGCACTATGAGCTGCTTTTTTAGGATCTTTTTCTCCTGCTTCCATTTTTGCATGAACTGCTTCTACCACCACAATAGCGTCATCCACAACGATTCCGACGGCAAGTACCAATGCAAATAATGTTAATAAATTAATGGTAAAACCAAATAAATTTAAGAAAAAGAATGTTCCTATAATTGCAACTGGTACAGATATAGCTGGAATAAGAGTTGACCTCCAGTCCTGTAAAAAAATAAAAACAACTAAGAACACCAATAAAAAAGCTTCAATTAATGTATATATAACTTTTGATATAGATTCGCTCAAAAAATCATTTGCATTAATTAAGATTGCATATTTTACACCTTTAGGAAAGTTAACAGATGATTTTTCTAATACACTTAAAGAACCATCAATAACTTCTTGGGCATTTGACCCTGCAGTTTGAGCAATAGCAATAGCTACTGATTTATTACCATTTGTATTTGCACTACCTGCATAACTAACAGCACCTAGTTCAATTCTTGCTACATCTTTTAATCGAAGAACCTCACCGCTTTCGGTTGAACGAACTACAATTTGTTCGAACTCTTCTGAGCTTTGTAATCGCCCTTTATATTTTAAAGCGTATTGGAAAGATTGATTACCACTTTCTCCTAATTGTCCAGGAGCAGCTTCAATGTTTTGTTCAGCTAACAAAGCAGTAACATCAGAAGGAATAAGACCGTAAGCTGCCATTACATCTGGTTTTAACCAAATACGCATAGAATAATCCCTTTGTCCAAATATTACTGCATCACCAACACCCGCTACACGTTTAATTTTAGGTAAAATATTGATATTAGCATAATTTTGAAGAAATGTATCATCATACTCAGGATTTTCACTGTACAATGAAAAAATCAAAATGTTATCACTTTGTCTTTTTGATGTTGTTACACCAGCTTTGGTAACTTCTTGAGGCAATAATGGCGTAGCACGGGACACTCTATTTTGAACATTAACAGCCGCTAAGTCAGGATTTGTACCTAACTTAAAATAAATATTAATAGATGCTGAACCATCATTATTTGAAGTAGAAGTCATGTAAGACATATCTTCAACACCATTAATCTGTTCTTCTAGTGGAATTACTACCGAGTTCATTACAACTTCGGCACTTGCTCCTTGATAATTTGCAGCTACAGTTACTGTTGGTGGAGCAATTTCTGGATATTGTGAAACTGGAAGAGAGAGTAAACCCAGAACTCCCAATATAACGATGATAATAGAAATCACCGTTGACAATACGGGTCTGTCAATAAATTTTGAAAACATAATCTGTTAGTTTGTAAATTATTTTTTAGGTTTATCTAGTTCTTTTAAATCAATTATATTGGGTTTAATAACTGTTCCTTCTGTAATTATTCCAACACCTTCTACAAGAAATTTATCGTTTGTACTTAAACCTTTATCAACTACAAAAAATTGACCTCCAGGAACTGCACGAATTTCAATAGGAACAAATTTTACTTTATTCTCCTTGTCAACTATTAAAGCGATTCGTTTGTCTTGTAATTCTATAGTTGCGTTTTGAGGAATTAAAATCACATCTTTTAAATAAGTTGGAATTTGGATTATTCCACTTCCACCTGAACGTAATAGTCTATTTGGATTTGGAAAACTTGCTCTTACATTAAAAGAACCTGTTTGTGTATTAGCTTGTCCGCTAAAAGTTTCAATTTTTCCCAGTTCTTCATATAATGTCCCGTTGCTTAAAACTAACTTAACGGCACGCATGTTTCCAATTTTATCTTGAAATGTTTTACCCTCAGCATTGATCATAATATCTAATTGCTTTTTTTCATTAACTGAAAAGAAAGCGAATACTTTACTTATATCTGAAATTCTTGTTAACGGTTCTACTGTTTGGCTACTTACATAACTTCCTATTCTAAGAGGCAAAGTACCTACTATTCCGTTTACCGGACTTGTTATTGTAGCATAATTAATTCTTGCGATTATACTTTGGTAAACACTTTTTGCATTTGCTAAATTTGCTTTAGCCATGGATAACTGTACATCACTAATGATTTTTCTATCAACAAGTGGTTTTAACCTACTAACCTCAACTTGAGCTGCGTCAACTTTTGCTTTTGCTGCAGCTGCTTCTTGATCAGCTGTTTGAGTTTCTAATTTAAAAAGTATTTGTCCTTTTTTTACTTCTTGACCTTCATCAACGTAAATTTTTTCAATATAACCATCTACTTTTGGACGAATATCAATATCTGTTACACCTTCTAGTTTTGTTGGATATTCTGCCAATAAAGTAGTGTTCTCTTTTGAAACTTGAACAACTTTGTAAGGCATTGGAGAGTTTTCTTTTTTGTCGTCCTGTTTATTGTTACAAGAAAGTAAACTTATTGTTAGTAAGCTACTTAAAAAAAATATCTTATTTTTCATGAGTGAAATGTTATTTGCTTTGTTGATTTTGGATTTCTATTTCTTTAAATTTATTTATTGAATTATTTAAAAGCTCTTCAACTTTTAAAATATGTTCTTTATAAGCGTAACTATTTTGAAGATTTATATTTTCTTGTGTACAAGAAATATTTTTTTCTCTATAACTAATAACCCTTTCAATTAATATTTTTTCACTATCAACTAAAGTTAAATAGTTTTTTAAACGTTGACTTAAAGGAGCGGCTTTAAAATATTTTTTTCTATCTCCTGATATAGTGAAATAGTTAATTAAGTTCATTTTTTGCAACAAGTTCAAGTTTGTAGATATTGAACTCTTACTCGCTTTTAGTTTACTGACTAATTCTTCAAACGTTAAACCCGATTTACAGCCATCAATTATTAAAAAACCTAAAATCCTAGCTGCAAGTGGCGCTATGTTGTATTGATGTTCAAAATGAATACCAAACATTTCTATTAATTCTTGCTTCTCTTCATACATTGTGAAAATATTTCTGCAAAGATAATTTTGGTTCACAAATTACCGAACTAAACGAACATAATGTTTTGTTAAACTTTAAAGCAAAAAAAAATCAGCTTTCGCTGATTTTATTCTTGTATAATTTCTATATTGACTCGTATATGTCCTCCGTATTTATTTGGAGTAATTTTCATAAAAGCTTTTTTTGATAAATCTATATGTCTTCCTTTTACAAATGGGCCTCTATCAGTAACAGTTACATTAACAGATTTTCCTGTTTTTAATGAAGTAATCTTTAACCTAGTACCAAATGGAAGTGTTTTGTGTGCACAAGTAAGTTTGTTATTGTCGAAAATTGCACCACTTGCAGTTTTTCTTCCTGTAAGCTTATCGGAATAATAGGATGCATAAGCATTTTCTTGATGCATTACAACAGAAAAGCCTGTTGTGTCAACTAAAATTGTATCAATACCTTTAATCGTATCGTAAGGAGAAATTTTTTGGTTAAATTTATTAAACCTATTGTATGAATTAGTTAGGCTAAACAATGCAATAAACGACACAAAAACCCCAATTAATATATTATTTTTCATAATAAAGATTTAAAGCGTCCATTAAAAAGGAAGCTTGTTATGTAGGTTAAGATTTTTGCATGAGCTATTCAATAACTATGCCATCCAACTAGACCAAGGTAATCTTGATAAGATTAATAGTAGTCCCAACGTATAAAAAACAGCTATTTTTTTAAATTTACCGTTTTGACTTTCTTGTTTTTTATGTTTTGACCAACCTATTGTAATTAATGCTATGGCAATAATATTAATAAGTGGATGCTCTAACATCGTCAATCTTAATTCAGGGTTTTTCATTGCTCCTTCAATTGCGAAAGCTTTAAATCCTTTTTCAGAAACAAAGTAAAGAATCAATCCAATCAATAGTTGTATGTGGCAAAATATTAAGGCAAAAAGTGATAATCTTAAGTCTTTTGTAGCAAATAACTTTTTGTTTGATAAACCATAAATTGCATTAATAACCGCTAGTAATAATACTGCTAAAGCTATGTAAGCTAAAGTAGAGTGTAATGATTGAAGAGTTTGATACATAATTAGTTTGTTTTAAGATTAAAACAAATATAGTAAAAAAATAAAACCCTTTTAACATTTCTGTCAAAAGGGCATTTATTGTAATTAAAAGTATCTAAAAAAGTTTAGAAATTATACTTGATAGAAACATTCCAAGTTCTTCCTAAACCAAAGAAAGCACTATTTTTAACATTAATTCCTTTGTATGAAGGATCAGTATCATTAGCTGGAAAAATACCGTTAACGTTTCCAGAAGAAAAAGATTGAGTAATTTCAGATAAATATACTTCGTTAAAAACATTATTCATGTTGATTCTAAAATCAATTGAATTCTTGTTGTTTTCACCAACTAACATTCTATAAGAAACACCTGCATCAACTAAATCATAACTAGGTAATTCTATATTTTCTTTATTAGCAGCTACGTTTGCATATAAATTATCGTAATTTCTCCAATCTGCATCTATAGAGAAGTTTTTAACAATTTTATATTTAACCCCTAATCCCCATGTTGTTTGAGCAGCATCTCCTACTTTACCTCCGTCAATATCAGTATTAGTCTGGTCTAAAAGAGTTTGATTTTCATCAAATTTTCTTTGAACAGCATTTCCTTTGTATTCCCAATTTCCTAAAGAAGCAAAACCTTTGATATCTAAAGACTCTAAAGGTCTAAATACAAAATCAAGCTCAATACCAGAGTGAAGTTGTTCATCATTTTGACTTGAAGTGAATACTAAATCACCTGCGTTTAAAGCTGTTGTTCCTATTGTTGCAGCAGCAGTTAAAACTCCAGAAGTAGAAGTTACTCTATTTTTCCAAGAAGTTCTGTATAAGTTTAAATTAGCACTAAAGTATCTAGATTTGAATCCGTAACCTGCTTCGAAACCTAGTACATCTTCATTTGAAGTTAAAGGATTTAATGCATTTGTGTAGTTTAAATAAATATTATCGTGGTAAGGTTGACGAGAGTATAAACCAGCATTAGCATAAAAAGAATGTTGTTCAGCAACAACATAACTTGCACCTCCTTTTACATTATAGCCAATGTTATTAACTTTTTCAGAATCTGAAAATTGTGGTTCGTAATCATAGTAATCGAATCGTTGGTGTGATTGATTAGATAAAGAACCTTGGAAGAATGCTGAAAAATCATCTTTAGCATATTCTAATTGTCCAAATAAACCACCATAAGAAATAGACTCACTGTAATCGTAATCTATTCTTTGGTTAGAATCGGCAGTATTAAAGAAGGATGACCATGGGTTCGTTGAGTAGCCCGCATTAACTGTGTTAGAAGCAACAACAGTTGAAGGTAAATTATTTAAATGATTTGCATTAAATAATTTTCTAGTTTCATACCAACCTTTTAAACCTAAGTAATTACTTATTTGTCTATAGTGGTCTCCGTTGTAAGCTCTTAAATCTAGACCAACGTTTAAAGATAAGTTTTCTGATAGTTCTTTTTTCAAATTAGTTATAACTCCATACCATGCGTGATTATTCATTGAAGAGCGTACTACATAGTTTTTTTCAAGTCCATTTATTATTGGACTATTAGAAAAATTACCAATGCCTCCAGTTGCTGTTTGGTTATTAGCGTAAATAGCATCAAAATCAATATTACCAGTTGAAGTTTTTGCACTACTTCCGTAACCACCAGTTCCACCTCCACGTCCCCATGAAGCATATAGTACAGTTGATAAAGAAGTTGTTTCATTTATATTATAATCCCAGTTTAAATTAGCAACAGGTTTGTGGTAAAAGTTTCTTCTTTCTGTTCTATAAACACCATTTAAAGTTCCCCAGTTGTTATTATATCTTCTTCCATACTTTAAATATGTACTTATTGCCTTTGTAAAATTTTGATCGTGATATTGAGGAGCGCCAGTTAACAAGAAATTAAAACTATGTTTCTCATTTGCTTTATAACCAAAAGAGATAAAGTAGTTTTGACCTTGACCTTCAGTACCGTCATTATAACCATCACCTTGCCAATGAGATAACATAACACTAGCCCCAAAACCATTTTCCATTATACCAGTATTATAACCAGCAGTAGATTTGAAATATTGATTATTAGCAACACCAAATGAAGTAAAACCACCTTCTTTTTTATCAGTTGCTTTTGTTACGAAGTTAACTGTTCCTCCTACTGAAGAAATTGCTAATTTCGAAGAACCTAATCCTCTTTGAATTTGTATAACATTTGCAATGTCTGCCATACCTGACCAGTTTGACCAATACATCTTACCATCTTCCATTCCATTAATTGGCTGTCCATTTAATAAAAATGCTGTGTTATCTTGTTGAAAACCACGAACAGTAATTCTAGAATCTCCATAACCTCCTGATTGACCAGCAACATAAACTGAAGGGGTGTTAACAAGAAGTTGAGTTACATCGGCAGTTCCAATTTTTGCTTGAATTTCTGCAGTTTTGATAGTAGAAACAGCGATTGGTGTTTTTCTATCGGTAGCTAAGTCAATAATACCTTTACCAACTAAAACTATTTCAGTTAATTGATTAGCATCAGGATTTAACTGAATACTTCCTAAATCAATTGATTTTGTAGTAGCATTGAAAGAAACTGATTTAGTTTCAAAACCTAAGAAAGAAACCGCTATAGTTCCTGAAGTTTCTGTAGATGTTAGTTCAAACTTTCCGTCTAAATCTGTAGTCGTACCAACCTGAGTACCTTTAATAAATACATTAGCTCCTGCCAATGATTCATTAAATTCACCATCCATAATAACTCCCGTAATTTTTGTTTGAGCGAATAACGAAGATGCCGAAAGCATTGTTATCAAAATTAGACAAACATTAGTAAAATTTTTCATTAAGATTGTTTTTTAAATATTTTTACAAAAATAAATTCAAAAATCAACTCTAATGTTAACGAAAGATTAACAATTCAAGTAAACTATTAATTATACTTTATGAAAGAATTTAACAATTTTTTTGTTGAACTATCATGTGTTTTGATCGATTTAGTATTAATTTCATCCAAAATTGAATTAGCTAATTGCTTGCCTAATTCAACTCCCCATTGATCGTAACTAAAAATATTCCAAATAATCCCTTGTACAAATATTTTGTGCTCGTATAAGGCAATTAATGAACCTAAAGATTCAGGTGTAAGTTTATCTATTAATAATGTATTAGTAGGCTTATCTCCTCTAAACACTTTAAATGGTACTAAAAATTCTGCTTTTTCTTCAGAAATTCCTTGTTTAACAAATTCTGCTTTTACTTGATTTTTAGATTTACCCATTAACAAAGCTTCAGTTTGGGCAAAAAAGTTTGACATTAATTTATCGTGATGGTCTTTATTTCCATAAAGAGATTCTTTATAACCAATAAAATCGGTAGGAATTAATTTAGTCCCTTGATGTATTAATTGAAAAAAAGCGTGTTGCGAATTTGTACCTGGTTCTCCCCAAATAATTGTACCAGTTTGGTAATTTACAGGATTTCCATCTCTACCTATGCTTTTACCGTTACTTTCCATAATTCCTTGTTGCAAGTATGGCGCTAGTTTTTGTAAATATTGAGTATAAGGAATTATAGCTTCTGTTTCGGCACCAAAAAAGTTATTGTACCAAACGCTAATTAAAGCTAAAACTACTGGAATATTTTTATCAAATGAAGTTTCTTTAAAATGAGAATCCATTTTATTAGCTCCTTTTAGTAAATCATTGAAATTATCAAAACCAACAGCTAAACTTATTGACAAACCAACAGCTGACCAAAGTGAAAATCTTCCTCCAACCCAATCCCACATTGGAAAAACGTTTTCTGGATTAATTCCAAAAGCTGTAACTTTATCAATATTGGTTGAAACTGCCACAAAATGTTTGGCTACATCTTCTTGTTTAGCTGATTTTAAAAACCATTCTCTAATTGTTTCTGCGTTTGAAAGTGTTTCTTGTGTGGTAAACGTTTTAGAAGCTATTACAAATAATGTCGTTTCTGGGTTTAATTTTTTGATAATTTCGTTTACGTGATCACCATCTATATTTGAAACAAAATGAACGTTTAATTGATTTTTATAATACTGAAGGGCTTCAACAACCATTGCTGGACCAAGATCTGAACCACCAATTCCAATATTTACTACATCCGTAAAAGCTTTGTTTGTATATCCTTTTTTCTTTCCTGAGATTACTTCACTTGAAAAAATATTAATTTTCTCTTTAACTTCAAAAATTTCTGGGATTACGTTTTTTCCATCAACAAAAACCTCATCGATTTCATTTGCTCTTAATGCAGTATGAAGAACGGCTCTATCTTCTGTTTGATTTATGTTGTCGCCTGAGAAGTAAGATTCAATAGATTCCTTTAAGCCCAATTCGTTAGCTAATTCAAGTAACAAATCAAGTGTTTTTTGATTGATGTTGTTTTTTGAGTAATCGACTAAAAAATCTTCCCATTGAATATGAAATTTTTCTGCTCTTTGTGGATCATTGGCAAACATTTCTTTAATAGAATTGGTTTGCATATCATAAAAATGATCACGAAGCTTTTGCCAAGCTTCAGTCGTAGAAGGATTAATTTTTTGTAGCGACATAACTCTAATTATTCTTTAAATTTTAATGCTGTTAGACTATCTAATTCTTTTTTTAGCGGTGCAACTTTAACTAAATATTTTGCCTTATGAGTTTTATTCATTGGCTCTGCATTTGGTAGATTTAACCTTAACGGATCAACTTGTACACCATTTTTCCAAAAACGGTAACAAACATGTGGTCCGGTAGCTAAACCAGTACTTCCTACTTTTCCAATTGTTTGTCCTTGTGCAACACGTTGACCGTTTTTAACAAGGATTTTAGACATGTGAAGATATTGAGTTGAATAAGTTGGGGTATGTTTAACTTTTACATAATTTCCATTTCCGGCTGTATAACCTGTTCTTTCAACGACTCCAGAAGCTGTTGTTTTAATTGGTGTTCCATGAGGAGCTGCATAATCTGTTCCGTTATGTGCTTTCCATCTTTGTTGTACAGGGTGAAAACGTCTTCCAGAAAATTTTGAAGAAATTCTAAAGAAATCTAAAGGTGCTTTTAAGAACATATTTTTAAGTCCTTTTCCTTCTTCATCATAATAATCAGGATATTTTTGATTTTCTGTCATTCTATAAGGAAAAGCATATATTTTTTTTCCTTTATATTCAAAATAAGATGCTTCAACATCAACAACTCCATCATAAATTGAGTCTTCTATAAAGCGCTCCTTAATAGTTATTGCAAACTTATCTCCTTTCTGAATTTTAAAGAAATCGATAGAGTATTCGAATATTTTTGCCAATTTTGATGCAACTCCGGCACTTACTCCTTCGTTACTTAAGGTTTCTGACAAAGAACCTTCAATTTCTGCAGCAATGGTTCTTCTTTTTATAGTTGATGGTCTAACTTTTTCATGAACAACCACTACCGAATCTCTAAAATCAACAACCAAGTAACTGGTTCTATCTTTTACGTAAACAAAATATTCTAAATTTTTGTTATTTTTTTTATCTAAAAAAAGGTAATAAGGTTTTCCTGCTTTTATAGAACGAAGGTTAAATGAATCTTTAATTTTCTCTGTTACTTGAAAAGTAGAATTATTATTTAATGCGTAGCTATCTAAAATTGTACTGAAAGTATCACCAGATTTCAATGTGTCAATTTTTATCTTATAATCATTAAAAACAATGCCAAAATCTTTAATAATTGGTTCTAGTTTTTCAACTGGTTTTTTTACTAGTTTAGTTTCTTCTTTTTTACAAGAAAATAAAGTTAGGGTTAAAAGTATATATAATAAGTATTTCAAATCTTTTGTATTATCAGGTTATTCACCCCAAGTTGCTAATTCATCCTCAGTCCATAATTCTGGAAAAAATATTCTTCGTTGGTATTTTGGATGCATGTATTTTTTCCAATCACTTCCACCAGTTGCTTCACCATTTCCTTTGCCGCTTCCTTCAATGTATTTTTTCGCAGCATTTAAATGACCCATAACCCATGTAATATTAACTGTTTTGTCTAGGTGACGCATAGCTTTTACTAGTTCGGGATTTTTTTGGTCAATTTCTGGTAATTGTCTGAATTTTTGCCAAATGTTAATTCTGTTATATTCTTCCATGTGACGAAGAAATTCGGCTTTGTATTTGCGTTCAAATTCTAAAATAAGGAATGATTTTTTTCCAGTAGCATGATCTTTTCCTGCAGCTTGCCAGTATAAATGCTCAAAAGCATGATCATAAGGCGTATTTCTGTCAATTGTAGGTCTAAAACGATGATCAATTAAATTAATTAAATCAGTACATGCAAATTCAATCAATCTATATTGTGCGCTTTGAAAACCACTCGCTGGAGTTAAAGTATTTCTGAATTTCATATATTGATCAACCTCCATACCATCACCCATAATATCGAATGATGTGGTAAGCATATCAAAATAACGCGAAATTCGCATTATTCTTTCAGTAAAAAAATCGGTTAGAGGTTTTTCAGTATGACATAATTGGTCAATTTCCCAAAGTATCATTTTGAACAACAACTCATTTACCTGATGATACATAATGAATACCATTTCATCAGGCAAAGTTGTTCTTTGTGTTTGAAGGTTTAGAAGTGCATCTGTTTGGATATAATCCCAATAAGTAATCGGTTTTGCCCAAATAAGACCTTCTAAATGTGTTTCTGTTTTTTGATCTATTT
The DNA here is from genome assembly GCA_047622645.1 of Flavobacterium sp. GTDB lineage: Bacteria > Bacteroidota > Bacteroidia > Flavobacteriales > Flavobacteriaceae > Flavobacterium. The sequence continues at coordinate 16,098 of JBLHNH010000007.1, forward strand.
TTTGAAACTTCTCATCTAAAAGTTGAATTTTTTTTTCAATTTCTGGATTTATTTTCATTGATATTATTTTTTGACTTTAAAAGTGTGTTTTAGTCTTTTGTATTCATAAAGATCTGCTTTAATTGAACCAACGGCTAAATTAGCTTTAATTCGAACAGGAACTTTATTTTCATCATCTGAAATCCAGATAGTTAAACTTTCCTCTTCTTTAAAAACTCTACCTGCTTGAACTAAAGGTCTAAACACCATACATGAAACTTCTCCAAATTTAGTACTAATATCTTCTTTTCCAATATATTTTAACTTAAACTTTGTCGTTTCATCGTCAAAAAACATATCAATAGAAATTGATTCTCCTTCTTTAAGTTTATCAATATCTTGATGATTTCTTAAATAATAGAACGAAGAAACAATATCTTGAATGTTTTCTGGAACTTTAAACGTTTTTTCGGTATTGTTTTTATAATCTTTTACAAGCACCGAATTATTTGTTTGATTAAAAAAACCTTCTTGGAATTTTTCATATCCACCTTCGTTAATTTTTCTTAAAAACTGATATGGCTTTCCTGTTTCTTTGTCAAAAAAACTTTGGTAATCGTCACTTACTTTAAAAAATGCTTTAGTAATACCCGTTGTATATCCTTTTCCAACAACATGATGTACTTTTCTATTGTTTCTTATAGCGTCTTTAATTTCTAAAGTTGCGTAACCCGCTGTAACTAAACCGTAATGAATTCTTAACTTAAAATATTCACCCGTTGTAAAAGAATCTTGTTTTTGAGTAAATGAATTTGTAAATATGAATACTAAGGTTAATAAAATAAATTTTTTCATGATATTTAATTTTTCTTTTACATAGAAAATGCAATTTCTGTACCAAAATTACAAAACAAAAAAACGCAGTCCAAAAAAGTACTGCGTTTTTATGCTATTAACCAACCAAAAAAACTATAAATTATGAAAACTTATATAAAAATTAAGAGAAAACCACTTCCCTCATTTTTGCGAGTGCAAAGGTAAGTGTATTTTAAATTATCTTTACTTTTATTTTAACTTTAACACATTTGGTTACATTTTCTTTATAGATATTGGTTTTTTTTTTATAATGTAAAAAAAAGAACGTTTTTTATAATGTACCTCGCAAAGCTTGTTCTCTCTCAATTGACTCAAAAAGCGCTTTAAAGTTTCCTGCACCAAATCCTTTTGCACCCATACGTTGGATTACTTCAAAAAACAAGGTTGGTCTATCTTCAATTGGTTTTGTAAAAATCTGCAATAAATAACCTTCCTCATCCGCATCAATCATTATTCCAAGACTCATTAACTTATCGATATCTTCTTGAAGTTTATGATTGTGTTTTTCTAGACGTAATGGAACATCATCATAATAAGCTTGAGGCGGTGTACTCAAGAACTCAATTCCTCTCGAACGCATATCTGCTACAGTTGTTAAAATATCATCGGTAGCAACCGCAATGTGTTGAACTCCTGAACCTTCGTAGAAGTCTAAATATTCTTCTATTTGTGATTTTTTCTTACCTTCTGCTGGTTCGTTAATCGGAAACTTGATTCTACCATTGCCATTAGACATTACCTTAGACATTAAAGCTGAATACTCCGTAGTAATTTGTTTGTCATCAAATGAAAGGAAATTTACAAATCCCATAACATCTTCATACCATTTTACCCATGTATTCATTTCATTCCAACCTACATTTCCAACCATATGGTCAATGTATTTTAGCCCTGTTGGTTTTGGATTATAATCTGATTCCCATTTTTTATATCCTGGCAAAAACTCACCCTTATAATTTTTTCGTTCTACGAACATATGAACAGTTTCGCCATATGTATAGATTCCAGCACGAACTACTTCACCATTTTCGTCTTTTTCAACGGTTGGTTCCATGTAAGATTTAGCACCACGTTTCATCGTTTCTTCATAAGCTGAACGAGCATCTTCTACCCAAAGTGCCACAATTTTAACACCATCGCCGTGTTTTTTTACGTGTTCGCCAATTAAGGAGTCACTTTTTAAAGCAGTAGTTAACACCAAACGAATTTTGTCTTGTTTTAATACATAAGAAGCTCTATCTCTAACTCCAGTTTCTAACCCTGCGTAAGCATGCGATTGAAACCCAAAAGCTGTTTTATAGAAATGTGCTGCTTGTTTGGCATTTCCTACATAAAATTCTACATAATCTGTTCCCATTAAAGGAAGGAAGTCCTGTGCTCCTTCAAATATTTTTTCTAAACCGTAGTTTACTGACTTTACTTCTTTACTCATTTTTTTTAGATTTTTGAAGAAAGAACAATTTCTCGTTTTAATTCTTTCTAAATTCTGTTATACTTATAAATACAAAAAGACTCTTGGCTCTTTTATCTTTATTCTTTTATTTATCCAACCAAGATTGAAAATAGGTTTCGTCTGCAATTTTCATTGCTTCTTCTGTAACCATTAAAGGTTTAAAAGTATCAACCATTACGGCTAACTCTTTTGTTTCTGTTTTTCCTATACTTCTTTCTGTTGCACCTGGATGTGGTCCGTGAGGAATTCCTGCTGGATGAAGAGATATGTTTCCGGGTTCCACATCATTTCTACTCATAAAATCACCATCAACATAATACAACACTTCATCAGAATCTATATTACTATGGTTATATGGTGCGGGAATTGAATCTGGATGATAATCATATAAACGTGGTACAAAAGAACAAATTACAAAAGCATCTGTCTCAAAAGTTTGATGTACTGGTGGCGGTTGGTGTATTCTTCCTGTGATAGGCTCGAAATCGTGAATAGAGAAAGCATAAGGATAATTATATCCATCATAACCTACAACATCAAAAGGATGAGAAGCATAAACCATTTCTATTATTTCGTCTTTCTTTTTTACTTTAATTACAAAATCACCTGATTCATTGTTTGTTTCTAGCTCGTAAGGACGACGAATATCTCTTTCACAAAAAGGAGAATGTTCTAAAAGTTGCCCAAACCAATTTCTGTAGCGTTTTGGCGTATAAATTGGACGACGAGATTCAACAATAAAATGACGATTGTCTTCTGAATCGAAATCCATTTTATAAATAATCCCTCTTGGGATAATTAAATAATCACCATATTTGAAATCTAAATTTCCATAAATAGTTCTCAGTTTACCTGAACCTTTATGAATGAAAATCATCTCATCTGAATCGGTGTTTTTATAAAAATATTCTGTTGTTTTGTTTTGAGGAGCAGAAAGAACAATATGACAATCTGAATTTGTTAGCACAATTTTTCTGCTTTCTAGAAAATCCTTTTCTGGACCAACTTGAAACCCTTTTAATTTATAGGACTGAATATTGTTTTCTTTGGCAATTTTTGGTGCAACGCTGTATTGGTTTTTAATTTCTTTTACTTGCGTTGGTCTTTGCTCATGATAGGAGTTTGTTGACATTCCGTCAAATCCTACTGTTCCAAATAATTGTTCATAATACAAATCGCCATTTGGTTTGCGAAATTGTGTATGACGTTTTGGTGGAATTTTTCCTAATGTATGGTATAGTGGCATTTCTTTTTGTTTAAAATTTTAAATTTTATGGCATCCCATAACTTAATTGAACAATCAAAAAGATTTTACTTCATTCAGGATTTCTCTTGATGAGGAATTTTAAGTGAGCTAATAAGTTATCCCAATTTTTCATTATTACAAATATCGGAAAAAAAAATTTAAATTACTTAAAACCAGTAACCAATACTAAACCAAGTAAAATGATCTCTAGTTTCTGGTGACCAAGAATGCTTAATTTCTATAGGTCCAATTAATGAATCATATCCATATCCAACAGCATATCCTGAAAATTTTGGATAAGAAAACCAGTCTGTTGATTCGAAAATTTTATTTCCAATATTAGCATAATTGGCTGTAATATTAATATAGTTTTTCTTTAATATTTCGTACTCAACCATTGCAGTTCCTTTGATATAGCTACTTCCTGAAAGACTTAGATAATCATATCCTAAAAAGTGTTGAAAGTTATTTATTTTATTATACCCATAACCTCCTAAAATAAAATCAAAATAAGGAATTGATCTTTCTCCAATAATAGAACCTAATTCAGATTGAAACTTTAGTGAAACTTTTTGAAAAAATGTTTTTACTATACCAACATCTCCCTTAATAGTAGAGAAACGCTGAAAGTTATTGTTGAAATTTGATGAAAATAGATATGATTTTATTTCTCCATTTACGTACCAACCAGATTTTGGAAAATATTTCTTATCAAAACTATCATACTTTACATTTCCAAAAACAGAGAAATAATCACTCTTATCAAAAACAGGTGTAACATTTTGTAATGTTGGAGATTGTATCTTGAGATGTTTTAATTCTACACCAGTACCAATTAAAAATAACTTACTAAAAATTGTTTCTAAAAAAATTTGATTTGAAAAATCTGAAAAGTCAATATTAATTGAGTTAATATCTAAATTTGTAAAAGTAGTTCCACTATTAAAATCGTTTTGAATATTTTTATTGAATGTGTTTAATCTTGAATTAATTCCAAAACTCCAATAAAAACCATTATCAATATAATAATCAAAATTATATCTAAAATTATCTCCAAGAACAATATCTAAAGAAGCCACATCATTTTTTGAAAATAATTTTTTTTTGGTAAGATTAATTAATAATGCGCTTTTATATAAATCATCATAATGCATTCCAAATTTGATAAATGTATTTATTTGATTTTCTTTTAAATTGAATGTTAAATTGTTTTTGTCATCAAAATTGTATAATATCGACGCATAATTATCCGTAGCATTTAGACTATTTATCCCTTTTTCAAATTTCTTAAAAGTAATTTTTTCATTTTGATTAAAGTTTAATTTTCCAAGAACATAAGCTCTTGTATAATTATTAAGATCATTAATACTAAGATTATTTATGGCAATTGAATCACTAACTTGAACTTTTTCTTTATCAATCTTATTTTTTGATTGAAGTTTCGCTAATTTTTCTATTTGACTAACTGTTGCTTCATTACCCTTTTTAATAATTATCTCACTTTTGTCAAAAGAAAGCACAGACATACCCATTACATCGGGCTTTATGTAAATATCGGTTAGAAGTATTTTGTTTTTCATCTTTTCAATAGTATTGAAATTAGAAATTTGCATTAAAACACTTGTTACACTTTGTAATTCTAATCTGTCTTTTAAACCTTCTTGAACATCAACACCTATTACTATCTCTGCCCCTAGCCTTATAAGCTCTTCTACTGGATAATTATTCTTAACACCTCCGTCAACTAATAATTTACCATCAAGTTCTACCGGGTTATATAATGTAGGCAAAGCACCACTTGCAATCATAGCTTTAGATAAAGTTCCCTGTTTCAATAGAACTTCTTCGCCAGTTTCTATGTCTGTTGCTACACAAAAAAAAGGAATTGGTAATTTGCTAAAATCTTTAATATCTCTAACATGATAAGTTAGTCTTGATAAAGTATTGAAGTTATACATTCCTTTTGAAAGGCCTCTTGGAGAAGAAATTTTAAATTTTTTAAACGGTAATGTCAAGAAATACAACTCATCATTCCTTTTTTGATTAAATCCTTTAGAACTTCTTGGTACAAAATCTTGAATCAACTTTTCAACATCCATTTGAGAAAAAGCATATTCAATTTCTTTTCCTGAATAACCCGAAGCGTATAATCCACCAATTATTGCACCCATACTTGTGCCACCAATGTAATCAATTTTAATATTAAGAGAATCTATGACTTTTAAAACCCCAATATGAGCTAAACCTTTTGCACCACCACCAGAAAGTACTAAACCTATTTTTGGTTTTTTTATAGAATCTTGTGCATAAGTTGTAAATGGAGCTAGAAGTAAGAAACAAGATGCAAGAAGAATAAAGGCATAAGTTTTCGAGAGAAACCTATTCTCTTTTTTCTTTGCTTTTGTTTCTTTTTTCTTAAATTTCAAAGTTGTAAATGCTTATTTCTTGTAAAATTCGGTTATTTTTTTCGCTTTTGAAAGTCCTACGACGTCAGAAATTTCTTTTTCTGATGCTAATTGCAATCTTTTAACACTTTTAAAATGTTTTAGTAACGTTATCATGGTTTTTTCTCCGATACCAGAAATGGATTCTAATGTGTTAGTTAAAGCAGCCTTACTTCGTTTGTCTCGATGATGTGTAATTCCAAATCGGTGTGCTTCGTTTCTTAGAAATTGAATTATTTTTAATGTTTCTGATTTTTTATCCAAATACAAAGGAATAGAATCACCCGGATAAAATAGTTCTTCAAGACGTTTTGCAATTCCGACTATGGCAATTTTACCTCTTAAACCTAATGCATCAATACTTTTTAAAGCAGAAGACAATTGTCCTTTTCCACCGTCAATAATAATTAGTTGTGGTAGAGATTGGTTTTCTTCCATCAAACGTTTGTATCTTCTATAAACTACTTCTTCCATAGAAGCAAAATCATCTGGCCCTTCTACCGTTTTAATGTTAAAATGGCGATAATCTTTTTTACTTGGTTTTCCATCTTTAAAAACGACACAAGCTGCTACTGGGTTTGTTCCTTGAATATTTGAGTTATCAAAACATTCTATGTGTCTTGGTTCAAACGAAAGACGTAAATCTTTTTTCATTTGAGCCATAATTCTATTGGTATGCCTGTCTGGATCAACAATTTTGATTTGTTTTAATTGATCCATTCGATAGTATTTAGCATTTCGAATAGATAAATCTAAAATCTGTCTTTTATCGCCTAATTGGGGCACCGTAATCTTTAAATTTTCTCCTAATGATAATGGAAAAGGTAAAATAATTTCTCTAGACAACAATTTAAATCGTTCCCTAAGCTCAACAACAGCTAGCTCTAGTAATTCTTCATCTGATTCTTCTAACTTTTTCTTAATTTCCATAGTGTGTGAACGCACAATTGCTCCATGAGAAATCTGCAAAAAATTTACATAAGCGACTGCTTCGTCTGAAACAATAGAGAATACATCAATACTTGATAGTTTTGGATTTAAAACTGTAGATTTTGCTTGATATTTTTCTAAAACTTCAATTTTTTCCTTTACTTTTTGCGCAGCTTCAAATTGCATATCTTCAGCAAAAGCTTTCATTTGACTTTTGAATTCTTTTAAACTGTCTTTAAAATTACCTTTTAAAATTTGCCTAATTGCTTCTACTTGTTTGTGATAATTTTCTAAAGATTCAAAACCTTCACATGGGCCTTTGCAATTGCCAATATGATATTCTAAACAAACTTTATACTTTTCTGTTTTTATATTGGCCTGAGATAAATCATAATTACAAGTTCGCAATGGATATAATTCTTTAATCATTTCTAAAATCGTATTTACAATTTTAAAATTGGTATAAGGTCCATAATATTCTGAACCGTCTTTTGTAATTCTTCGTGTTGGAAAAATTCTAGAAAAAGGTTCATTCTTAATACAAATCCAAGGATAAGTTTTATCGTCTTTTAATAGAATATTATAGCGTGGTTGAAGCTTTTTAATTAAATTATTTTCCAACAATAAGGCATCTGATTCTGTTGAAACTACAATATGCTTAATCGAAACTATTTTTTTAACTAAAACACTAGTCTTATAATTGTCGTGACTTTTATTAAAATAACTCGAAACTCTTTTTTTAAGATTTTTAGCTTTACCTACATATAAAATATTGTCGTCTTTATCAAAATATTGATAGACCCCAGGATTATCGGGCAGAGTTTGTATTTGAAGTTCGAGTGATGGGTTGTTCATTTATTTATTTTGTAGCACTTAATCCACAAATTTACATAGATTTTTATTCTACTACTATTTTCTATTCTTGAAATTACTACTTTTAACAATTATTATTGTTTTATGGAAAAGAATAAAGTTATTGAACTTTTAGGAGAGAGAATTTTACCAGGAGAAAGCAAAACCATAGATGTTGAAATTGCAAAATTACACACTATGACAAAGCTTAAAGTTCCTGTAATTATTGAGCGCTCAAAGATTGATGGCCCAACAGTTTTATTTAGCGCTTGTTTGCATGGTGATGAAATTAATGGAACTGAAATTGTACGTCAAATTATAAGAAATCAAATCAACAAGCCTAAAATAGGAACCATAATTTGCATTCCAATCATCAATATTTTTGGATTCATTAATCAAACTAGAGAGTTTCCAGATAAACGAGACTTAAATCGTGTTTTTCCAGGAAGCAAAAATGGATCGCTAGCTAGTCGATTTGCTCATTTTTTAGTTACAGAAATTATCCCAAAAGTAGACTATGCAGTTGATTTTCATGCTGGTGGTGCAAGTCGTTTTAATGCACCGCAAATTAGAATTGCACCAAATAATACTGAGTTAAAAGAATTGGCTTCAGTTTTTAATTCGCCTTTTACCTTATACTCTAAAAACATTTCTGGCTCTTTTAGAAATGCTTCCACAAAATTAGGTGTTAAAATGTTATTATTTGAAGGTGGTAAATCTTTGGACTTAAATAATATGATTACTGAATATGGAATTGAAGGTTCTAAACGTTTTTTAGATCATTTGGATATGCTAAATCCTAAAGTAGAAATTGCAGTTAAAGAAAATGAAACAATTTATATTGAAAAATCAAATTGGGTTAGAGCTAATTTTTCTGGTATGTTTCATGGATTAATAACCATTGGAAGTTTTGTAAAAAAAGGGGCTGTTTTGGCTATGATTTCTGACCCTTTTGGAAAAATAGAACATAAATTAAAAGCACCAAATGATGGTTATATCATAAATGTTAATGATGCATCGATTGTTTATCAAGGTGACGCTGTTTTTCATATATCTACTAAACTAGAAAATCAAAGCTAACATTTATCATGTTTTGCGTCACTTAATAAAGTTAGTTTTGTCTACAAAACTAGCAAAATGCACTATTGGAAAAAACTTTCACAAGAGGAAAGAAAAAACAGAATTGAACAAGCACTTCAAAATAATATTAATTTCTCTAAAGACATTTCACTTGGTTATCCAGCTTCAAAATTAGATGGAAAAGTGTTTTATGATGCTCCTTTCTTAAAAGATGCTCCAACTTTACAAACTTATCTGGCTAATCCAAACAATATTGGTTGTCATACTTTTGGTGATTCAGAAAGTGCTTTTGGTGGCACACAAGAGATTGAGAGAGAAGTTCTAAATGTACTTGCAGTAGATGTTTTTAAAGCGAAGCCAAACGAATATGATGGTTATATTGCTCCTGGTGGAACTGAAGCAAATATTCAAGCCTTTTGGATTTATCGTAATTTATTTATGAATGAATTTGATGCTAAATTAGATGAAATTGTACTAATTGCTTCTGAAGACACACATTATTCTATTCCAAAAGGTGCGAATTTACTTCAGATTGACAAAATTAATGTTCCGGTTCATTTTGAAACTAGAATATTAGACGAAAATCAATTAGAGGAATTGTTGCTTGTTGCGAAAGCAAAAGGTAAAAAATATTTTATAGTTGTTTCAAATATGGGAACAACTATGTTTGGTTCTGTAGATAACCCTGAAACTTATATTTCGCTTTTAGAAAAACATGAACTGACGTACAAATTGCATATTGATGGTGCTTATGGTGGATTTGTTTATCCGTTTAATAATCAAGATTCAGTAATAAATTTTAGCAATCCAAAAATCAGTTCCATTACAATTGATGCACACAAAATGTTACAAGCACCTTATGGAACAGGAATTTTTATTTGCAGAAAAAACATGATTGAAAATGTCATTACTAAAGAAGCTAAATATGTTGAAGGAATGGATTTAACCCTTTGCGGGAGTCGTTCTGGTGCAAATGCAGTTGCTGTTTGGATGATTTTATTTACTTATGGTCCTTTTGGTTGGTTTGAAAAAACCAGTGTTTTGCAAATGCGTACTCAATTTTTATGTAATGAATTAGATAAATTGAATGTAAAATATTTTAGAGAACCTTATATGAATATCGTTACAATTCGGGATGAATATATTCCTAAAGCATTAGCTAAAAAATTCCATTTAGTACCTCAAGAACATCACGGAGAAAATAAATGGTATAAAATTGTAGTAATGAATCACGTTGAAGTCGAACATTTAACTATTTTTATAGAAGAATTAAAAGCGATGACATATGTTGAAGAAAGAAGCTAGAGAAAAGATGAAAGAAGCAAGAAAGTTGCTTTCTTTTGAAGATATTGAGGAAAAGAGTTTAGCAATTGCAAACGAATTATTGAAATTAGATATTTGGGAAAACACTTATTTTCATCTCTTTTTACCGATTGAAGAACAAAAGGAAGTTAATACTGAATATATTCTAACTATTTTACAAGCAAAAGACAAAGAAATTGTGATTTCGAAGTCAGATTTTAAAACAACTTCTATGCACCATATTCTTTTGACTGATAATACCAAAATCAAGAAAAACGAATATAACATTCCTGAACCAGTAAATGGCTTACCTGTTCCTACTGAAATGATCGATGTGGTTTTTGTACCACTTTTAGCTTACGACAAGCAAGGAAATAGAGTTGGCTACGGAAAAGGTTTTTATGATAAGTTTCTTTCAGAATGCAAGCCTAAGGTTGTAAAAATAGGTTTGTCTTTCTTCGAACCAGAAGAATTAATTGAAGATGTGTTTAAAAATGACATTAAATTGGATTTTTGTGTGAATGTCAATAGAAAAATCACATTTCGATAAAATTATTCTTCTATCGTTCCAAAAGCTTTTTTATTAAATACTATTAAAATTCCAACTCCAACAGAAATAGCAAAATCAGCTACATTGAAAATTGCATTAAAGAAAGTAAAGGGTTTTCCACCAATAAAAGGTACCCATTCTGGCATTGGATAATCTTGTATAAAAGGAAAATAGAACATATCCACAACTTCTCCGTGAAACCATGTCCCGTAATTATCTTCTGCAAATAAAGTTGCTAGTTGATGATAACTATCATTGAAAAGAACACCATAAAATACAGAATCGATTATATTTCCTAAAGCTCCAGCAAAGATTAAAATTATAGCAATAATTAAGTATTTTGAGCTCTCTTTTTTAAGAGATTCTTGCAACCACCATGCAATTCCAAAAACAGCAAAGATTCTAAAAACAGTCAAAATTATTTTTCCATAATCTCCTGGAATTTCTGCTCCCCAAGCCATTCCTTCATTTTCTATAAAATGAATTCTAAACCATTCAAAAAACTTAACTTCTTCATTTAGAAAAAAGTTTGTTTTAATATAAACTTTTGATACTTGATCAATTAATAAAACAATGAATATATAGAGATAGGCTTTCTTTAAAGACATATTGATATTTTTGAATTGCAAAAGTAATGAAATTATCTAATAAAAAAAGCGACTCAATTGAGTCGCTTTAAAATAAATTGATTTATTTATAAATTTTAGATTTTTGTAATTTTTACGTTATCGATTTCCCATGTAGAACCTTCTGAAGAAGTAGATGTGTATTTAAAACCAACATAAACCCCACTATTACCAGTTCCGGTAAATCCAGTAATATTAATTATCCCAGAATTAGCCCATGCATAATTACCCGCAGATAAATTAAATCCGGTTAATTCTGTCCAAGTAACTCCAGAAGCGTATGGACTTCCTGTACCTGAATAATTATTAGACATGTATGCTTTAATAGGATTTCCTGTAAATTTATAAGCATTATTAAAAGTTAAATTAGCACCAGTTGTGATTGTAGATAAATCTTGTTTTGGAGAAATTAACCAATCTTCGTTTGCATTATTTGAACCTGCATAACCAGACATTTTTACCATTCCACCTGGATTACCATATGTAGAACTATAAGTCCATTCTTGTGCTCCAGTTACGCTAAATTTAGTCCATTTTGTATTAAAAGTTGTAGCATTATCAAAACCTTCATTTAATAAAGGAGTAAATCTAGTTTCAGTAAATTTAATATCATTTTCTCTTCTAATTACAAATTGATAGTCACCATTGTATTTAGTCATGATACCTCTTAACGTTCCACTACCAGTTGCAACAGGTTTTCCAGCATAGTTAGAAAACTCACTAGTTCTAAAAATCATTGAATTTCCTTCTAAGTCAATTACACTATGATTTGTAGCACCACCAATAACATTTGTTGGGTCATAATAAGTTGTAGTTATAGCTCCATCAGAAAATTGAACACCATTAAGTTCAATTAAAACATTTAAATAAGCATCACTTTTAGCTTGGTTAATTGTAACTTGTTTTACTAAATCTTCTTCACTAACAACAGTACAAGAACGATTTAGAACTCTTCTGTATTTTGCTTCTGTCAATCTACCAACAGCAGGAGAAGATCCACCATTATATATATCTCCTATTTGTTTACCTGTTGCTCCAAATGTTGGCACTTGAGTATACAAATCTTTTAATTTAATTAATACTTTTCTTCCTGGCTCAAAATTCGTAAAAGTTGAAGTAACATCAACAGGCACACTAAACCCAATTGAACCATCTAATGTTTGAAAAGAAATTGATTTATAAAAATTTCCACCTTCATCACTTGAAGTAACATAAGCTTCAATAATATCGTCTGTTGCATATTGAGTTAATGTTGCTGAAAATGGAATTTGTGACACTTCTTTGTTTTTAACTAATGAAGTTTCTGTACATCCTAAATAAGGAATGTCGTAATTGTCATCTTTAACACAACTGGTAAAAGTACCAGAAAAAAGTGCTAAAATAAAAGCTGATTTTAAAATAGTAGTTTTCATATTTTTGCGATTTTTTTTAATTTAAAAATTTAAGTAACAGTTAACAAAGAAGTTTCTTCCGAAACCATAAAAATATTTAGATCCAAAAACTGGACTTCCAGAAGCAGCATCTTGATTTAGGTCTCTATAAGTTGCATTTCTAGCTTGTTCAAAACCACCTGTTTTATAAGTGATATCGAATAAATTGTTTATAGATGCAAAGACTCCAACAGTATTTCTGTTTTTCTTACTTACTCTCCAAGATTTTCCTCCTTGTAAATTTACTAACATAAAGCTATCAAATTTTTCTTGCTTTAACAATTCTCTTGCTCTTTCTTCGGTAGCTTCAGGATAAGCAAATCCGTTAATATCTGTTGGATTTCTAAAAAAGTTAGCTGTTCTTGTAATTGGAGCAACATCAATATAGTTAGCTGCTAAATAATTTACGTTTGTACCAATCCACCAGAATTTAGGATCTCTATATTCTAAGCCTAAAGACACTGCTTGTTGAGGCATACCAGGTTGTCTTAAATTTTTTAATTTAGACTCACCGAAATTTGCAATTGGGTAAGTGTTAGTTGCAGAAGCTTTTGCATCTACATTTAAAGTTACATTTGGATTATTGTCATATGTATATTCTCCATAAGAAGCATTTACTAATGCTTTAAGTGTTGAAGTTAATTGATATTCAAAACCAAATTCTGCACCAATATTCTTTTTATCAATCCCAGATACTGTTTCAGCAACAAAATTACTTGTTGGGTCAGTTGTATCATTAGATCCATCATCAATTGAAACACCATCAGCAAAAAAGAAAGAAGTTTCAGTTGCATTTTTTATTTTAGAATAAAAAGCTGTAAATCTCACTTTTAATTTTGGTGCTCTAATAATATAACTAGCATCTAAACTTGTAATGTTCTCACTTGTTAATCCTGGAATAACATTGTTATTTATTCGAGAATTAGGAAAAGTATTTCTAATTGTAGGAGCTTTCGTCATATATAAACTATTAAAGCTTAATAAATTTCTTCCTGAGATTTTGTATATTAATCCTCCTTTAAAACCAAAGTTTTCAAAAATAACTTTTTCGCTTTTTCCAAATGAATTTGAAGGATAATATCCGTTTTTATATAAACCTTCTCTTTGGTATTCTGATCTTACAAAAGTTTGAGCTAAATAGAAATCAATCTTATTATAAGTAAATTTAAATTGACTAAAAGCATCTAAAGTGTTAGCATCTATGTTATAGTTATAACCATAAATATCACCTTCTACTACTTTTCTGTATGGATTATTTAAATCAGAAATAGTTTGAGATTCATTATTTCCAAAAGTATTAGTGTCTTCATAATATGCGCCACCTAACAAGTCTATTAGGTTTTTAAAATTATGTGATTTTAGTTTTCTAAAAGTAACACCTGAATTTAAACTTATATTTTCTGACAATTGAGCTCCTAATAAAGAACTAGCAGCAAATGTTTTGTCATCAGTTCTGTCTTCATATAAAACATATCTACTTTGAGAAGCGGCTCTTCCTATTTCTAAATTATCACCATTTGTAACTGGAATTGTATTAGTTAAATACATTGCATTCCAATTAATTTGTTGTTGGCTAAGAAAATTAGCATTAGATGCTCCTACATTATCTGGAATATTTACACCTCCAAGTCCTCCTGGGTTATAAATATTTGGATCTAAAGACAGCGCTGTTGATGGATCATTTTCATAAAAAGAAGTGAAAAAACTTGGTAAATTTCTATAATATGTAGGATCTGGATTACTAACACCTTGAAAATCAATTCTACTATTTCCAATAGAACCTGTTTGGTAGGAAACGTTAGTGTTTAATTTTACGTTTTCGCTAATTCTCCAATAATGACTCAACATATTTATTGGCTCATCTAAATCTCTAACTCTAGAGTTTCTTTTTTCACCATCTTGGTACCCCCAATAAGAATTATATTTTACACCTGCTAAGTTATTTACTTCATTAGTGTTTGGAGAATTTTTACCTCTTCTATTTTTTGCATATATAGATGTAAAGTTCAAAGAGTGTTTGTCGTTAAATTTCTTTTCAACACTAGCAAATAATGAGCTTGCATTATAAGTAGTCCCTTCAAAAGCTGCCTCTTGGGCCCATCTTCCTGAACCAGAAACCACAAATGCCCATCCGTTTTTATCAAACCCTGATGCATGAGTTGCCATTGATCTCCAATTATAATTTGTATTAGAACTAGAAAAAGAAATCCTTGTTCCTGTTCTATAAAATGATGCTCTTGTGTTAATTTCTTGAGTACCTAATATTCCTCCAAACGTATAGTCTGATGGAGCCATTCCCATGGTAAATTCTTGATTTCTTGTAGCATCATTTAAACCTCCCCAGTTACTCCATTGAGGTCTTCCATCATATATCTTATTCATTTTAACACCATTTATCATGGTCTGCCCATACTCATTGTCCAATCCACGTATTCTGAATCGTGCTTGTCCCCATGAAAATGCGGCTGCTTGTTGATAAGAATCTCTTGATGCTTGTAATAAACCTGATGTGCTTTCTGAACCAGAACCATCATCATTTAAATCATTATCTGTGATAGTGACTAAACTTAATTGTTGTTCAATTTTGACATCCTCTTCAATTACTAAAGTTCCTAAGTCAAGCAATTCACCTTTGGTTAATTCCAATTGAAAAACTTGTGTTGTGTAACCTATGTAAGTAACAATCAATGAATGGTTACCTGAAGGAAGATCGTTAAATTTAAAGGAACCGTCTGTTCCCGACAATTTAACATCATTAGTACTTTCAATAGTTAATAATACATTTGTTAGTGGTTTTAAAGTTTTAGAGTCAATTACTTTTCCTTTTAAACTTGACTCTTGACCAAAAACAACTAATGTGGGTATTAAAAACAAAATACTCAATAATAGTTTTCTCATAAAAAAAAATTTAATTTTAAATATTAAAATTATGTTAAGAAAGTAACTTAACAGATTGCAAATGTACAACTTTTAATAATATTATATACCTTTGGCATCGTCTTTGAGGAAACTTTACAAAATAATAACTTTACACTATGACATTTAAACATTCAGTACTAATATTTTCCCTTATATTATTGGGGTTTAGGGGTAATTCGCAAGAAAAAAAATTTGAATTACACACTGTTGCCTTTTACAATTTAGAAAACCTATTTGACACTATTAATGACCCTACAATTAATGATGAAGAATATTTACCTGCAAAAGGATGGACTTATAAAAATTATAAAAAAAAACTAGACAACTTAAGTAGAGTTTTGAGTCAAATAGGAACAAATGATCAACAAAAAAAGTCACCTACAATAATTGGAGTTTGCGAAATTGAAAACAGAAGAGTTCTAGAAGATTTAGTTAAACAACCACGTTTAATTGATAAAAACTATAAAATTGTTCATTTTGATTCTCCTGACAAAAGAGGTATAGATACTGGCTTTTTATACGATCCTCTACATTTTAATCCTACTAGCTATAGCAATGTTCCTTTATATGTATACAAGGGTGAAAATGAAAAGTCAAAAAAAGAAAAAAATGAAGAAACAGATGACGCAGAATCAGTCGACAAAAAATCTAGTAGAGTTTACACAAGAGATCAACTTCTAGTAACAGGACTTTTAGATGGCGAAGAAGTTAGTTTTATTGTCAATCACTGGCCGTCTCGTTCTGGTGGAGAAAAAAAGAGTAGCCCTTATAGAGAAGCAGCAGGTGCCTTAAATAGAAAAATTATTGATTCATTATATAAAATCAACCCAAATGCAAAAGTTATTACAATGGGAGATTTAAATGATGGACCTTATAATAAAAGTGTTAAAAAAGAAATTGGAGCAGTTGCTCATAAAGAAGATTTAAAAAAATTCGGTGTTTTTAATCCTATGGAAGAAATGTCGAATAACGGTATTGGTTCTCTTGCTTATAGAGATTCATGGGATTTATTCGATCAAATTTTATTAACCGAACCATATATAAAAAAGGATTATTCAACTTGGACATATTGGAAAGCTGGAGTGTATAATAAAGATTTTTTAATTCAAAAAGAAGGTCAATATAAAGGGTATCCATTGAGAAATTCAAACGGAGTTCCTGGATTTAGTGATCACTTTCCAGTTTATGTATATCTTATTAGAGAACAAGGTGCAATTAAAAAAGTTGTTACTAGTGTGGTTTCTAACTTAAAAATCATCTCTTTTACTAAAAATAAAGAAGGTCAAATCGAAGTTCCATGTACAATTAACACAAATACATCTAGTTTTGTGTATGATGCAGAAGTTGAAGACGTATTAATTTCAGGAAAAGTAGCATTATTTTTGTTGAAAACAGGTAAAGTCAAAGCCGAAAATTATTCTGGTCAACAAGCTTATTCTCTAGCAGACGGAAGAATTCCAGAAGGAGCTACATTATTAATTGACACTATAGAATTTAATGGTTTAATATTAAAAAATGTAACTGCAGTAATTACAAACAGTATTTCATCTGATTTAGTAATTGGAGAGAACACATTAAAAACACTTGGAAGTTTAGAAGTAAACTACAAAGAAAGCACACTTTCAATCACAAAATAGTTTTACTATTACATAATAAATTAAAGGTTAGTTAACGCTAACCTTTTTTTATTTTTAGTAACTTCGTAGATATAAAATTTATTAACCATGGCAATACAAAAACCATTCAACCTCAATAAATGGATTGAAGAAAACAGAAACTTACTAAAACCACCTGTTGGAAACAAAAATCTATATGTAAGTTCTGGAGATTATATCGTAATGATCGTTGCTGGACCAAACTCTCGAAAAGATTATCATTACAACGAAACCGAAGAATTATTTTACCAATTAGAAGGTAACATTACAGTATACATTCAAGAAGATGGCGAAAAGAAAGAGATGAAACTTAGTGCTGGTGATATGTTTTTATTACCTGCAAAAATTCCTCATTCTCCAGTTCGACAAGAAAACTCCATTGGATTAGTAATAGAAAGAAAACGTGAAGGTCAAGATATTCCTGATGGTTTAATTTGGTTTTGCGACAATTGCAATCATAAATTATATGAAGTTTATTTCGAATTAAAAGATATAGAAGTTGATTTTCTCGCTCATTTCAAACATTTTTATGGCTCAATAGAATTAAGAACTTGCGACAATTGTGGAACAGTTATGGAAACTGATAAACGTTTTGTAAACTAATTTTCTAAAGCTATTTCCAGCTATCCACTATATCTTTTTATTTAGGAAATAAATAAAAAGGATGCCGTTCCACTCTGGGCTAGGCCAAAAACATAAATATCACAATTCAATGTGTAACATCAATTGCAAAAAAAGTCAAAAAAAAGCCTTATTTTTGCTAAATATATAACAAAAACACTAAAAAAAGTTAGAATGTCAACAATAGCACAACAATTCGGAATGGTTGAAGCACTAGAAAAACTAGGAGTAAAAGCCATTAACGAAGGAACCTCAACAGGAAACGAATGGTTTTCAAACGGAGAAGTCATTGAAAGTTATTCACCTGTAGATGGTCAATTAATAGGAAAAGTAAAAGCAACTACTGCAGCAGATTACGAAAAAGTAATGGAGGCAGCAACAAGTGCTTTTAAAACATTTAGAGCAATGCCAGCTCCACAAAGAGGAGAAATTGTTCGTCAATTTGGTAACAAATTAAGAGAATTAAAAGAACCATTAGGAAAATTAGTTTCTTATGAAATGGGAAAATCTTTGCAAGAAGGTTACGGAGAAGTTCAAGAAATGATCGATATCTGTGATTTCGCAGTAGGTTTATCAAGACAATTAAACGGACAAACGATTCCTTCAGAACGTCCTGGTCACGTAATGAGAGAACAATGGCATTCAATTGGTGTTGTTGGAATCATATCTGCATTCAACTTTCCAGTTGCTGTTTGGGCTTGGAACACATCTTTAGCTTGGATTTGTGGTGATGTTTGTGTTTGGAAAGGCTCAGAGAAAGCTCCTTTATGTACAATTGCTTGTCAAAACATAATTGCTGACGTTTTAAAAGAAAACAACTTGCCAGAAGGTATTTCTTCTATCATCAATGGTGATTATAAAGTTGGGGAAATGATGACTACTGACACTAGAATTCCATTGATTTCTGCAACAGGTTCAACTCGTATGGGAAGAATTGTTGGAACAAAAGTAGCGGAGCGTTTCGGAAAATCATTATTAGAGTTAGGTGGAAACAATGCAATAATCATTACTCCAACGGCTGACTTAAAAGTAGTTGTACCTGGTGCTGTATTTGGTGCTGTTGGAACTGCTGGACAAAGATGTACTTCTACAAGAAGATTAATTATACACGAATCGGTTTATGATAAAGTTAGAGATGCAATTGTTGGTGCTTATGGTCAATTAACTATTGGAAACCCATTAGATCAAAAAAATCATATTGGACCACTTATCGATAAAGATTCAGTTAACACTTATTTAGCAGCCATTGAATCAGCTAAAGCAGAAGGTGGAAAAGTATTAGTGGAAGGAGGAGTTCTTTCTGGTGAAGGATACGAATCTGGATGTTATGTAAAACCAGCTATTATTGAAGCAGAAAACTCCTTTAAAATTGTACAGCACGAAACATTTGCTCCAGTTTTATATTTAATGAAATACTCTGGTGAAGTTGAAAATGCTATTGAATTACAAAATGGAGTTGCACAAGGTTTATCATCAGCAATTATGACTAACGAATTGAAAGAAGCTGAAAAATTCTTATCATTCGCAGGTTCTGATTGTGGAATTGCTAATGTAAACATCGGAACTTCTGGCGCTGAAATTGGTGGTGCTTTTGGTGGTGAAAAAGAAACTGGTGGTGGACGTGAGTCTGGTTCTGATGCTTGGAAAGTTTACATGAGAAGACAAACTAACACAGTTAACTATTCTGATGAATTACCTTTAGCACAAGGAATTAAATTTGATTTATAATATTAGTATTAAGGAGTAAGACTTGTTCAAATATAAAAACCCTTCATAACATTACGTTTTGAAGGGTTTATTTATTTACGCTTTTGTATATTGTATTAAAACTTCATTTTTATCATCTTTTAAAAATAAAATTCCATTTTTAAGAAGTTCATAATTCCAACCAAAAGGTTCATTTTCTATTTTGAAAATTTTCACTCCTTTATGTTTCTTAAGCATAATTAACTTCTGAATTTTATTATTTTGTTTGATATAAATATTATTATCAGACATTTTTACAAACTCAAAAGATACATAAAGAATTTCATTTTTAAAACTTTGCAAAGACCATTTTCCAATACTTTTTATTTCTTTTAGCGTGTATAATTGCTTTTGATAATTATAAGATTCGATTAAAGCTGTAACAATATCATTGGTTTTTATCTGATTTAATTTTTTTCTTAAATCAGGATACATTTCTTCTTTTTCTTCTTGATTTAAAGTGTAATTATAAAAATCTAAAGAAACACATTCAAGTTGATAAGTTGGGAAAACTCCTCCAAAAGTATCTATTATTCCTCCAACCATTTTACATTTTTCAATAATAGTCCAAAACACAATACTACTTTCACTGATATTATTATGACTTAAATTTAAAATTGGCACTAAGTTGTTTGGTTTATATACTTTATCTCCATGAATTTCAAAAAGTAATGCAGTTCTAACCATTAAACTCGAAGAAATAGAGTCTGCTTTTTTATGGTCTTTAGTGTTTACAAGAATATTTTGATCAATTTCAAGTAGTTGATTCCAATAATTTTCAAATTTAATGTCAGAATCTAAATTGCAAATTTCAGTTCTATATTTATCTATTTCTATTTGTGAAAAACTTAAGTTTGAAGAAATGAAAGATAAAAGAATAAATATTTTTTTCATATATTAAATATGTAAATTATATTACAAAAACCCTGCAATTAAAGAATTGCAGGGTTTTTTGTAAAGTAAAATTATACTATCGTTGCATATTTTTAGCTTCGATACTCATAGTCGCATGAGGAACTAATTTTAAACGCTCCTTATTGATTAACTTTCCAGTTACCTTACATATTCCGTAGGTTTTATTTTCTACACGGAAAAGTGCATTTTTTAAGTCGCGGATAAATTTATCCTGACGAATTGCCAATTGAGAATTAGCTTCTTTTGACATGGTTTCACTACCTTCTTCAAACGCCTTAAATGTTGGCGATGTATCATCAGTTCCATTATTTAAACCATTCATATAAGCACTTTTTATTAAATCTAAATCGGCTTGTGCTTTCTCGATTTTCTTTATAATTAAATCCTTAAATTCAGCTAAATCTGCATCCGAAAATCTCGTTTTATCTTCAGTAATCATAATGTGTTATTTTGAGATTAATATTTTTGTTTTAATATCATCAAATTCAATTTCTGTGCCATTATCTACTTGATCTACAAAAACCAAACTTTCCGTTAATGTTTCTGATTTGATATAATCTTCGTTAGCTAAAACTGCATCTTCTAAAACAGCATTCTTTTCTAACTCCACTTTTATCTTATCTGTAACTTCTAAACCACTATCTTTTCTAATATTTTGAATTCTGTTGACTAACTCTCTAGCAATTCCTTCTTTTCTTAATTCATCAGTAATTGTTATGTCTAAAGCTACTGTGATACCATTAGCATTAGCAACCAACCAACCAGGAATATCTTGCGACGAAATCTCAACATCTTCTAATGATAAAATTATGCTTTTTCCTGCAATTTCAATCATTAAGCTTCCTTTTGCATCAATCTCATTAATTTGTTTCGCAGTAAAAGACTGTATCTCTTTAGAAATCAGACCCATATCTTTTCCGAAACGTGGCCCAAGTGCTTTAAAATTTGGTTTAATTTGCTTTACCAAAACTCCTGAAGCATCGTCTAAAAATAAGATTTCTTTCACATTAACTTCAGCTATTATAAGGTCCGAAACAGCCTCAATTTCAGCTTTTTGAACATTGTCAAGCACCGGAATCATTACCTTTTGCAACGGTTGACGCACTTTAATCATTTCCTTTTTACGCAGTGATAACACTAATGAAGAAACAGTCTGAGCTTTCAACATTTTACTTTCCAACGATTTATCAACATATTTTTCAACATATTCTGGAAACTTTGCCAAATGTACACTGTCAAAGTTTTCTGAATTTGTTGTTTGTGTTAAATCTCTGTAAAGTTTATCCATAAAGAAAGGTGCAATTGGTGCTCCTAATTTTGCTACAGTAACTAAACAAGTATATAGTGTTTGGTAAGCAGCTATTTTATCTGTTCCATATTCACCTTTCCAAAATCTTCTTCTACATAAACGAACGTACCAGTTACTTAAATTCTCTTGCACAAATTCAGAGATTGCTCTTGCGGCTTTTGTGGGTTCATAATCTGCATAGAAACTATCAACATCTTTAACTAAAGTATTCAATTCTGATAAAACCCAACGGTCAATTTCTGGTCTATCTTCTAAAGGAATTTCAGCTTCATTATATGTAAAATTATCAATATTTGCATATAAACTGAAGAATGAATACGTATTATATAATGTTCCAAAGAACTTTCTACGAACCTCAGCAACTCCTTCGATGTCAAATTTTAAATTATCCCAAGGATTTGCATTAGCAATCATATACCAACGTGTTGCATCTGGGCCATATTCAGTTAAAGTTGTAAATGGATCAACTGCATTTCCTAGACGTTTAGACATTTTTTGTCCTTCTTTATCTAAAACTAATCCGTTTGAAACCACATTTTTATAAGCTACTTTATCAAAAACTAAAGTCGCAATAGCATGCAAAGTATAAAACCAACCACGTGTTTGATCAACACCTTCTGCGATAAAATCGGCCGGAAAATCTTGATTATCATCAATTTTTTGTTTATTTTCAAATGGATAATGCCATTGGGCATAGGGCATTGAGCCTGAATCAAACCAAACATCAATCAAATCGCTTTCGCGTTTCATTGGTTTGCCTGAAGCAGAAACTAATACAATTTCATCTACTACATTTTTATGTAAATCAACTAAATCATAGTTTTCTTCAGCCATATTTCCAGCTTCGAATCCTTTGAATGGGTTTTCTTTTTGGAAACCAGCTTTTATTGATTTTTCTATTTCGTTATATAATTCTTCAATTGAACCTACTAATATTTCTTCTGTTCCTTCTTCATTTCTCCAAATTGGCAAAGGAATTCCCCAATACCTTGAACGAGATAAATTCCAATCATTGGCGTTTTTTAACCAATTTCCAAAACGACCTTCACCCGTTGATTTAGGCTTCCAGTTTATGGTTTCATTTAAGTCGAACATACGATCTTTAACTTCGGTAACTTTAATGAACCAAGAATCTAATGGATAATATAAAATCGGTTTGTCTGTTCTCCAACAATGAGGATAACTGTGAACATATTTTTCAACCTTAAATGCCTTATTTTCTTCTTTTAATTGGATAGCTATTTCTACATCCGCAGAACGTTCTGGAGCTTCACCATCATTGTAGTATTCGTTTTTAACATATTTTCCAGAATAATCACCTAAACCCTGAATAAACCTTCCTTGTAAATCAACTAAAGGCACTAAATTGTCATTAGCATCTTTTACTAACATTGGTGGAATTTCTGGCACTGCTTCTTTAGCAACTTTGGCATCATCTGCTCCAAAAGTAGGTGCTGTGTGCACAATTCCTGTTCCATCTTCTATAGTAACGAAATCTCCTGAAATTATTCTAAAAGCGTTTTCTGCGTTTTCATTTGGCAAAGCCAAAGGCATTAGTTGTTCGTAACGAATTCCAACTAAATCAGCTCCTTTAAATTCCGTTAAAACTTGAAAAGGAATTTTTTTGTCACCTTCTTTAAAATT